>NZ_AP014568.1:0-321751 GCF_000828895.1 Serpentinimonas raichei | reverse complement strand
CTGCCAACCCGGCGCGTGGCCAGCCCAGAGCCCGCGCACCAGGTGGCCAACTGCTGGTCGAGGCGCCACTCGTCGGGCTCTTGGTACTCGAAGGCCCGGGCCTGGTGCTGCTGGCAGAGCCAGGTTAGGCAGTCGCTCAGGCACCAAGCCTGGACCCCGGTGCCGCTGCCGGGCTGGGGCTGGGGCTGGGCCGCAGGGCCGGCCGCGCTGCCCGTGCCTAGGGGCGCGTCGATGCCCACATAGCGCACCCGGTGCCCTTGCGCGGCCAGGTGTTGCGCCAAGCGGCGCATGGCAGCAAAGATCGCCAGAATTTTTTGCGCGTGGTGCCGCACGTAGTCGGTTTCTTGGCGCAGTTCGAGCAGCACATAGACCACGCCCGCATCGACGCGGCCAAACCAAGCGTGGTCTGGGTTGAGTTGATCGCCCAGCAGCAGGCGCAGGGTGTGCGCTGGGGCCGCATCGGCGGGCAGCGGGGTTGCGGCATCGGGTGCCCTTGCGCAAGTGGGGCTGGGGGTGGACAGTGGGTGCGGTGGCATGCAGGGTCGAATTGGAACAGGCAGGTTATGCCAATGGGTGAGCCATGTGGCTGGAGGGTCTAGCCACTTGTAGGGCGTGCAGGGGCACCAGGCTGGCTGCGGCGGCAGCGCTCGGAGCAGTAGCGCACCTGTTCCCAGTCGCGCTCCCATTTTTTGCGCCACACAAAAGGCAGGCCGCAGCAGGCGCAGATTTTTTGCGGCAGTTGGGATTTTTTGCGCATTTTCATGGATGGATCAAGCCTCAAAAATCCAGCGCCATCTGCTGCGGCCCGCTAGCTGGAGGAGCTGGAGCGCGGCTGGGTGCTGCTGCATCGGCCGGGCGGCTGCTGCCCTTGCGCGCGAACGGCGCTTTGCGTGAGCCGTGTCGCTCCACGATCGCGGCTTTGGCGGCGCGCACCTCAGGTTGTGCGCGGCGTGCGTGCAGGCGCGCTTTGGCGCTGCGCGTGGCCGCCTGCAAATCCACCAGCGGCAGCGCCAGATCCACGCCCACTTGCACCCCGCAGTGCGCCTGCACGCTGGCGGGCATGCGCCAGGGCTCGAACAACCACGCATCGGGCACACGGCGCATGACGGGCAACCAGTGCCGCACAAAATGGCCTTGCGGATCGTGGTCTTGCGCCTGCTTGATCGGGTTGTAGACGCGGGTGGTGTTGATGCCGGTGGTGCCGGCTTGCATCTGCATTTGGCTCCAGTGGATGCCGGGCTCGTAATCCAAAAACTGCCGCGCCAGCCACAGCCCCACTTCGCGCCAGTGCAGCCACAGGGGGTAAGCCGCCACCGACACCAGCATGGCGCGCATCCGAAAATTGAGCCAACCGGTCTGGCGCAGCATGGCCACGCAGGCATCGACCATCGGCCAACCGGTGCGGCCCTGCATCAGCGCCTCGAAATGCGCGGGGTTCCAGTCGGGCTCGCGCAAACCGTCGTAGCCACGGTGCAGGTTGGCTTGCTCCAGCGCGGGCTCGCTCTCGAGCTTTTGTATGAAGTGGCAGTGCCAATGCAGCCGGCTCAAAAAAGCCGCCAAACCCTGGCGCTGGCGCGCCGAAGTGCCGGGGTCGGCCATGTGCGAGCGGGTGGCTTGCACCACCTCGCGCAGGCTCAAGCCGCCCAAGGCCAAATGCGCCGACAAGCGCGAACAGGCCGTGGGCGCGCTCAAGGGCGAGGAAATGCCGCCCCGGTAGGCAGCACAGCCGCTGTGGGCAAAGCGCTCCCAGTCTTGCAATGCCTGCTGGCGTCCGCCGCGCTGGCGCAGCGGTGCCACCCAAGGGTCCAGCCCCAGAGCACTGGCGGGGGGCAAGTCGGCCACCTGCCACACGGCGCAGGGCGCGCCGGGCCCCAAGCTGCTGGGATCGGCTAGTGCCGCCGCCACGCCACCACGAGCGAGGTCACCGGCGCTGGCCCAGCGCACCTGGGCGGGCTGCGCAAAGGTGGGTCGCGCCATCTGGGCTTGCCAGTGCGGCAACCACTGGCTGCGCAGGCGCAGGGGGCGCAGCACGCCAAACTGCACCTGCTCGTGCCACGGCACCTGGTGGGCGCGGCACCAACGCGCCACGGCGCGATCGCGCGCGTAGGTGTGCGCGTTGCCGGTTTCTTGGTGCGAATGCAGGGCCGCTACGCCCGCGTGCTGCTGCAGCCAATCCAGCGCGGGCAACACCTCACCCACCCACAACAGCAAAGCCGCTCCTTGCGCTTGCAGATCGGTTTGCAGGTCTTGCAAGCACTCGCGCAAAAAGGTGTAGTGCAAGGCGGCGGCATCGGGTTGCGCCCACAGGCTGGGTTCGAGCGCGTACAGGCACAGCACCGATTGGCCATCGGCAGCCGCACATTGCGCCGCATGGACCAGGGCTTCGTGGTCGTGCAGGCGCAAATCGCGCTTGAACCAGAGCACGTGGTAGGCCATGCGCGCACCGCTTGGGCTGCAAAGCGCGCGGCTTAGGCCGCCGACCGGCGCTGCAGCCAGCGCATGAAGCCGCCCAGCACAGGCAGCTTGGCATAGAGCTCTTCGGCGGCATCCCAGTAGTCGCGGTGCAGCAGCACGCGGCCCGCAGAATCGAGCCGCAAGTGGCTGCAGCCGCGTATGGTTTGCACGGCAGGCGCGCTGGCCGAGCGGCCCCGGCTGGCAAAGCGAAACTCGAAATCCCACAGCAAAAAAGCCTGGTCACCCTGCACCACGCATTCGGTAACGACGAAGCGCGGCTGCTGCAAGCGCGCAAACATGTGCCGGAAAATGGCCTCGATGGCGGGCACGCCCTGCACCTCGTGGAAGGGGTCTTTGAAGCGCGCATCGGGCGCGTAGTGGCGGCCCAGTTGGGCCAGGCTGGCGGGGCTGAGCTGCTGGTAGAACTGCACCAGTTCGGCCACCGCGCTTTGGTGTGGGTTCATGATGGGACGGGCTATAGATTGGGTTTGCGTCAAAGGCCGGTGCCGCGGCGCACCAGCGCAAAATACCAGCGGTAGGGCAGCAGGCGCAGCAGTTGCATCAGGCGCGTGAAGCGCTTGGGGAAGTGGATGTGAAAGTCGCCCGCGGCCCAGCCTTGCAATATGGCCGCTGCGGCCTGCTCGGGCGTGATGAGCGCGGGCATGGTGAAATCGTTTTGCGCCGTCATGGGGGTGGCCACGAAGCCGGGATTGATCAGGCTCACGCCCAGCCCTTGGGGGTGCAGGTCGAGGTAGAGGGTTTCGGCCAGGTTGATCAGCGCCGCCTTGGTCGGGCCGTAGGCCAGGCTCTTGGGCAGCCCACGAAAACCCGCCACGCTGCTGACCAAGCTGATGTGCCCGGCGCGGCGCGCCAGCAGGGCCGGCAACAGGGCATCGAGCACATACCAGGCCCCGCTCAGGTTCACCTCTTGGTGGCGCAGCGCCTGCGCCAGATCAAAGTCGCTGGCGCGCATGGGCTGATAGTAGCCCGCGAGGTAGCACACCAAGTCGATCGGCCCGGCTTGCAGCAGCGTTTGGGCCGCGTGCCGCACCTGGTCCGGGTCGCTGGCGTCCAGCGGCAAAGCCAGGCTGCCGGGGTGCTGGGCCACGAAATCTTGCAGCGCCTGCGCCTGGCGCGCCGACAGCACCACACGCGCCCCGCGCGCATGCAAGGCACTGGCCAGTGCGCGCCCGATGCCGCTGGAAGCGCCAACCAGCCACACGGTGCGGCCTTGCCAATCTTTGATGGGTGGATTCATATGCGTTTAGGCTTGTTGCAACATGGGGTCGCGGCGCCAAAAAAACCACAGCAAGGCAGCCGCCACCAGTTTGAGGGCGCACGGCAGCAGCGCGTAGGCCCACGAGAGGGCTTGCAAACCCTGGGCGCTGCTGTCACCCGGCGCGTAGCCCCACCAGCCCAGCAGCGGCAGCGCCAGGCCAGCGGCCAGCGCCAGATTGAGTTTGGCGGCAAAGCTCCACCAGCCAAAGTAGGCCCCTTCGCGGGCGCCGTGGTCGCCTTGGCGCTGGATCAAGCCAGCCAGCAGGGCGTGCGGCAGCGTGAGGTCGGCCCCCAGCGCCACCCCAGACAAGATGCAAATGAGCAAGAACGCCTGCCAATCGCCCGCGCCTAGGGTGGCCGCCCAGCCAAACACGGCCACCGACATGACCATCGCGCCCAGCCAGGTGCGCACCAGGCCCCAGCGCCGCACCAGCCGCACCCACAGCGGCAAGCCGAGCGCCGCCGCCAAAAAATAACTGCCCAAAAACAGCGGCTGCATGGCGTCGCTGAGCTGCAAGCGGTCTTGAATGAAAAACAGCAGCAGCGTGGCCGGTATGGCGCTGGCAATGCCGTTGAAGATGAACACCGTCATCAGGCGCCTAAAGCCCGGCTGACGCCACGGCTGCCAAAGCTCGGCGGCACCCGGGCTGTGGCGCAGCCAGCCCAGCGGCGGCCGCGGTGCCAGCGCCCAGGCGCACCAGGCCAAGGCCAGCGCGACGGCAAACACCGCCACCATCACCGGCAGGCCCAGCAGCGTGGGCAGCAGCGATGCGGTCACCACGCCGCACAGCCCGGCCCCTTCGCGCCAGGCGACGATGCGCGAGCGCGTGGCGGCGTCGCCCCCGAGCCGCGCCCCCCAGGCTTGGTGGCAGATGCCCAGCCAGCTAAACGCCAGGTACGACAGCACCAGCGCCCCCCCTGCCCACAGCAGCAGGGCTTGCAGTTCGCGCACCGGCGGGAAAAACAGCGCCGTCAAGCCCAGCGCCAGCAGCAGCGCCGCCGCCAGCCCGGTGCCCAGCACCGCCTTGGGGGAGCGGGCGTAGAGGCGGTCGCTGGCGCGGCCCAGCCACGGGTCTACCAAGGCGTCGAACAGGCGCGCACCCAGCAGCAGCGCCCCCAGCGTAGCCAGCGCCACCCCAAACTCGGTGGCGTAGTGGTGCGGCAACAGCACGTACAGCGGCAACGCCACAAAAGCCAGCGGAAAGCCCAGCGCGCCGTAGGCCAGCGTGCCCGGCCAGCGCAAATCGGGGGGTGCGGGGGCTGCGGGCGTGGCGTCCGCCTGCGCGTCGGCCGCAAGGGGGGCTTGGCTGAGCGCGGGCGTGGCGGCAGGTGGCACGGCGGTGGCCTGTGTTTAGCCGCGCGCCGGCAAGCCGAGCAAGGCGGCGCGCAAACCGGGCTCGGATGTGGTCGGGGCCAGCCAGATGCCAAAAAACAGCCGTGCAAACAGCGGGTCGGGCACTTCGCCCAGCGCCCGGTTGGGCTGGCGAAACTGGGCCGCTTGCCCCGGCCGGTACAGGCCCAGCAGGCGGTCGCCGGCGCGCACATCGGGCAGCACGGCTTGCAAGGCGCGCTGCCAGCGCTCGCCTTGGTCGGGGGCGATGGGCTGCTGGCGCCGCATCTCCTCGATCGAACGGCTGGCGATCGAGGCGGCGCTGAAGGCGCGCAGATACTCCAGCTCGAGCGCCAGCGCGTCGGAGGCATGGTCGGCGGGGTTGAAGCGCGGCCCCACCCACAGCCGGGCCCGGTAAACCTCAAAGCCCCAGACCCGCAACAGGCCCTGCCCGGACCAGCGCAAGCCCGGCACGGGCGAGGGCTCGCCGGCTGGTGGTTCGTTGGACAGGGGGGCTTGGGTTTGGGCCAAGGCCGCGCGGCTCCAGCTGCCGGCACACACAGCCGCCGCAGCCGGCAGCAGCAGCTGGCGCAAGAGCGCGCGCCGCTGGTTTTGCTCGGGCACCAGCGGTTGGGGCTGGGCCAGCAGGCGGTTTGAAGAGTGCGCGCTCATGGGGTGTGCTCCAGCGTGAACTGGATCACGTCGATATCGCCCTGATCGAAGCCGGCTTCGCAGTAGGCGAGGTAAAAGGTCCACAGGCGCTCGAACCGGGCATCGAAGCCTTGCGCGCGCACGGTATCGCGCTGCGCCAAGTAAGCGCGGTGCCAGCGGCGGCAGGTCTCGGCGTAGTCGGGGCCAAAAGCCAGCTCATCGACCACGCGCAGCCCCGCCGCCGCCGCTTGGCGCCTGAACTCCGCGGCGCTGGGCAAGCAGCCACCGGGGAACACGTGCTGCTGAATGAAATCGGTCGAGGACACGTAGGCGCCGTAGAGCTCGTCGCGGATGACGATGCTTTGAATGCAGGCGCGCCCGCCGCGCTTGAGCAACCGCGCCACGGCGTCAAAGTAGGTGGGCCAGTATGCGCGCCCCACGGCTTCAACCATTTCGATCGAGCAGATGGCATCGAACGGCGCCGCGTCGGCCCCTAGGCGCAGGTCGCGGTAGTCTTGCAGCCGCAGATCGGCCTGCTGCGCCAGCCCTTGGGCCTGCAAGCGCTGTTGCGCGTAGGCCAGTTGCTGGTCCGACAAGGTGATGCCGGTGACGTGGGCGCCAAACTCGTGCGCCGCCTGCTCGGCCAACGCGCCCCAGCCGCAACCGATTTCGAGCACGCGCTGGCCCGGCCGATCCGGCTGCAAGCCGGCCATGTGCAGGGCGCGGCGCAGCTTGGCGCGCTGGGCGGCCTCGAGGTTGCCGCTGGGCTGGCCCTCGAACCAGGCGCTGGAGTAGTTCATGCCGGCGTCGAGCCAGAGGCGGTAAAAATCGTTGCCCAAGTCGTAATGGGCCTGGATGTTTTTGCGGCTGTTGGCGCGCGTGTTGCGGTTGAACCAGTGCCGCACCCGGTGCAGCAGCCGCCCGGCCCAGTGGCCGTGGATTAGGCGTTCGATCACGGCGCGGTTGCGCAGCAGCAGGCGCAGCAAGGCGGCCAAATCGGGCGTGTCCCACTGGCCCGCCAAGTAGGCCTCGCCAAAACCGATGTCGCCCGACTTGAGCACAGCGGCGCACACCCCCCAGTCGTGTAACCGAACTTCCACGGTGGGTTCGCGCTCCGAGCCCGGGCCGTAGTGTGCGCACTGCCCGTTGGGCCAATGCACCACCAGCCGGCCGTGCTCCAGTTGCTGCAACAGCCGCTGCAAGGTGCGTGCCGCCCAAGGCGGGCGCTTGGCTGGGGATTGGCTCGCCGCCGGAGCCGAACTCGCCGCGCCGGGCCAACCGGTGTTGCTTGCACAAGCACTCCACGCCGCCGACAAAGTGCTGGCAGACGGGTCTTGAAAGGGGGTCGATTGGGTGTTCATGGCAGACGCTCCTGGGGCTAGGGGTGCAAGAAAGGGTGCAAATGAGGATGACAAGGCTTCATTGGCTGACAAAGGCTTTGGGCGGCTTGGGCTTGCGCTGGAAACCGGTGCGCTTGAGCCAGAGCTTGAGCGCCTGCCAATGGATGCGCAGCAGCAGCAGCAGCGTCAGCGCCGGGTGCGCCCACAACGCCTTGTTCAGGCTGGCGGCGTTGAGCGCTTGCAGGGTGCCGCTGACGCTGGTCTGCAACAAGGGGCCGGCGGCGTCGTCGTGGTCGATGCGCACCACCGTGCGCGGTTGCCCGCCGTGCAGGCGGCGCAGGAAGCGAAAACGGTACTGGCCCTGCACCTGGCAAAAGGGCGACACATGAAACACCTTGCGCGCGCTGCATTCCTGCCCCTCGCGCGGCTGGTCGAGCAAATAGCAGTGGCGCTCGCCAAAGGTGTTGTTGACCTCGGCCAGCACGGCGCGCAGGCTGCCGTCGGCGCGCTCGCAGTACCAAAAGCTCACCGGCTTGAAGGTGTGGCCCCACACCCTGGGGTAGCAGTGCAGCCAGATTTGGCCGTCGGCGTCGTCGATGCCGTGTGCGCGCAGCAGCTCATCCACCCACGCCAGCGCCCCGCCCTGCTGTGGGGTGCGGCCGTCGCCGTGGTCGCAGTCGTAAAAGCTGATCGGGGCCCAGCGGTTGCGCGCCAAGGCCGGCGCGGCTAGCGCCAAGTCGCGCATGGGCAGCAGCAAAAAGCAGGTGGGATAGACAAAGGCGTTGCGCCGCGGGCGCAGGCGCGTGTGGCGCACCTGGCCAAAGCCGACGTAGGCTTGTGGCGCCGCGCTCACGCCGGCACCTCGTGCAGCACGGGGCTGGGTTGCGCCGGAGCACGCGGCTGCGCCGACCGCGGCACGCCTTGCACAAAAGCGGCGGCGCGCAGCAGGGCTTGGGCCGCCGCTTGGCCGGATTTGAGCCCGTCTTCGTGAAAACCGTATCCGGCCCAAGCGCCACAAAACCAGGTGTGCTGCTGCCCCTGCAGGTCGGCCAAGCGGCGCTGGGCGGCGATGGCGGCTTGGTCAAACACCGGGTGCGCGTAGTCGATCTGCCGGATGACTTTGGCCGGATCGATGGCGCGCACCGGGTTGAGCGACACCAGCACCGGCTGCGCAAAGGGCAGCGGCTGCAAGCGGTTGATGAGGTAGTGCAAGCAAACACGGGCCGCTTCACTGCCAGCGTCGGCGGCGCGCTCGTAGTTCCACGCTGCCCAGGCGCTGCGCTGCTGCGGCAGCACCGCCGTGTCGGTGTGCAGCACGGCGCGGTTGTGCTGGTAGCGGATGGCGCCCAGCACGGCTTGTTCGGCGGCGCTGGGCTGATCGAGCAGCGCCAGCGCTTGGTCGGTGTGGGTGGCCACCACCACGCGGTCAAAGCGCTCGACCCCGGCCGGGCTGTGCAGCCAGGCGCCGTGCTCGTCGCGCTCGATGCGCTTCACGGGGGCGTTGAGGCGCGCATCGGGCAGGCTGGCGACGATTTTTTGCACATACTGGCGCGCGCCGCCGCGCACGGTAAACCACTGCGGCCGGTTGCGGATTTGAATCAGCCCGTGGTTGTGGCAAAAGCGCACCATGGTGGCCACGGGAAATTGCAGCATCTGGTCGGTGGGGCAGCTCCAGATACAGCCCAGCATGGGCAGCAGGTACCAGTCGCGAAAGGCGGCGCCAAAGCGGTGCTGCTGCAAAAAATCCTGCAAGGACTGCTGCATGGCCTCGGCTTGGTCGCCGCTTTGCGCCAACCGCGTGCACAGGGCGTTGAAGCGCAGCAGGTCGCGCAACATGCCCCAAAAGCTAAGGTCGAGCAGGTTGCGCCGCTGCGCAAACACGGTGCCCAAATCGGTGCCGCTCCACTCCAGCCAGCGCGCGCCCTGCGGCACCTGCACCGAAAACGACATATCCGAAGCCGCCGACGGCACCCCGAGCTCGGCCAGCAGGGCAATCAGGCGCGGGTAGGTGCGCTCGTTGTAGACCAGAAAACCGGTATCGACGCCATGCGTGCAGGCGGCGCCATCGGGGCCGGGCAGGGTCACGTCCACGGTGTGGGTGTGGCCGCCAAAATAGGGCCCGGCCTCGAACAGGGTCACGTGGGCGTGCGTGCGCAGCGCATAGGCAGCCGCCAGCCCGGCGATGCCCGAACCCACCACGGCCACGCGCAAGGCAGTGGCAGCAGGCGCGGGCTGATGGCTGGTTTGGTCGGTAGAGGGCATAGCAGGTTCTGTTTTGTCTTAGACAAACGTAGTATGCGCGAAAAAAGATTGGTCTGCAACCGAGGGCCACAAAATGCCCGACAAAGCCCGCGTCACACCCCCGATGCAGCCTCGATCGAGCACCGCGCACAAACATAACCTGCACACAATAAAGAGAAAGTTGGCATAGATTGGCCCACGAAACACAATCCATCGGGCTTTTGTGGCATGATCGCAATCGATGCTCAAACGCCTTGCTCCCTCCCCTGCCTCGGTCGTTTTGTCTATTGCAGACATGGAGCGCGAGACTGGCTTGGGCAAAGACACGCTGCGCGTTTGGGAGCGCCGCTACGGCTTTCCCACCCCCAGCCGCGACGCCAATGGCGTACGCCGCTACGACGAAGCCCAGCTGCAGCGCCTGCGCCTGATCAAGCGCCTGCTGGATGCCGGGCAGCGACCGCACCAGGTGGTGCCCCTGCCCGAGCCCGAGCTGCAAGCCCGCCTGCAGGAGCGGTTGCAGGCGCAGCACGCCGGCCAGCCCCCTTCACCCCACCCTGCGCTGGAGCCCGTGCTGTGCCAGCAGTGGCTCAGCGCGCTGCAAGCCAACCAAACCGAGACCCTGCGCCTGCGGCTGCACGAGCAGCTGCTGCGCCACGGGCTGGGGTCGACGATCGAAGATTTCATCGTGCCCTTGAGCGTGGCCGTGGGGCAGGCGTGGCTGGACGAACGCATTTCGGTGTTTCAAGAGCACCTGCACAGCGAGATCGTGCAATCGGTGCTGCGCCAGGCGCTGGTGCAGCTCGATCAGCAAGGCCACAGCGGCACCCCGCCCCGGGTGTTGCTCACCACCTTGCCCAACGAGCACCACGCCTTGGGGTTGCTGATGGCCGAGTGTTTCCTGGCGCTGCAACACTGCCAGCGCTTACCGCTGGGCCCCAATACCCCGGTGCTCGAGGTGCTGGCGGCGGCACAGCAGCTGCAGATCGACGCCGTGGCCTTGAGCTTTAGCTCGCACCATCCGCCCAATGAGGTGCTGCCCGCCTTGCGCCAGTTGCGCGCGCAGTTGCCCAGCACGGTGGCGTTGTGGGTGGGCGGCAACGCCCCGGTGCTGCGCTCGTCACGTTTGCCAGCGGGCGTGACCGCCTTGCGCCGCGCCTGCGAGCTCGAGGCGGTGGTGGCGCAGTGGCGCGCCGAGCACAGCGCCATTTGAGGCCCAAAGCACCCGGGCCGACCAGCGCTGGCCGGCTTGACTGGTGCCCCTTGGGCGCCTTAGCCACTGGTGGACGGATGCATCCGCATCTCGGCTGCAAGCGCGTGCGCCTGCAGGCCTTCGCCATGCGCCAGCACGCTGGCGATGCGGCCCAGCGTCTGCGCGCCGGCGGCGCTGACCTCGATCAGGCTGCTGCGTTTTTGAAAATCATAGACCCCGAGCGGGCTGGAAAAGCGCGCCGTGCCGGCCGTGGGCAGCACGTGGTTGGGGCCGGCGCAGTAGTCGCCCAGACTTTCGCTGGTGTAGGCGCCCATGAAAATGGCACCGGCGTGCAGCAGCAGCGGCTCCCAGCGCTGCGGCTCGCGGCAGGCCAGCTCGAGGTGCTCGGGCGCGATGCGGTTGCTGATGGCGCAGGCTTCTTCGAGGCTGCGGGTCTGGATCAGGGCGCCGCGGCCGTTGAGGCTGGCAGCGATGATGGCGGCGCGCGGCATCTCGGGCAACAGACGATCGATCGCCGCCTGCACCGCGTCCAGATAAGCCGCGTCGGGGCAGAGCAGGATCGACTGCGCCAGCTCGTCGTGCTCGGCCTGGCTGAACAAGTCCATGGCCACCCAGTCGGGCGGTGTGCTGCCGTCGGCCAGCACCAGAATCTCGCTCGGGCCGGCGATCATGTCGATGCCGACCTGGCCGAACACGTGCTTTTTGGCGCTGGCCACGTAGGCGTTGCCGGGGCCGGTGATCTTGTCCACCCTAGGGATGCTCTGGGTGCCGTAGGCCAGCGCCGCCACCGCCTGCGCGCCGCCGATGGTGAAGGCGCGCGTGACCCCGGCCACGTGGGCGGCGGCCAGCACCAGCGGGTTTTTGGTGCCGTCGGGCGTGGGCACCACCATCACGATTTCGGCCACCCCGGCCACTTGGGCCGGGATGGCGTTCATCAGCACCGAGGACGGGTACGCGGCGCGGCCGCCGGGCACGTAGATGCCCACGCGCTCCAGCGGCGTGACCTTTTGCCCCAGCAGGCTGCCGTCGGCGTCGCGGTAGCTCCAGCTCTGGCCGCAGGCCTGCAACTGGGCCTCGTGGTAGCGGCGCACGCGCGCGGCCGCTTGCAGCAGCGCCTCGCGCTGGGCGGCGGGGAGTTGCTCAAAGGCGGCTTGCAGTTCCGACGGCTGCAGCTCCAGCGCCGCCATGCTCGGGGCGTGCAGGCGGTCGAAGCGGCGCGTGCAGTCGAGCACGGCGGCGTCGCCGCGGGCGCGCACGTCGGCCACGATACCCTGCACGCGCTGCTCGATGGCGGCGTCGGCCTCGGCCGACCAGTGCTGGCGCTGGGCGAACTGGGCCTCGAAGTCGGGCTGCTGCGTGCTTAGGCGCAGCGGGCGCGCTTGCAAAGGCGTGGTGTTTGCAGCAGGTGCGGCGGGCGTGGTCATCATGCAAGCACCCCCGTCGCGGAGCTTTGCGCGGTGGCGTGCGCGGTGTCTTGGGCTGTCGCCTTCGCAAAGGCATCGAGCAGCGGCCGCAGCAGCGCGCGCTTGACCTTGATCGCTCCCTGGTTGACCACCAGGCGCGAGGAAATGTCCATGATGCGCTCGACCTCCACCAGCTGGTTGGCCTTGAGCGTGTTGCCGGTCGAGACCAGATCGACGATGGCGTCGGCGAGCCCGGTCAGGGGCGCCAGTTCCATGCTGCCGTAGAGCTTGATCAGATCGACGTGCACGCCTTTGCTGGCAAAAAACTCGCGCGCGATCGCCACGTATTTGGTGGCCACGCGGATGCGCGCGCCTTGGCGCACGGCGCGCACGTAGTCGAAATCGGCGCGCACCGCCACGCTCATGCGGCAGCGCGCGATCTGCAGATCGAGCGGCTGATACAGCCCGACGTTGGCCGCCCCGCCCCACTCGGCCTCGTGTTCGAGCAGCGTGTCTTTGCCGCACACGCCCAAGTCGGCGCCGCCGTACTGCACGTAGGTGGGCACGTCGGAGGCGCGCACCAGCACCACATTCAGCGCCGGGTGGTTGGTTGGCAGGATCAGCTTGCGCGAGCGCTCGGGGTGCTCCAGTACCTCGATGCCGGCGGCTTGCAGCAGCGGCAGGGTTTCGTCGTAGATGCGGCCTTTGGACAGGGCCAGCGTGATGCGGTCGGCACTCATGCGATCCTCTCGATTTGGGCGCCCAGGGCGCGCAGTTTGAGCTCCATCTGATCGTAGCCGCGGTCTAGGTGGTAGATGCGATCGACCACGGTTTCGCCCTCGGCCACCAGCCCGGCGATGACCAAGCTGGCGGAGGCTCGCAAGTCGGTGGCCATGACGGTGGCGCCCGACAGGTGCGCGCCGCTGCCGCCCAGCCCTTCGATCAGCGCCAGCCGGCCGTCGATGCGGATTTTGGCCCCGAGCCGCTGCAACTCGTGCACATGCATGAAGCGGTTCTCGAAAATGGTTTCGGTGACGCTGCTGCTGCCCTGCGCCACGGCGTTGAGGGCCATGAACTGGGCCTGCATGTCGGTCGGGAAGCCCGGGTATTCGGTGGTGCGAAAGCTCTGAGCGCGCAGCAGCGCCGCGCCGGGCGACTGCACCTGCAAGCCGTCGACGCTGGCTTGCACCGACACCCCGGCCTCGCGCAGCTTTTCGATCAGCGCCTCGAGGTGCTCGCCGCGGGCGTGGCGCAGGTGCACGGCACCGCCGCAAGCGGCCACGGCGCACAAAAAGGTACCGGCCTCGATGCGGTCGGCCACCACCGCGTGCTCGGCCCCGTGCAGGCGCTCCACGCCCTGGATGCGGATGCGGCTGCTGCCGTGGCCCTCGATCTGCGCCCCCATGGCGATCAGCAGCTCGGCCAGATCGGTGACTTCGGGCTCTTGGGCGGCGTTTTCGAGCACGGTTTCGCCCTCGGCCAAGGTGGCAGCCATGAGGAAGTTTTCGGTGCCGGTGACGGTGATCATGTCGGTGGCGATGCGCGCGCCGCGCAGCCGGCTCTGGCCCGGTGCCAGCTGCGCCACCATGTAGCCGTGCTCGATGGCGATCTGCGCCCCCATGGCCTGCAAGCCCTTGATGTGCTGATCGACCGGGCGCGAGCCGATGGCGCAACCGCCCGGCAGCGACACCCGCGCCCGCCCCAGCCGCGCCAACAGCGGCCCGAGCACCAGCACCGAGGCGCGCATGGTCTTGACCAGCTCGTAGGGGGCCAGCGGCTCGAGCGCCGCGCCGGCGTGCAGCGTCAGGCCGCCGCGCTCGCCGTGGGTCTGCACCTGCACGCCCATGTGTTCCAGCAGGCGGCGCATGGTGGCCACGTCGCGCAGGCGCGGCACGTTGCGCAGCGTCACCGGCTCGTCGGTGAGCAAGGTGGCGCAGAGCTCGGGCAGGGCGGCGTTTTTGGCGCCCGAGATCGGCACCTCGCCGTGCAGGCGCTGGCCGCCTTGAATGCGCAGTTTGTCCATGGGTGGGGGTGGGCGGTGGAGGGTTGGGGGAGCGCCTGGGTGGGGCTGGCCGCGCGCAGTCGATTAAGCCGGGTTGGCTTGGCGCGCCGACCATTCGGCCGGGGTGTGCGTTTGCATCGAGAGCGCGTGCACCTCGTCGCGCCGGATGCGCTCGCCCATCGCGGCATAGACCATCTGGTGGCGCGCGATCAGGCGCTTGCCCTCAAAGGCGGGCGAAACCACCACGGCGTACCAGTGGCGGCCGTCGCCGTTCACCTCGAGGTGCAGGCAGTCGAGGTGGGCGGCGATGAGGGTTTGCAGTTCTTGCGCGGTCATGGTGTGATCAAAGTGCTTGTGCCTAAAGGTCGGTGCCAGCGCAGGGAGGCAGCGATTCAATGCCTGAGTTTGTAGCCGCTTTTGAGCAGGTGCAGGGCCAGCCCACCCACGACTACCCAAGCGGCCCCGAGCACCGCCAGCGAAAGCCACGGCGACACATCGCCTTGGCCGATAAAGCCGTAGCGAAAGCCGTCGATCATGTAGAAAAACGGGTTCAGGTGGCTGACGAACTGCCAAAACGGCGGCAGCGAGTGGATGGAGTAGAACACGCCGCTCAAAAAGGTGGCGGGCAGGATGAGGAAGTTTTGAAACGCGGCCATCTGGTCAAATTTGTCGGCCCACAGCCCGGCGATCACGCCCAGCGCCCCCAGCAGACCAGCCCCGAGCACGGCAAACACCAAAATCCAAAGCGGATAGACCATGTAAAAGCCAACGAACCAGACCGTCACCAGCCAGACGCACAAGCCCACCGCCAGCCCGCGCACGATCGATGAGCCCACGTAGGCCACGAACCAGGCCCAGTGCGACAGCGGCGTGAGCAGCACGAACACCAGGTTGCCCATCACCTTGCTCTGGATCAGGCTCGACGAGCTGTTGGCAAAGGCGTTTTGCAACACGCTCATCATGATCAGGCCGGGCAGCAAAAAGCTGGTGTAGGCCACGCCATCAAACACCTGCACGCGGTCTTGCAGCACGTGGCCAAAGATCAGCAGATACAGCAAGGCCGTGACCACCGGCGCCGCCACGGTCTGGAAGCCCACCTTCCAAAAGCGCAGCACCTCTTTGTAGAACAGGGTTTGCCAGCCGCTCATGCCAGCTCCTCCAGCGGCTGAGCCGGTGCGGGCCGGGCGGTGTTCGGGTCGGGTGCGTCGCGCATCAGGTCGAGGAACACGTCTTCCAAATCGGCCTGGCTGATTTCTATGTCTTCGGGCTGCAAGCCGGCCGCGCGCAAATCGGCCAGGGTGCGCTCCAGCGCCGCCACATCGGGCAGCGGCAACTGCACGATGCGCCCAGTCACGCGCGCCTGCGCCGCCAGCGCCGCGGGCAGGGCTTGGTCGGTCTTGAAGCGCAACACCTTGGCGCTGGCGCGTTTGAGCAAGGTCGAGGTGCGCTCCAATGCAATCACCCGCCCCTGCTTGAGCATGGCGATGCGCCCGCACAGCGCCTCGGCTTCTTCGAGGTAGTGGGTGGTGAGCAGCACCGTGCTGCCTTGGCGATTGAGCCCGGCGATGAACTGCCACAGTGTTTGGCGCAGCTCCACATCGACCCCCGCGGTGGGCTCGTCGAGCACGATCACCGGCGGGCGGTGCACCAGCGCCTGTGCCACCAGCATGCGCCGCTTCATGCCGCCGGAGAGCTGGCGCATATTGGCGCCGGCCTTGTCGGACAGCCCAAGGCCGGCTAGCAGCTCGTCGATCCAGCCGTCGTTGCCGCGGATGCCAAAGTAGCCCGACTGAAAGCGCAGCGCCTCGCGCACGGTGAAGAAAGGGTCGAACACCAGCTCCTGCGGCACCACGCCGAGTTTGCGCCGCGCCTGCGCGTAGTCGGTGACCACGTCGGAACCCAGCACGCTCACGCGCCCGCTGCTGGCTTGCGCGAGGCCGGCCAAAATGCTGATCAGGGTGGTTTTGCCGGCGCCGTTGGGGCCGAGCAGGCCAAAAAACTCGCCCGGCGCGATGTCGAAAGTCACCCGGTCGAGCGCCCGCAGCTCAGCGCCGGCGCTGCGATAGACCTTGGAGACCTGCTGAAACGAAACGGCGGCAGGGGCGACGGGGGTTGAGGGCATAGGGCGTCGCGGCTAAACCGGCGATTTTACGCCGCCAGCAATTCGCTCACCCCGTACAGGGCCGCCAGCTCGCGCAAGCGCAGCGGCATGTGCTGCACCTGCAAGCGGCCGCCGCGCGCTTGCAGCAGGCGCGACACCGCCAGCAGCGCGGCCAGCGCCGAGGAATCGAAGTGCTGCAAGGCGCTGGCATCGAGCGGCCACGCTGCACCGGGATCGGTCGCGCGGCCGCCCTCGATGGCCGCTTGGCAGCGCTGAACGTAGGCGTCGGCCTGCTCGTGCGTGAGGCGCTCGGGCAGGGCGGGCAAGGCGGCGGCCAGTGCCAGGGAGGTCGTCGAGGCAGCGCTCATGGGGCGCTGGCTCAAGAGCGCGCCGCCGCCGCACCGGCGCGGTTGCGTTCGGCCAACGAAGCGATCAGGCCGTTGATGCCGCGCGCGTTGATCTCGGTCGTGAACTGGTTGCGATAGGTGTCCACCAGCCAGATGCCCATGACATTGAAGTCGAACACCTTCCAGCCTTGCGGGGTGCGTTCGAGCCGGTAGTCGATCTGGATCGGTTCGCTGCGCCCACGCAGTTCGGTGCGCACCACCACCTCGGTGTCTTGCGCCGTGAAGCGGCTCGGGCGCAGCACCAGCACCTGGTCGGTCAAGTGGCTCAGAGCGCCCGAGTAGGTGCGCACCAACAGCAGCTTGAACTCGTCTTGCAGCCGGGTGCGTTGCTCGGGCGTGGCCTGGCGCCAGAAACGCCCCACCGCCGAGGCGGTCATGCGGCCGAAGTTGACGTGCGGCATCAGCAGGCCATCGATCAACACCATGATGCGGTCGATGTCACCGCCGCGCAACACCGGGTCGGCCTGGATCTGGCGGATCACCTCGGAACCCACGCGCATGATCAGCGCATCGGGGGCTTCTAGGGTTTGCGCCGCCACCCGGGTGGGTGTCAGCAGGGCCGTGCCCGCAATTCCGAGGGTTGCGAGCGCGCCCAAGCTGAGCAAGGCGACGCGGCGCGAAGCGGAGGGCTGGGCGATCAAAAAATTGGCGTGTTTCATAGCTGGTATTGTGCAGTGCCTAGGCCGCACCAAACGGGTTGCGGGCGCAGCCTTTGCATTCGCTTGCATCTGTTACGGCGCAGCACCCGGTGCCGGAGCCGATGGAACCGATGGAGCGGGTGCGGCCTGCGCCGCCTCCTCGTCTGGGAACTCCTCGGTGTGGATTTGCGCCGCACGGCGTTGCAAAAAGGCATCGCGGATGAAGCTGTAGCGGTCCAGCGCGATGCGGTCCACCATGTCGGTGGCGGGCAGCAGATCGGCGCGGTTGTCGGTGATTTGCAACACCGTGAGCGCGGCGCGGTCGGCGCTGGGCTCTACGCTGCCGATCGGGTCGGCGTTTTGATCGACCACCCGCCCCACGGTGTCGCGCACGGTGGAGGGGCCCAGCAGCGGCAGCACCAGATAAGGCCCGGGCGGCGCGCCCCAGCGGCCCAGGGTGTGGCCAAAGTCGAGCGGGGTGCGCTCGATGCCCATTTCGGTGGCCACGTCGAGCACGCCGCCAAAACCGAAGTAGGTGTTGACCTTGAAGCGGGTGAAGTTTTCCACCGCCTCTTGCGGGCGCGCCTGCAAGCTGGCGTTGACGAAGGACCAGAAATCGCTCAGGTTGTTGAAAAAATTGTTGACCCCGGTGCGCAGCGGCGCGGGCACGGTGTCGCGGTAGGCCACCGCCAGCGGGCGCGCGATGGTGCGGTCCACGCCGTCGTTGAAGCGCTGCACCTTGCGGTTCAGCGGCTCCAGCGGGTCTTGGGGGTTGGCATCGGGCCCGGTGGCGCAGCCACTGAGCAACAGCAGCGCCAGCACGGCGGCTGGGGCACCTAGGCGGATGGAAGCCAAGCGGGCTGAACCGTGGCCAGTCATGTGGGGCGCAGCCGCCCCGGTTGGGTGTGTCACAGATGTCATTGTTTATCCCTTTTGGCTTGCTTCAAATGCAGTGCCGGCTATTGCGCGCCCGCACCGGCTTCTCCACCACCCGCAGCGGCGTCCGGCTCGGCGGCGCGGTTGAACAAAAACTGTCCGATCAGGTTTTCCAGCACGATGGCCGACTGCGTCAGCGTGATGGTGGCCCCGTCGGCCAGGTTTTCGTCGGCCCCGCCGGGCACGATGCCCACGTACTGCTCACCCAGCAGGCCGCTGGTGAGGATCTGGAACGAGCTGTCGCGCGGAAAAGCATAGCGTTTTTCCAGCACCAAGGTCACGTCGGCCTGAAAAGTCTGGTCGTTGAAGGTGATGGCTTGCACCCGCCCCACCGGCACCCCGGCGCTGCGCACCGTGGCCCCGGCGCGCAGGCCGCCGATGTTGTCAAAGCGCGCCGTCACCTGGTAGGTGGGCTGCCAACTGATCTGCAACAAATTGGCCGCTTGCAGCGACAAAAACAGCAGCGCCAGCGCCCCCAGCAGCACGAACAAACCCACCCACACATCCTTGACCGAGCTTTGCATTTGCTTATCCCTCACACGCCAAACATCAGCGCCGTCAGGACGAAGTCCAGCCCCAGCACCGCCAACGAAGCCATTACCACGGTGCGCGTGGTGGCGCGCGCCACCCCTTCGGGCGTGGGCGTGGCCAAATAGCCCTGCAGCAGCGCGATGAACGTCACCGCCACACCAAACACCAGCCCTTTGACCAGGCTGTTGCCCACATCGGCCCAGACATCGACCCCGGCCTGCATCTGGCCCCAGTAGGCCGAGCCATCTACGCCCAGCAGCGGCACGCCCACCAGCCAGCCGCCCAAAATGCCGACCGCGCTAAAAACCATCACCAGCACCGGCAGCACGATCACCCCGGCCCAAAAGCGCGGCGCCAAAATGCGCGCAATTGGATCGACCGCCATCATCTCCATGGCGCTCAACTGCTCGCCCGCCTTCATGAGGCCGATTTCGGCCGTGAGCGAGGTGCCGGCGCGGCCGGCAAACAGCAGCGCCCCGATCACCGGCCCGAGCTCGCGGATCAGGCTCAGCGCCACCAGCAGCCCCAGCACCTCAGTGGAGCCGAACTGGTTCAAAATGTAGTAGCCCTGCAGCGCCAGCACAAAGCCCACGAACAGCCCCGAGACGCCGATGATGGCCAGCGAGTAGTTGCCCAGAAAATGGATTTGGTCGCGCAGCAGCGTGTAGCGGCGCAGCACCGTGGGCAGCAGGGTAAACAGGCGCAACAACAAGCGCGCGCCAAAGCCTAGGCTAGCCAGCCACAGGCGCACCGACAAGCCGATTTGCGACAGCGCTTTGTGCGTCATGGCCGTGCCCCTAGGCCGAAATCCTCGGCCACCGAGGCCGCCGGATAGTGAAAATGCACCGGCCCCTCGGGCTCGGCGTGGATGAACTGGTGCACCAGCGGGTCGCTGCTCTGGCGCACCTGCTGCGGGCTGCCCTGCGCCGCCACCCGGCCGTTGGCCAGCACCACCACGTGGTCGGCAATGGCCAGCGTTTCGTGCACGTCGTGCGAAACCAACACACTGGTCAGGCCCATGGCGTCGTTGAGCTGGCGCACCAGGCGCGCAATGGTGCCGAGCGAGATCGGGTCCAACCCGGCAAAGGGCTCGTCGTAGAGCACCAGCTCGGGGTCGAGCGCAATCGCGCGCGCCAGCGCCACCCGGCGCGCCATGCCGCCCGAAATTTCGGCGGGCATGAGCGCGCGCGCGCCGCGCAAGCCCACCGCGTCGAGCTTCATGAGCACGATGTCGCGGATCAGCGCCTCAGACAGGCGGGTTTGCTCGCGCAGCGGAAAAGCCACGTTGTCGAACACGTTCAGGTCGGTGAACAAGGCCCCGAACTGGAACAACATGCCCATGCGCCGGCGCACCGCGTACAGGGCCTCGTTGCCCAGCGCGCCCACCTCTTGGCCGTCGAACAGCACCTGGCCCGACTGCGCCCGCTGCTGGCCGCCGATCAGGCGCAGCAGCGTGGTTTTGCCGCCACCCGATGCGCCCAGCACCGCCGTGACGCGGCCACGCGGCAGCGCCAGCGTCAGGCCGTCAAGGATGGGGCGCTCGGCGTAGCCGAAGCGCACCGCGTTGAATTGCACCAAGGGGGGTTGTGCGGTGGGGTTCATGCAAGGGGTGGGCCGTGTGGCACCAGAGCCGCCATCATAAGGGAAAGCCCCAGCCCAACCCGCCGCCCACAGGGCATTCCAAAGCGCATCGGGCGGTTTTCAGCGCGGTAACTCCGAATGCCCCATCAGGTATTCATCCACTGCCCGCGCCGCCTGCCGCCCTTCGCGGATGGCCCACACCACCAGCGACTGGCCGCGCCGCATGTCACCCGCGGCAAACACCTTGGCCACGTTGGTGGCGTAGCCGCCGTTGGCCTCGGTGTGGGCGCGGGCGTTGCCGCGCGCGTCCTGCTCGACCCCAAAGGCCTGCAGCACCGTGGCCAGCGGGTGCGTAAAGCCCATGGCCAGCAGCACCAAGTCGGCCTGGTGCTGCTGCTCGGTGCCGGGGATCTCCACCAGCTTGCCGCCCTGCAGCTCGACTTGCACCGTGGTCAGGCCCGTGAGCTTGCCCTTGCTGCCGGTAAAGGCCTTGGTCGAAATGGCGAAGGCGCGCTCGCAGCCCTCCTGGTGGCTGGAACTGGTGCGCAGCTTGATCGGCCAATAGGGCCAGCTGAGGCTGCGGTCTTCCTGCTCGGGCGGCATGGGCAGCACCTCAAACTGGGTCACGCTGGCGGCACCGTGGCGGCGGCTGGTGCCCACGCAGTCGCTCCCGGTGTCGCCCCCGCCTATGACGATCACGTGCTTGCCCTCGGCGCGGATTTGCTTTTTCAGCTTGTCGCCGGCGTTGACCTTGTTTTGCTGCGGCAAAAACTCCATCGCAAAATGCACGCCGTCGAGCTCGCGCCCCGGCACCGGCAGGTCGCGGCTCTGCTCGCTGCCGCCGCACAGCAGCACGGCGTCGAACTCGGCTTGCAACTGCGCGGCGGCGATGTTGCGCTTGGCCTCGTTTTGCACCTTGGCCCCCGGCCCTTCAGTGGGCAGGGCGCCGACCAGCACCCCGGTCTCGAAGCGCACCCCTTCCGCCTGCAGTTGCGCCACGCGGCGCTCGATGTGCGACTTTTCCAGTTTGAAATCGGGGATGCCGTAGCGCAGCAGGCCGCCGACGCGCTCGTTTTTCTCGAACACCGTGACGGCGTGGCCCGCGCGCGCAAGCTGCTGCGCCGCCGCCAGACCGGCCGGGCCGGAGCCGACGATGGCCACCGACTTGCCGCTGGAGCGCGCCGCCGGTTGTGGCTGCACCCAGCCCTGCTCCCAGGCGCGGTCGATGATGGCGTGCTCGATGGCCTTGATTCCCACCGCGTCGCCGTTGACGTACAGGGTGCAGGCGCTTTCGCACGGGGCTGGGCAGATGCGGCCGGTGAACTCGGGGAAGTTGTTGGTGCTGTGCAACACCAGGCTGGCGTTCTTCCAGTCGTTGCGATAGACCAGATCGTTGAAATCCGGAATCACGTTGTTGACCGGGCAACCGTTGTTGCAAAAGGGGGTGCCGCAGTCCATGCAACGCGCCCCTTGCTGGCGCGCCTGCGCAGCGTCTAGGCCGATGACAAATTCCTTGTAGTGCGTCAGGCGCTCTGGCACCGGTTTGTAGCCCTCTTCGAGGCGCTCAAACTCCATGAAGCCGGTGATTTTTCCCATGATGGCAGTTCCTTGAATGCGGGTTGTGGCTCAAACGCCTACGGCCACGGGGGCGCTGGCGGCCACGCTGCGGGCATGCAGCTCGCCCAGGGCGCGCTGGTACTCGGTGGGCATGACCTTGACGAACTTGGCACGGCTCTCGGCCCAGTGGTCCAGCACCTGGCGCGCCTTGGCCGAACCGGTCCAGCGCAGGTGCGCCTCGATCAGGCTGCGCAACTGCGCCTCGTCGCTCTGGCCTCGGTGCCAGGTGCCCGGTGCGCTGGCCGCCGTTTGTTCGGCGGTGCTGAGCACGCGCTCGAGCCGCACCATGGCGCTGTTGCAGCGCTGGGCAAACAGCCCGTCTTCATCGAGCACATAGGCCACGCCGCCGCTCATGCCAGCGGCAAAGTTGCGCCCGGTCTGGCCCAGCACCACCACGGTGCCGCCGGTCATGTATTCGCAGCCGTGGTCGCCGGTGCCCTCCACCACCGCCGTGGCCCCCGACAGGCGCACCGCAAAGCGCTCGCCCGCCACGCCGCGCAAAAAGGCCTCGCCGCTGGTGGCCCCGTACAGCACGGTGTTGCCCACGATGGTGTTGTGCGCCGCGTCGCCACGAAACTCGATGCTCGGGCGCACCACGATGCGCCCGCCCGAGAGGCCCTTGCCGGTGTAGTCGTTGGCGTCGCCGATTAGGTAGAGCGTCATGCCGCGGCAGGCAAAGGCCCCGAACGACTGGCCGCCGGTGCCCTCAAACTGGATGCGGATGGTGTCATCGGGCAGCCCTTGCGGGTGCTGGCGCGTCACGGCCCCCGAGAGCATCGCCCCCACGGTGCGGTTGACATTGCGCGCGCTCTCAATGAAGTGCACTTTTTCGCCACGCTCGATGGCCGGGCGCGATTTTTCGATCAGCCGCACATCCAGCGCCGCCCCCAAACCGTGGTCTTGCGTGCCCTCGTGCCGGCGCGCCACCGTGGCCGGCAGCGCTGGCTGGTAAAAGAGGCGCGAAAAGTCCAGCCCCTGCACCTTCCAGTGCTCCAGCCCGCGCCGGGTGTCGAGCAAGTCGGCGCGGCCCACCAGCTCATCGAAGCGGCGCACCCCGAGCTGCGCCATGATCTGGCGCACCTCTTCGGCCACGAAGAAAAAGTAATTCACCACGTGCTCGGGCTGGCCGGCAAACTTGGCGCGCAGCAGCGGGTCTTGCGTCGCCACGCCCACCGGGCAGGTGTTGAGGTGGCATTTGCGCATCATGATGCAGCCCTCCACCACCAGCGGCGCGGTGGCAAAGCCGAACTCGTCCGCCCCCAGCAGCGCCCCCACCACCACGTCGCGGCCGGTCTTGATCTGCCCATCGACCTGCACCCGGATGCGCCCGCGCAAGCGGTTCAGCACCAGCGTCTGCTGGGTTTCGGCCAGCCCGATCTCCCATGGCGAACCGGCGTGCTTGATGGAGGACCAAGGCGAGGCTCCGGTGCCGCCGTCGTGGCCAGCGATCACCAGGTGGTCGGCCTTGGCTTTGGCGACCCCGGCGGCGATGGTTCCCACCCCCACTTCAGACACCAGCTTGACCGAGATGTCGGCGCGCGGATTCACGTTTTTCAGGTCGTGGATGAGCTGCGCCAGGTCTTCGATCGAGTAGATGTCGTGGTGCGGCGGCGGGCTGATGAGCCCCACGCCGGGCACCGAGTGGCGCAAAAAGCCGATGTACTCCGACACCTTGCCGCCCGGCAACTGCCCGCCCTCGCCCGGCTTGGCCCCCTGCGCCATCTTGATCTGGATCTGGTCGGCGCTCACCAGGTACTCGGCCGTAACGCCAAAGCGCCCCGAGGCCACCTGCTTGATTTTGGAGCGCAGGCTATCGCCCGCTTGCAGCGGGACGTCGGCTTGCACCTTGTCGGCACCGATCACCGAGGCCAGCGTCTGCCCGGCCTGGATCGGGATGCCTTTGAGCTCGTTGCGGTAGCGCGCCGGGTCTTCACCGCCCTCGCCGGTGTTGCTCTTGCCGCCCAAGCGGTTCATGGCCACCGCCAGCGTGGCGTGGGCCTCGGTGCTGATTGAACCCAGCGACATGGCCCCGCTGGCAAAGCGCTTGACGATCGCGCTGGCCGGCTCCACCTCGTCGAGCGCGATGGCGCGCGCCGGATCGACCTTGAACTCGAACAGGCCGCGCAGCGTCAGGTGGCGCCGGGTCTGGTCGTTGATGAGCTGCGCGTACTCTTTGTAGGTGCCAAAGTGGTTGCTGCGGGTGGCGTGCTGCAGCTTGGCAATGGCATCGGGCGTCCACATATGCTCTTCGCCGCGCGCGCGCCAGGCGTATTCGCCGCCCGCGTCGAGCATCTGCGCCAGCAACGGGTCGCTGCCAAAGGCGGCGCGGTGGGTGCGTATAGCCTCTTCGGCGATCTCGAACACCCCGATGCCCTCAACCCGGGTCGGGGTGCCGGCAAAGTACTGGTCCACCGTGGCGCTGTTGAGCCCGATGGCCTCGAACAACTGCGCCCCGCAGTAGCTCATGTAGGTGCTCACGCCCATTTTGGACATGATCTTCGACAAGCCCTTGCCGACCGCCTTGACGTAGTTGTAAATGGCTTTGTCAGCCGACAAATCGCCGCTGAGGTCTTGGTGGATGGCCGCCAGCGTCTGCATCGCCAGCCACGGGTGCACCGCTTCGGCACCGTAGCCCGCCAGCAGCGCAAAGTGGTGCACCTCGCGCGCCGAGCCGGTTTCCACCACCAGACCGGTGCTGGTGCGCAGCCCCGTGCGCACCAGGTGCTGGTGCACCGCCGAGAGCGCCAGCAAGGCCGGAATGGGCACTTGCTGCGCGCTCACGCCGCGGTCGCTCAAAATCAGGATGTTGCTGCCGCCCTTGATCGCATCCACCGCTTCGGCGCACAGCGAAGCCAGCTTGGCCTCCACCCCCTCTTTGCCCCAGGCCACGGGGTAGCAGATGTCGATGGTGCTGCTCTTGAACTTGCCGCCGGTGCGGGTGGCGATCTCGCGCAGCTTGGCCATGTCGGCCGGGTTCAGGATTGGCTGCCCGACTTCGAGGCGCAGCGGCGGATTGACCTGGTTGATGTCGAGCAGATTGGGTTTGGGGCCGATGAAGCTCACCAGCGACATCACGATCGCCTCGCGGATCGGGTCGATCGGCGGGTTCGTGACTTGCGCGAACAACTGCTTGAAGTAGTTGTAGAGCGGCTTGTTTTTGTTTGAGAGCACCGCCAGCGGGCTGTCGTTGCCCATCGAGCCTATGCCCTCTTCGGCGTTGAGCGCCATCGGGGCCATGAGGAACTTGATGTCCTCTTGCGTCATGCCAAAGGCCTGCTGCTGGTCGAGCAGCGCGGCGTCCGGGCTGTCGAGCGCGGCGCGGGCCGACTCCTCGCTCAGCACCTGGCGGCCCTCGGCGCTGCCCGCTTCCGGGTGCGTCACGTCGTCGAGGCGGATGCGCAGGTTCTCGATCCACTGCTGGTAGGGCTTGCTGTAGGCCAGGCTGGCCTTGATTTCCTCGTCGTCGATCAGGCGGCCTTGCTCCAAGTCGATCAGGAACATCTTGCCCGGCTGCAAGCGCCATTTGCGCACGATCTTGCTCTCGGGGATGGGCAGCACGCCGGACTCGGAGCCCATGACCACGAAATCGTCGTCGGTGACGCAGTAGCGCGAGGGGCGCAGGCCATTGCGGTCCAGCGTGGCCCCGATCTGGCGCCCGTCGGTAAAGACGATCGAGGCCGGGCCGTCCCACGGCTCCAGCATGGCGGCGTGGTACTCGTAGAAGGCACGCCGGCGCGCGTCCATCAGCGTGTGCTGCTCCCACGGCTCGGGGATCATCATCATCACCGCCTGCGCCAGCGGGTAGCCGGCCATGCTCAGCAGTTCGAGGCAGTTGTCGAAGGTGGCGGTGTCGGACTGGCCGGCAAAGCTGATCGGGTACAGCTTTTTGAGGTCGGCGCCCAGCACCGGCGAGCTCATCACGCCCTCGCGCGCGCGCATCCAGTTGTAGTTGCCCTTGACGGTGTTGATCTCGCCGTTGTGCGCCACGTAGCGGTAGGGGTGCGCCAGCGGCCACTCGGGGAAGGTGTTGGTGGAAAAGCGCTGGTGCACCAAGGCCAGCGCCGAGACGCAGCGCGGGTCTTGCAGGTCGAGGTAGTAGTCGCCCACCTGGTTGGCCAGCAGCAGGCCCTTGTAGACCACGGTGCGGCTGCTCATGCTGGGCACGTAGTATTCCTTGCCGTGCTTGAGCCCGAGCGCCTGGACGTGGGCGCTGGCGGTCTTGCGGATCACGTAGAGCTTGCGCTCGAGCGCGTCTTGCACGATCACGTCGGCGCCGCGCCCGATAAAGACCTGGCGGATCACCGGCTCGGTCTGGCGCACCGTGGGCGACATCGGCATGGTGCGGTTGACCGGCACATCGCGCCAGCCCAGCAGCACCTGGCCTTCGGCCTTGATGGCGCGCTCGAGCTCTTGCTCACAGGCCAGGCGGCTGGCGTGCTCCTTGGGCAAAAAGATCAGGCCCACGCCATACTCGCCCGGCGGCGGCAGGGTGCAGCCCAGGCGCGCCATCTCGGCGCGGTACAGCGCATCGGGCAGTTGCAGCAAAATGCCGGCGCCGTCGCCCATCAGTTCGTCGGCCCCCACGGCGCCGCGGTGGTCGAGGTTGGCCAGAATCTGCAGGCCCTGCTGCACCACGGCATGGCTCTTGTGGCCTTTGATGTGGGCCACAAAGCCCACGCCGCAGGCGTCGTGCTCGTGCGCCGGGTCGTACAAGCCATGTTGGCGCAACTGATCGATTTCTAGGGATGGCGTCACGGCCGGCTCCTGATGCGGTGGAAAAGGAGTGCTAGCTTAGCCGAAGTGGCCGCGCTTGCCTAGGCCAATAAATGGGGTCAGAACCCATTTATCAAACCAAAAATGCATCCATGCAACAAATAGGGTCAGATTAAACGAGTCGAGCCAGCGCTCAACCCAGCCGCGGCCGCCCGCGCCGCACGGGCTGCAGCCGCCGCTCGGTAAGCTGTTGCAACTGCGCCACAAAATCCGGGCTGCCGAGCGCCCAGCCCTTGAGCGCGGCCTGCTCCAGCCGCTGCTGCGCTGCCTCGCTCAGGCCCCGCGCCGCCAGCGCCGCGTAGGCGGCCTCGCGCTCAAACGGGGTGTTGCCCAATTGCCAATAGGCCGCCGGAACGCTCAGAGCGGGCTCGTGGCGCAGGCCTGCGTAATGGCCGTGGCTGCTCCAGGCGTACTCGGCTGCCGTGCGCGCCAAGCCCAGCCGCACCGGCTGCGTGTCCAGGCTCAACAGCGCCGGCAGCAGCTCGGTTTCGGGCTGCAACACCGTGCCCCGAAAACGCCCCTCCCACAGCGTGCCCACATGCCCGTGGCGCAGGTTGTAGCGGCGCACATAACTGCGCCCGAGCGCTTGCATGGCACGCGACACAGCCCCCTCGGCCAGCGGCGTCAGCAGCAGCCGCACCTGCTGCGCCAGCAGCACGTAGCCGTGCCAGTGCAGCGGCTGCGCACGCACACCATCCGCCAGCAGTTGCAAAAAATCCAGTCGATCAGCAGCTTGCGGGAACAGATCAACGCCCTGATGGCCGCGCCAGATCAGCAGATGCGGCAAGCCCGGTACGCTGAGTCGGGGTTGGCGCGCCATCGGTCAGCGGCTCAGGCTTCGAACAGGCTCTGGCCGGTCAGCCGCTGGTGTTCGCGCAGGGCGTAGCGGTCGGTCATGCCGGCAATGTGATCGGCCACGCGGCGGCGCAGGCTCAGGGGTGCGGCACCGTCGGCGAGCGCGGGCAGTTCTTCGGGCGCCTCGTGGTAGATCAGGTACAACTCGGTCACCACCTGGCGCGCGCGCCCGGTTTGCTCCATCACCTGCGGGTGGCGGTACAGGTTGAGCATCAAAAAGCGCTTTAGGGCGCTGGCTTGCTCGCGCATCGGGGCCGAAAAACCCAACAGCACCGGGCTGCGCCGAACCTCGTCGACCGACTGCACACCAGCCTGCAGGATGGCGCTGCCGCTGGCCTCGATCACATCGTAGACCTGCTCGGTGAGCATGCGCCGGATCGACTCGTAGAGCAAGCGCTTGCCCGCCAACGCGGGGTAGGCCTGCAACACGGCGCGGCGCTGGCGCTCAAACAGCTCCAGCGCTTCGAGCTGCTCCAGACGCAACAGGCCAGAGCGCACGCCGTCGTCGATGTCGTGCGCGTTGTAGGCGATCTCGTCGGCTAGGTTGGCCAGTTGCGCCTCCAGCGAGGGCGACTGGCCGCTCAGGAAGCGCTGCCCTACCCCGCCCGGTTCGCGCGCTTCGAGCCAGAGCGCATTGGCGCGCGAGCAGTGTTTGAGTATGCCCTCGCGGGTCTCGAAGCACAGGTTGATGCCGTCGTGCTCGGGGTAGCGCTGCTCCAACTCATCGACCACGCGCAGGCTTTGCAGGTTGTGCTCAAAGCCCCCATCGGGTTCATGGGAGGTGGGCGCATCGTGCGGCTGCTCGGGGTCGGGCGGCAGTTGGTGCAAACAGGCGTTGAGCGCGTCTTGCCCCGCGTGACCGAACGGGGTGTGGCCCAGGTCGTGCGCGAGCGCGATCGCTTCCACCAAATCCTCGTGCAGCCCCAGGCTGCGCGCGATGCTGCGCCCCAGCTGCGCCACTTCGAGCGAGTGCGTCAGGCGGGTGCGAAACAAGTCGCCCTCGTGGTTGAGGAACACCTGGGTTTTATAGACCAGGCGCCTAAAAGCGCTGCTGTGGATGACGCGGTCGCGGTCGCGCTGGAATTCGTTGCGCGTCGGGGCCACGGGCTGTGGGTAGCGGCGGCCACGGCTGCGCTCGGGCCAGCAGGCATAGGGCTGCAAGGCCACTTGGGGTGGCAAACCGGGGACGGCCAAGGGGCGGCTTGGATCGGTATCAGGCACAGCCAGCCTCGATCACTTCGCGCACCAGGGCATCGGGCACCGGCTGCAGGTGTGGCGCTCCGGCATCATCGACCAGCACGAAACGAAGCTGGCCAGCCTCGGATTTTTTGTCGATGCGCATCAAATCCAAGTACCGGCTGGCGTTGGCCACTGGGTCTGGCTCCAGCCTCGGGGCCCGCACGGGGAGCCCGGCACGGCCAATGAGGTCGCTCAAGTGCTGCACCCGCTGCGCCGACAACAGGCCCAGCCGCTGCGACAGCCGCGCCGCCAGCACCATGCCGCAACCCACCGCCTCGCCGTGCAGCCACTGGCCGTAGCCCAGTCCGGCCTCGATGGCGTGGCCAAAGGTGTGGCCAAAATTGAGGATGGCGCGCAGCCCCGTTTCGCGCTCGTCTTGCCCCACCACGGCGGCCTTGATTTCGCAACTGCGCCGCACCGCATAGGCCAGGGCGGCGGGGTCGAGGCGGCGCAGCGCCTCCAGGTTGCTGTCGATCCAATCGAGGAAAGCCAGGTCGCAGATCGGGCCGTATTTGATGACTTCGGCCAGCCCGGCGCTGATTTCGCGCGCCGGCAGGGTGCGCAAGGTGTCGAGGTCGCAGACCACGCGCAGGGGCTGGTAAAAAGCCCCGATCATGTTTTTGCCCAGCGGGTGGTTGATGGCGGTTTTACCGCCCACCGACGAATCCACCTGCGCCAACAAGGTGGTGGGCACTTGCACGAAGGGCACGCCGCGCATGTAGCAAGCGGCGGCAAAACCCGTCAGGTCACCCACCACGCCGCCACCCAAAGCGAACAGCATGGTTTTGCGGTCGCAGGCGTGGCTGAGCAAGGCATCAAAGACCTGATTCAGCGAATCCCAGCTTTTATAGCCCTCGCCGTCGGGCAGTTGCAGCACGTGGACTTGGCCAAAACGCCCGGCCAAGGCTTGTTGCAGCCGAGCGGCATACAGCGGACCGACCGTGGTGTTGGTCACGATCAGCGCCTGCGTGGCGGCCGGCAGGCCGTCCCAAGTGGCGCTGTGGTCGAGCAAGCCGGCGCCGATCAGAATTGGGTAGCTGCGCGCACCGAGCTCAATTTGTAGGGAGATGGTCACAGCGAAGCCTCGGATGTGTGTATGGGCTTGGGGGCGGCGCGTTGCAGCTCCAGTTGGGCGGCAATCCAGTTGACCAGCGACGCCACCGAGGGCCGGCCGGTCTCGACCACATGGTGCGCGGTCTCGCGGTAGAGCGGGTCGCGTTGGGCGTACAACTCGCGCAATTTTTGCAGTGGGTCGGCCACTTGCAGCAGCGGCCGGCTGCGGTCGTGCTGCACCCGGCGAAACACCTCTTCGGGGCTGGAGCGCAAATAAAAGACGCGGCCGCGCTCGCGCAGGCACTGCCGGTTGGCCGGCCGCAGCACCGCACCCCCACCGGTGGACAGCACGCAAGGGGCGGCCTGCGTCAGCTCATCGATCAGCGCCTGCTCCTCGTCCCTAAAGCGGGCCTCGCCCTCGCGCTCGAAAAACTCGCGGATGCTGCAACCCAAGCGCTGCTCGATGGCGCTGTCGGAATCCACAAAAGGCAGTTGCAGCCGCCGCGCCAGCAAGCGCCCAACCGTGGATTTGCCCGATCCGGGCAGGCCGATGAGGATGATCAAAGGCCCTACCTTCTGGGCCCCAGGGCAGCAATATCGGTCAGCACGCGAGGCGTGATGAACACCAGCAACTCGGTGCGCCGGGTTGTGGTTTGGTTGTTGCGAAACAAGTGACCCAATACCGGCAGCTCACCCAAGACCGGCACCCTGGCCTGGTTGTTGGTTTCCTCTTGGGTGTAGATGCCACCGATCACCACCGTGCCGCCGTTTTCCACCAGCACCTGGGTTTGCACGCTCTTGGTCTGCACCGCCGTTTGGCCGTTGAAAACGATCGGGGTGTCGTTGTTGACGCGCAGCTGCATGATCACGTCGCCGTCGGGGGTAATTTGCGGCGTGACGACCAGCTTGAGCGAGGCGTCGATGAACTCGATCGTGGTGTTGCCATCGGCGTCGCGGCGCAGGAAGGGGATTTTGCGCCCGTCTTCAATGGTGGCCTCGCGCTGGTCGGCCGTGACCACGCGTGGGCTGGCGATGGTCTTGAGGCGCCGGTCGGATTCGCTGGCCTCGATTTCTAGGTTCAACAGCCGCGTCACGCTGGGATTGAAGAGCGAGAAGGCAAACGTGCCAGAACCGATGGTGGGTGTGGGGATGTTGGTCACGTTGGAGTTGCCAGCCCCTGTAGCGCCGAGCGAGCCAAAACCAAGCGTGGTCTGCAACTCGTTGCCGCGGTGACGCGCCAACATCACCGGGTCGGCGATGCGCCCGCCAAAGCGCACCCCAAGGTTGCGGCCAAAGCTGTCTTCGGCCTCCACGATGCGCGCCTCGATCAGCACCTGGCGCATCGGCACATCCAAGGTCTGGATCAGGGTCTGAATTTCTTCGAGCTTGGATGCAATGTCGGTGACAAACAACTGGTTCGTGCGCGGCTCGGCAAACACCGAACCCTGGCTGCTCAGAATGCGCACCTCGTTCTCGCCCGAGCCCACCGCAGTCGTCAGGTGCTCGGCCACCTCTTGGGCACGGGCAAAGTTGAGCCTGAAACTCTGGGTGCGCACCGGCTCCAAGCCACGGATGGCCTGCGCGGCTTCGAGCACTTCGCGCTCTTTGGCCAAGATTTCGGTTCGGGGCGCAATCCAGATCACGTTGCCGGTGCTTCGCATGCCCAGATTCTTGGCCTGCAACACGATGTCAAGGGCCTGATCCCACGGCACATCGCGCAAGCGCATGGTGAGGCTGCCCGTCACGGTATCGGAGGTGATGATGTTGAAGTTGCTGAAATCTGCAATCACTTGCAGCAGCGCACGCACTTCAATGTTCTGGAAGTTGAGCGAAATTTTATCGCCCGTGAAAGTGCGATCACGCGCAGCCGGGTCGGCAGCTTGGCGCACTTCGCGCACTTCGAGCACAAACTGGTTATCGGTCTGAAATGCGCTGTGCTCCCAGTTGCCAGTGGGTTCGACCAGCAAGCGCACGCGGTCGCCCACTTGGGTGGCGGTGACGGTTTGCACCGGCGTGCCAAAGTCGCTCACGTCGAGGCGGCGGCGCAGGCCTTCGGGCAGCGAGCTTTGCTGAAACTCCACCACCAAGTTGCGCCCCTGCTGGCGGATATCGACCCCGGTCTGGCTGCTGGGCAATTCCACCAGCACGCGGCCGCTGTTTTGCTCGCCACGGCGAAAATCGATGTCGGTCAGCGGCTGCGCGCGCGCAGGGGCTGCCTGTGCAAAGGCCGCCCCCAGCGCACCTCCGGCAACCGGCGCCGCCTGCACGCCCGGCTGCAACTGCACCAGCAAGGTGTTGCCTTCGATGCGCATCTCGTACCCAACGGCTTGGTTGAGATTGAGCACGATGCGGGTGCGGTCCCCCGCCTGCACCACGTTGGCGGAGCGCACATTGCCCTGATTGACCGCAAACAGATTCTGGCCGGTGGCGTTGCTCGCTCCCGCAATGTCGAGCGCGATGCGCGCCGGTGCCTGCATGCTAAAGCCGGCCGGCAGCTGGCGCAGCGGTTCGCTGGTCTGGATGCGTATGAGCTCGGCGCCTCCTTGTGGCGCCACCGTCAACGATTGGATGGCCAATTGCGCCTGCGCCCAACCCGCCAGCACAAAGGTGCTGGCAAGCAAGGCGCAACGGGCCAAGCGCGACAAGGTGCGTAGGGTTGGGGTGGTATGTGGGGTCGGATTCATTGGCCGGTGCCTTCCTGCAACTGCAATGTGGTGGTGCGCTCGACCCATTCACCGATCGGGTCTTGCGCGATTTCGCGCAGGGTGATCTGGGTTTCGCTGATGGCGGTGATGCGGCCATAGTTTTGCCCCAAGTGGTTGCCGCGCCGCACCTGGTGGATCAGGCCCTCGGATCGGACCAGCGCCACCGTCTCGTTGCCGCGCCGCAACAAGCCCACCATGGTGATGGTGTCGAGCGGCACCGCCTCCAGCGGCTCTTTGCGACGGCGCAATTCGGCCGCCAGCAAACCTGAAACCATGGGCGAAGCGGCCTCGGCGCGCAGCAGCACCGTGAGCTTGTCGGCGCTGAAGGGCGAGACCGCACCTAGGCCTTGGTAGGCTTGCGGAACATGGGGCTGCGGCGCTTGCACCGGCGGCACGCGGGGTTGCGCGGCCGCCCGCTGCTGCTCCATCCAGCCCGACAGATCGTCGCCACCATCGGCGCAGGCCGTCAGCGCCAAGGCCGCTGCCAGCAGCAGGCCCCATGTAGGAATTGCGGATCGGTTCATCGCTGCCCCCGGGCTGCCTGCTGCTGTTGTTGCTGCTCGCGCTGACGCTGCAACACCTCCTCGGGATCGAGGTAGCGAAAGGTTTTGGCGGTGGTGTCCAAGGTCAGCATGTCGGGCCGGTTGGCGGCCGGTGCGAGGGACAGGTTATTGAGCGTCACGATGCGCGACAAATGCGCCACGTCGGAGACAAACATGCCGATGTCGTGGTAGCTGCCGCTCACGCGCACCGCGATTGGCAGCTCGGCGTAGTGGTCGCGCAGCTCGACCTGGCCGGGCCGAAACAGCTCAAACTGCAAGCCGCGCCCGATGCCGGCCTGGTTGATGTCAGACAACAAGGCGTCCATCTCGGCCCGGCTGGGCAACTGACGCTCGAGTTGAGTGACGTACTGGCGCACCTGTTCGAGTTGCGCCCGCAGTGCGTCCAGATTGACCGCCTGCGCCACCTTGCTCGTAAACTCGGTGCGCAACTGCGACTCGCGCTGGCGCTCGGTCTCTAATTGGGTGCGCATGCCACTGAGCACCGCATACCACAGGCCCACCAGCACCGCCAGCGCCACCACCAGCAACAGCAGTTGGCGCGGCAAAGCGGGCCAGCGCGAGGGGTCGTTGGGGTCGAGCCCACTGAACTGGGCCCGCGCATCTTGCTGCCAACGGGCAAAGTCAAACGATGCGGCGGATTTGGTTTTTTTAGACATGATCGACTCAAGCCCCGAATGTACTGGCACTCAAACCCGACCACCCGCTGCGGGCGCCGCCGGCTGCGCTGCGGGCTGGGCTGGCGCCGGGCCTTGCGGGTTGGGTTGCGGGTTGGGCGCAAGGGTCACGCGCATGGAAAAGTTGAATACGCGGCGCTGATCGCGCGGCCCCAGCGTCAACGTCGCGGCGGTGATCTCGACCAGATGCGGCTGCGTCAGCCACGGGCTGCGATGGCCAAGGTTGCGCAGCAGCTCCGACACCCGCTCTTGCGACTGCGCCACGCCGGTGAGCGTGATGGCCTTGTCTTCTTGGCGCAGCGCCGTCAGGTGCACCCCCTCGGGCAATTGACGCACCATTTCGTCGAGCAAATGCACCGGCAGGTTGCGCCCGGCTTGCAAACTCTCGACCGCCGCCTGACGCGACTTGAGGGCGTCGAGTTCTTGCTGCAAGGTGGCGACATCGCGGATCTGCAGGTCGAGCTTTTGAATCTCGGCTTGAAGGAACTGGTTGCGCCCCTGCTGGGCCTCGATCTGCACCTGGTAAAAACCATAGACCAGCGCCGCCGCCACCAGCCCCACCCCCACTGCGAGCCCGAGGTTGAGGAAAAACCGCTCGCGCTTTTGCTTGCGAGCGAGTTCGCGGTGTGGCAATAAATTGATGGCAATCATAGGGAGTACCTGCGCATGGCCAAGCCGGTCGCAACCAAGAACGAGGTGCCGCTGTCGAGCCCCTTGATCGACGCCACCGAGGCCGACATGACCATGCCCTCAAAGGGGTTGACGACCTTGCACGGGAAGGAGGTCTGATTCATCACCGCCACCTCCAAGCCCGGCAGAGCAGCCGCCCCACCCGAGAGCAACACATGATCGACCTTGTTGTGCGGGGTGCTGGTAAAAAAGAACTGCAAGGCGCGACCGATGTCTTGCCCCAGATGGCTCAAGTAGGGCGCAAGAACGGCCTCGCGGTAGTCAGGCCCCAGTGTGCCGGATCTTTTCTTGTTTTCAGCCTCTTCGAGTGAAAGCGAATAATGGCGCGCCACCAAGGCCGTCAACTGGCTGCCACCAAAATTTTGGTCGCGCTCATAGATCATTTCCTCGTTGCGGATCACCTGCAAGGCCGAGTTTTTGGAGCCCAGCTCGAACAAGGCAATGAGCATGTTGCGGCCACGGTTGGGCAGCGCCTCGATGACGCGTGCCGCCGCCAACCGAGAGGCGAAGGACTCCACATCCAGCACCACCGGCTGCAAACCGGCGGCTTCGGCCAAACCCTGCCGGTCCGAGACCTTCTCTTTGCGCGAGGCCACCAGCAACACCTCGACAAAATCGGGCAGATTGGGCGCCGGGCCGACGACGCAAAAATCGAGGCTCACTTCGGCCAACGGAAATGGGATGTACTGCGCCGCCTCGGACTCGACTTGCAGTTCGAGCTCGGCCTCACTCAAGCCCGCAGGCAAGTTGATTTTCTTGGTGATCACCGCCGAACTGGGCAAGGCCAAGGCGACGTTGCGGGTTTTGCTGCCTGTTTTTTTGACCAAGCGCTTGAGGGCACCGGACAGCTCATCGAACTGCTCGATGTTGCCGTCCTTGATCCAACCCGGCTCCAACGGCTCCATGGCGCAGTGCAGCAGCTCCCACTGACCCGAGTGGTCGCGTTGCAACTCGACCAGCTTGAGTGAAGTCGTGCTGACGTCGATGCCCAGCATAGGCGCCGGTTCCCGACGAAGTAGCGTTGCTAGAGAGACCAAATTACCCCCACGTGCAGTTGAAGTTGGATGCAAGAAACTTGCACGTATCAATCCTATCAGCAAGACGCCGCGTTAGGCGGCCCGCAGGGGGCGGCCGATGAAAAAATATGGTGTGATTTCATCCCCCAAGGTTGGCAAGTTTACAAACTTTCACAGACTCCTGCGCGGTCAGCCACACGACCGGCGCTATTTTTTTATAATCGTTGCGCTGCTGCAAAGGAATTCATGCCCGCCTCTTCGCCTCGCGACCCTGCGACCGACACCAGTCGGGCCGCTTCTGCCGGCTCCAAGCCACGCAACTTGGCGCGCCGCCTCCAGTCGATCGCCACCACCGCCTTCATCGCTGCGGCGGTGGCCGCGCTGTCGGGCGTTTTGGTGCTGGGCGTTGCCATTGCCTTGGCCTACCCCAAGCTGCCCGATGTCACCAGCCTGAGCGACTACCGCCCCAACCTGCCCTTGCGCGTCTATGCCAGGGGGGGGGAACTGATCGGGGAGTTTGGCGAGGAGCGGCGCAACCTCATACCCTACGCCGATATCCCGCCGCTGATGATCCACGCCGTGCTGGCGATCGAAGACGAGCGCTTCTTTGAGCACGGTGGGGTGGATTTTCGTGGGGTGGCGCGCGCCGCGCTGGCCAACGTGTTCGACCCACTCAGCCAAGGCGCCTCGACCATCACCATGCAGGTGGCGCGCAACATGTTCCTGACCAAGGACCGCACCTTTTTGCGCAAGTTCTACGAGGTGCTGCTGACCTTTAAGCTCGAGCGCCTGCTGAGCAAGGAAGAGATCTTGGAAATCTACATGAACCAGATTTTCCTTGGGCACCGCTCCTTTGGCTTTGCGGCGGCCGCGCAAACCTACTTCGGCAAGTCCCTCGACCAGCTCACGGTGGCCGAAGCCGCCATGCTGGCGGGCCTGCCCAAGGCGCCTTCGGCCTTCAACCCGATCAGCAACCCGCGCCGTGCCCGCATTCGTCAGCTGCACATCATCGATCAGATGTTGGCCAACGGCTTTATCAACGCCGAACAGGCGCAAGCGGCGCGCGTGGAGCCGCTGCAACTGCGCCGCATCGACCCAGAGCAGTTCATCAACGCCACCCACGTGGCCGAAATGGTGCGCCAGCAGGTTTTTGCCCAATACGGGCAGGCGGCCTACGAACGCGGCCTGCGCGTTCACACCACCATCGACGCCGATCAGCAACGCGCAGCGGTGCGCGCCGTGCGCCAAGGCGTGATCAATTTTGAGCGGCGCCAGCACTACCGCGGCCCCGAGCGCTTCATCGAACTCCCTGCCGATGCCGCTGCCCGCGAAGGCGCCATCGACGCTGCGCTCACCGCCATCCCCGACGACAACGGTTTTTTTACCGCTGTGGTGCTCGAAGCCAGCGCACGCCGCGTGCTGCTCAGCCGCGGCGAGGCAGAACCGATCGAGATCACCGGCACAGGCCTGGACTCGGTGCGCTCGGGGCTGGCTGCGAATGCACCGCCCCACCTGGCCTTGCGCCCGGGTGCCGTGGTGCGGCTGGTGCGCGACGCCCAGCAGCGCTGGGCCATCACCCAAAAACCCGTGGTCGAAGCCGCTTTTGTGGCCATGGACCCGCGCAACGGGGAAATCCGGGCCTTGGTTGGCGGCTTTGATTTTGAGCGCAACCAGTTCAACCGCGTCGTCCAGGCACAGCGCCAGGCCGGCTCCAGCATCAAGCCCTTTATTTACTCGGCGGCGCTGGAGCACGGCGTCATGGCCTCGACCTTGGTCAACGACGCGCCCTTGTTTTTTGGCGCAGCCATCACCGGGGGCCGGGCTTGGGAGCCGCGCAACTACGACGGCCAGTTCGAAGGCCCCATGACCGTGCGCACCGCCTTGGCACGCTCGCGCAACATACCCTCCATCAGCGTGCTCAAGGCGGTTGGCCCCAGCAACGCCCAGCAGTGGCTGACCCGCTTTGGCTTTGAGGCCGAAAAGCATCCGCCTTTTCTGGCCATGGCGCTGGGCGCCGGCAGCGTCACACCGCTGCAATTGGCCAGCGCCTACGGCGTGTTTGCCAACGGTGGCTTTTACACCCCGCCGCAACTCATCACGCGCATCACCGACCACCAAGGCCGGGTGCTGATGCAAGCGACTCCGCAGTCGCTGGCCACCGCGCAGCGTGTGATCCCTGAGCGCAATGCCTTTGTCATGACCCAACTGATGGGCGAAATCACCCGCAGCGGCACGGCGGCACGGGTGCAATCCACCCTGCGCCGCCCCGACCTCTACGGCAAAACCGGCACCACCAACGACGCGGTTGACGTTTGGTTTGCTGGCTTTCACCCCACCTTGTCGGCGGTGGCTTGGATGGGGCACGACAACCCGCGCAACCTGGGCCGCAACGCCACCGGCGGATCGCTGGCGCTGCCGATTTGGATCGACTTCATGCGTGAGGCACTGGCCGGCGTACCGGTGCAACAGCCCAGCGCTCCTGCTGGGTTGATGGTGGCTGGGGGGGAGTGGTACTACGAGGAATTTGCCCCGGGGCAAGGCGTGGCCACGCTGGGCATGGCCACCGAAGAAGTCACCACAGACGGATCCATTGAAGTGGCCCCGCCCATGGCTGCCGAGGACCGACGCAACATCCTAGACCTGTTTACGCGCCCGAACTAAAGCGCAGCCCGGCCCGTGCTTGCGCGCTGGCCTCTTGCGAAAGGCGCTCAAAAAATTCGCCCGCCCCCTTGGTGTCGAGCCAGTGTTGGCCGTCGAAGCGGTAGTGGGTGCCGCCGCTGCGCGCCGCCATCCAAACCTCGTGCAGCGGTTTTTGCAGGTTGATGACGATCTGGCTGCCGTCACGAAACACCAGCGTCACCATCGAGCCGACGCGCTGGTTGTCGATGTCCACCTCGGATTCGTCGTTGATGCGGTCGCAGCAGCGCTCGACCGCTTGCAGCAGCGCCTCGGCGCGATTCAAATACTCGGTATCGTTCATTACAATTGAGCCATGCATAATTCAGTCGGCATTGTAGGCTTGAAGCCACTTTCCCGCGCAGGGGTGACACCACCTGCCGCACGGGTTTCACGTGGGGCCGAAAAAGCTGGCGTGCGTCTGCTGGGTCTGGCGGTTTGCCTGTTGATGGTCTCGCTGAGCCTGGCGGGATGCGGACAAAAAGGCCCGCTTTTCCTGCCCAGTGCAAGCGTTGCGGCCACCAGCTCCTAAGCGCTGCAGCCAAAGCGCACCCACTTTCATACTCGAAACCCCTCATGCCCGCTTCCTGCCCTGCGGCACCCTTGGTGCCGGGATCTCCTTTTTTTCACTATGCCGACGGCCATCTGATGGCCGAAGGCCTTGCGCTTGCCGATTTGGCGAGGCAGCACGGCACCCCGCTGTTCGTCTACTCCCAAGCCGCCCTGCTCGATGCGCTGGCGGCCTACCAGCGCGGCTTGGCCGGGCGCGATACGCTGATCTGCTATGCCATGAAGGCCAATTCCACCTTGGGCTTGCTGCAAACCTTGGTCCAAGCCGGTTGCGGCTTGGATATCGTTTCGGGTGGCGAACTGGTGCGCGCGCTGCGCAGCGGTGTGGACCCTGGCCATATCGTTTTTTCTGGCGTAGGCAAAAGCCGGCTTGAGATGCGCCAGGCGCTGCAAGCGGGCATCGGCTGCTTCAACGTGGAGAGCCTGGCCGAGCTCGAGGTCTTGAACCACGAAGCGCTGGCGCTGGGGCGGCAGGCCCCGGTCAGCCTGCGCGTGAACCCGGATGTGGATGCGCGCACCCACCCCTACATTTCTACTGGCCTCAAGGCCAATAAATTTGGCATCGCGCACGAGCAGGCGCTGGCCGCCTACCGCCGCGCCGCCGCGTTGCCGGGGCTGCGTGTGCTGGGGATAGACTGCCACATCGGCTCCCAGATCACCGACAGCGCGCCCTACCTCGACGCGCTGGAGCGGGTGCTCGACCTGGTGCAGGCGCTGGAGCAAGAAGGCATTGCGCTGGAGCACATCGACTTGGGCGGTGGCTTAGGGATCACCTACCTAGACGAAACCCCGCCGGCCGCCGACCGTCTGCTGGCCCAGGTGCTGCAACGCCTCGATGCGCGTGGCTGCCGGCACCGGCTGCTGCTCGAACCCGGGCGCTCGCTGGTGGGCAACGCCGGGGTCTGCCTGACCGAGGTGCTGTACCAAAAGCCGGGGGCCGAGAAGAACTTTTTGATCATCGATGCGGCCATGAACGACCTGCCGCGCCCGGCCCTGTACCAAGCCTACCACGCCATCGTGCCGCTGCAACTGGACACCGACGCCACACCCGTGCAATACGAGGTGGTGGGCCCGGTGTGCGAGAGCGGCGACTGGATCGGGCGCGAGCGCACGCTGGCGGTGCGCACAGGCGACTGGCTGGCGGTGTGCTCGGCCGGTGCCTATTGCATGAGCATGGCCAGCAACTACAACAGCCGCGGCCGCGCCGCCGAGGTGCTGGTGGCGGGCCAAAGCGCCCAACTCATACGCCAGCGCGAAAACCCCGACGACTCCCTAGGCTTGGAGCCGCCGCTGGGGTTTTGAAGGCCGGCGCTTACAGCGCTCCGTAGCTGTGCAGGCCGCTCAAGAAGATGTTGACCCCGAGGAAGGTGAAGGTTGTCACCGCCAAGCCACCAATCGCCCACCAAGCCGCCACGGTGCCGCGCAGGCCGTTGACCAGCCGCATGTGCAGCCAAGCGGCGTAGGTGAGCCACGAAATCAGCGACCAGGTTTCTTTGGGGTCCCAGCTCCAGTAGGCACCCCAGGCTTCGGCTGCCCACAGCGCACCCAGGATGGTGGCGATGGTAAAGAACACCAGCCCGATGGCGATGTTCTTGTACATGATGTCGTCTAGCACTTCGAGCGAGGGCATTTTGTCGACGATGCGGTCGCGCAAAGAGATGATGGCACCCACGATCAGGATCGCCACCCCCACGTACACCGCCCAAAAGTCGCTCATGCCCGCAGCGGCGGCGTAGTTGACCTCGCCAGGTGCCACCGTATAGACGCCAAACAGGAAGGGCTCAAGAAAAAACAGCAGGGCCAGCAGCCAGACCGGGGTCAGCGTGTACCAGCGCAGGGTGAAGGTGCTTTGCTTGAGCAGGTAGGCAAAAGCCAGCATGGCGGCGATGGTCCAGGTGCCGTAACTCACAAAGTTGGTCGGCACGTGCAGCTTCATCCACCAGCTTTGCAGCGCCGGGATCAGGGGCTGGATTTCGTGCGCTTCGCGCGTGACCATGTACCAGAGCAGAAACACCACCGAGGCGCTCACCACCAGCATCGAGAAAGCGCCGATGCGCCGCGTGTTGTAGCGGTCTTCGTAGTAGAGGATGTAGAGCGTGGTCATCCAGCCGAACATGATGAACACTTCATACAGGTTGCTGAACGGGATGTAGCCTAGGCCGGAGTTGTGCAGATAGGTTTCGTACCAGCGCACAAAGAAAGCCACCAGCCCCATGGTCACAGCGGCCCAAGCCAGTTTGGCCCCCACGGTCTCGAAACCGGGCCCCGACTTGCTGCGCGTCAGCATGCCGACCCAGTAAAAAAAGGTGCTCAGCAGGATCAGCAGCGACATGTGCAGCACCGCGGTCTGGCTGGCCAGCAGGTACTTGAGCAGGAACACCTCCTCGGCCCGCATGTAGTTGCCCACCCCATCGACTTGGTACAACCAGACGCCGGTGAGCGAAAGGATAGCCACCACCACACTCAGGTAGCTGATCGGGCGCCAGAACCAGGCCAAGGCGATCCAAGTCGGGGTTGTGATGAGCAGCACAAAGATCTCGTATTGATCCAAATGCTCTTGAAACAGGAAATAGTTGTAGGTCATGCCCACCAACACCATGGCGGCAAAGACCCAGTCCCACGCGCTGCGTGCCGCCCAGAAACTGGGCTTCATGCGCATCGAGGAATCGGACTTTTTAAGGTCGATGGTGTGCGTGGTAGCGTTCATGCGTTCGCCTTTGGGGGTTGGAGGAGCAGGTGTTGCCGCAGCAACACGAAGTCGCGGTCGTTATCGGAAATTTTGCGGTTGGACGACATTGCCATCGTGGCATCCACACCATCGCCATCGGGCTTGGGGGCCAGCCAGACCCAGACCCGGCGCTCGCGCACATAGAGCATGGCGATCATGCCCAAGGTCAGCAGCAGGCAGCCAAAATAGACGATGTTGCGCCCCGGTGCGCGCGCCACTTGGAACACGCTGGCCTCGACCTGCTCAAAGTCGCTCATCATGAAGGTCAAGGGGGCCGGGTAAAAGAAGGAGTCGCTCAGGCTGAGCACCGACTGCGTCATGAAGGCCGCCGTGCGCTCGTTGCGCGGGGCCGGTGCCAAGCCCGCCTGTTCGCGGCTGAGCTGGTAGAGTTCGAACAGGCCGCCGTTGAGGATGCGCAGCAGCACATCACCGGCGCGCTCGCGCTCGGCCTCGGGCACATTGACTTCCATGAAGGCCGACACCGCCTGCAAGCCCGCCAGCACCGGCATGTCGCGCTGCGGCAGGTTGGCGATTTCAGGGTCTTGGCCGGCGAACAGGTCGAGCGCGCGTTGCGCCGACATGGTCAGCGCCTGCTGCAACTCGGGGCGCTGGCCGGCAGCGGCCTCGGCCACATAACGGCGCACCGCTTCGCTGCGCATGGCGGGGTCGGCCAGCGCGGCGCGCAGGCGCAGGAAGCCATCCACCTGGTCTTGGTCATCGACCGGAATGCGCAGGTAGCGGAAATCTTCGGCTTGGGTTTCGCGCACCCCGAGCACGAACACGCGCTGGCCATCGAGCTCGACCGGGAGCATGAAATTGTGGAACTCGCGCGCCTGCCCGGCCGCGTCGCGCAGCTTGTAGGTGACGCTGGGGCCAACGTTGCGCAAGTCGAACTCGCCCACGGTGCGGTGCGCCGAACCGAGGCGACGCTGGATTTCGTTGCCCAAGTTGAAACCGCCGCCACCCGCTTGCGCTGCCATCGCACCGGGGGTGTTGGTAAAATTCTCGACGTTGTAGAGGTTGAAGTCGGTGAACTCGAGGGTGAAGGTCTCGCCGCCACGGGTCAAGGTGGTGGACTGACCGATGCGCCCCGAAATATCAAACGGCGCCGCGCCATCGCCCATCGCCAAGCCACGCAGGCGCACCAACGAGCCGCCGTCGTCGTAACTGGCCTGGAAGATGGTGACGCCCCGGTGATAAGCCGGGTGATTGACCATCACCCGCTTGGGGATGACCTCGCCGGTGTAGAGGTCGTGGATCAGGATTTCGCTGGCGAACAGCTTGGGCTGACCGTTTGCATGGTATTCGACGATGAAGTCGAGCAGCTCGATGCGAAACGGCAATTCTTGCAACAGCACCCCACCCGGCTGCGGCAGGATGGCGGTGCCGGTGACGGCCCCTTCGGTGACCAAGATGCTGCCACGAAAGCTCGGATTCCAGTCGCTCAGGCGGTGCTCATCGGGCACCTCGGAAATCAGGCCGCCGCCTTCGAATACGGTCTTGCCCAGAAACAGGGTCTGCATCTGCACCATCAGGCGCCCGTCGAGCAGCGCACCGGCGCAGATCACGACGATGGCCGAGTGGGTGAGGATGTAGCCAAGCTTGTTCCAAGCGCCGGCCTTGGCCGCCACCATCCAACCTTTACCAGTGGGGGTTTCGCGGCTCTGCAGGCGCACCTTCCAGCCCGATGCCAGCAGCGTCTGACCGATGCGCTGCGCCGCCGCCTCAGACCCTTCGGCGAGCACAGCCTGCGCCCGCAACGGGAAGGCCTTTAGGCTTTGTTCGCGGATGTTTTCTTTGAACTGGCGGATGTCGGCCAGCATCTTGGGCGAGGTGCGCAGCACGCACAGGGTGGTGCTGAGCACCAAAAAAGCCAGCATGAGCGCAAACCACCAGGCGCTGAACACCGTGTACAGGCCCATGACCTCAAAGACACGGTACCAGAACGGACCAAACTGGTTGATGTAGCTGTTGATGTCCTCGTTTTGAAGAATCACGGTGCCGATCACCGAGGCGATGCTGATGATGGTCAACAAGGCGATGGCAAAGCGCATCGAAGACAGCAGCTCAACCAACTGTCGCACCGCCTCAGAGCCGCGCTGAAGCTGAATACCTGCGGTAGAAACACTCATCTGTTGTGCGCCAATTGTGTGATGTGACAAAGATCGGCTTTTGGAGCGCCCGACCGCCGACAAGTTCCAAAACTTGCTGAGATTGTCTGGTGACTATAAGTGGCCGCTAATATTTTTAGCAATAGCCACTGGACTTAGAGGGGTCTCAGGCGCACCGCTGCAGGGCTCAACGCAAGCCGGCGATGAAATCGGCCACGGCCTCGATCTCGCGGTCGGTCATGTGGCGGGCGATGCGGTGCATTTCGGGGCTGTTGCCTCGGGCACCGGTGCGGAACTGGCGCATCTGCTCGGCGGTGTATTTGGCGTGCTGCCCCGCCAAGCGCGGATACAGGGCCGGCATACCGCGCCCGCCGGGGCCGTGGCAGGCCATGCAGGAAGCGATGTTGCGATCGGCCAAGCCACCGCGCCAAATGCGCTCACCGGCGCGCACCAGCTCGGGGTCGCGGGCGTAGTTGGGAGCCGGCGTCTGGACGGCCAGCCAGTGCGAAACGTCGATCTTGTCTTGGTCGGTCATGGCCGCCGCAAAACCGGACATGATGGCGTTTTGGCGCTTGCCCGATTTGTAATCGCGCAACTGCTTGATCAGGTACTCGGGCAACTGACCGGCCAGCGAGGGGTTCTCGGGCATGGTCGAGTTGCCCAGTGCGCCATGGCAAGCCATGCACATCTGCATATAAACCTGTTCCCCGCGCGCCTTGTTGGGCACCATGTCGGTGCGGGTGGTTTGAGCGTGTGCAAGCTGCGAGAAGGCGGCCAGTGCAAGGGCACCGATGAGCGTGGCGATGGATTTCATGTCAAGTGCGAAGGACTGAGGAATCAAAGGCGAGGCCGAAACCGCACCCGCCGTGTGCGGGGCAGTGAAAAACTGTGGTGATTCTACAATGCGGTCTTAAACTTGACCAAATAACCCCGGGGCCCACTCTTTGACCGATTCCACCGACCCCGCTCAGGCCGCCATGGCCTGGCTGCACACGGCACGCTTCTTGACCGAGGCGCCGCAGTTGCAGCACTTGCCCGACCTCGATCTGCCCGAAATCGCCTTCGTGGGCCGCTCCAACGCCGGCAAATCGACCTGCATCAACACCCTGACGCAGCAAAAACGCCTGGCCTATGCCTCCAAAACCCCGGGGCGCACGCAGAGCATCAACCTGTTTGCCCTCGGCCGCCAGAACCAGACCGACGCCATCTTGGCCGATCTGCCCGGCTACGGTTACGCGGCGGTGCCGCAGCAAGCCAAGCGGCGCTGGCAGGAAGTGATGGCCAACTACCTCGTGAGCCGCCCCAACCTGCGCGGCGTGGTGCTGCTGTGCGACCCGCGCTTGGGGCTGACCGAGCTCGATGACGCGCTGCTGGAGCTGATCCGGCCCCGGGTGCAGCAGGGCTTGCACTTCCTGCTGCTGCTGACCAAGGCCGACAAGCTCAACCGCCAAGAGGCCAGCAAGGCCTTGTCGATTGCGCGCCTGAACAGCGCCGGTGGCACGGCGCTGCTGTTTTCGGCGCTCAAGCGCCAGGGCATAGAGGACGTGGCCCTCATCTTGCGCCGCTGGGCCTACCCCGAGGAGGCCGTGCCGGAACCCGCTGTGCCCGCCGAACCCTCACCGCGCGGCCCCTTGTAGCGCGCATAGCCCCACAGGTACTGCGCCGGGCAATGCCCGATCACCGCCTGCATGGCCAGGTTGATCTGCGCCGCGGCGGCTTGGGGCTCGGGTGCCAGCGGCGCCCCCACCAGCTCCCGCCACGGGCGCACGCGCAGCACATAGCCCCTACCCCACGGCAAGCGCTCGCCCCAGATCAGCAGCACCTGGGTGCCCGACACCTGCGCCAGCCGCGCCGCCAGCGTCATGGTGTAGGCGCTGCGGCCAAAAAACGGCGCCCACACCCCCATGCCGGCGGGCGGCACCTGGTCGGGCAGCAAACCCACCGTCTGCCCCTGCTTGAGCGCCCGGAGCAACTGGCGCACCCCGCTCAGGTCGGTGGGTGCGGTGCACATGCCGAGGCGCACCCGCGCCGCTTGCAGCACCGGGTGCAAGGCGGCCATGCGCGGCGGCCGGTACAGGGCGGTGATCGGTTGTGGCGGGGTGCCATCGGGCTGGGCTTGTGCGCCAAAACGCTGCGCATAGGCCTGCGCCGTGAGCTCGAAGCAGCCCAGGTGCGGCGTGAGCAGCAGCAAGCCGTGGCGCTGGCGCAACACCGCCTCGATGTGCTCGGCCCCATCCCAGCGCAGCGGCACCGGTGCGCCAAACCAGATGCGCGGCAGCTCAGCCATCTGCTGCCCGGCCGCGCCCACCGAGGCCCAGCGCGCCCCCCGCCCGAGCTGCGCCTGCGCCGTGTGCTCGCGCCAGCGCTGGCGGTAGGTGGGGCCCAGCAGCCAGATCAGCCAGCCCAGGCCCCAGCCCAAGGCGTGCAACAGCGGCAGCGGCAGCCGCCCCATGAGCTTGAAAAAGGTCAACATCTTCGGATTACAATGCCGGTCCATCGCCGAGTTACTGAACAACTTGCGGGCGATTCATAAATCCTGCTAAAGCGTTCGCCGCAGCACTCCAAGCGCCGGGCGAAACGCCCTAGCGCAACCCTTGGAGTGTAGGCAACAAATGTCGAACGATTTTCTTTTTACCTCCGAATCGGTTTCCGAAGGCCACCCGGACAAGGTCGCGGATCAGATCTCGGACGCGATCCTGGACGCGATCTTTGAGCAAGACCCGCGCTCGCGCGTGGCCGCCGAAACGCTGACCAACACCGGGCTGGTGGTGCTGGCCGGCGAGATCACCACCAACGCGCATGTCGATTACATCCAGACCGCGCGCGACACCATCCGGCGCATCGGCTACGACAACACCGAATACGGCATCGACTACAAGGGCTGCGCCGTCATGGTCTGCTACGACAAGCAGAGCAACGACATTGCCCAAGGCGTGGACCACGCCAGCGACGACTACCTCAACACCGGCGCCGGCGACCAGGGCCTGATGTTTGGCTACGCCTGCGACGAAACGCCGGTGCTCATGCCCGCGCCGATCTACTACGCGCACCGCATCGTGGAGCGCCAGGCGCAGCTGCGCAAAGACGGCCGCCTGCCCTTCTTGCGCCCCGACGCCAAGAGCCAGGTCACGATGCGCTACGTCGATGGCCGCCCGCACAGCATCGACACCGTCGTGCTATCGAGCCAGCATGCGCCCGAGATGAGCGACGGCAAACACATGCTGCCCGCCTTCATCGAAGCCTGCGTAGAAGAAATCATCAAACCGGTGCTGCCGCGCGAGTGGCTGCAAAACACCCGCTACCTGATCAACCCGACCGGGCGCTTCGTGATTGGCGGCCCGCAAGGCGACTGCGGCCTGACCGGGCGCAAGATCATCGTGGACACCTACGGCGGCGCCTGCCCGCACGGCGGCGGTGCCTTCAGCGGCAAGGACCCGACCAAGGTCGATCGCTCGGCCGCCTACGCGGCGCGCTACGTGGCCAAAAACATCGTCGCCGCCGGGCTGGCGCGCCAGTGCCAAATCCAAGTGGCCTACGCCATCGGGGTGGCACGGCCCATGAACGTGACCGTCTATACCGAAGGCACCGGCGTGCTGCCAGACGACAAGCTGGCCCACATCATCAACGAGGTGTTCGACCTGCGCCCACGCGGCATCATCCAAATGCTGGACTTGCTGCGCCCGATTTACACCAAAACCGCCGCCTACGGCCACTTCGGCCGCGACGAGCCCGAGTTCACCTGGGAGCGCACCGACAAGGTGCAGGTGCTGCGCGAGCTGGCGGGGTTGAAGTAAGCGCGCTGCCGCCTGCCGTCAGGCAAAGCACTCCGCCTGCGCCAGCAACGCGGCGGCGGCGTCTTTGGCGGCCAGCAGCGGCTGTGGCACACCGGCTTGGGCCAGCGGCCAGGCTATGCCCAGCGCCGGGTCGCTCCAGTTTAGGCAGCGCTCGTGCGCGGGGCTGTAGTAGTCGGTGGTTTTGTAGAGGAATTCGGCCGACTCGGTGAGGGTGAGAAAGCCGTGCGCAAAACCCGGCGGCACCCAGAGCTGGCGGTGGTTGCTGGCCGACAGCTCCACCCCATCCCAGCGGCCAAAGGTGGGCGAGCTGCGGCGGATATCGACCACCACGTCGAACACGGCGCCGTGGCTGACGCGCACCAGCTTGCCCTGGGCCTTGGGCGGCATTTGGTAGTGCAGGCCGCGCAACACGCCCTGGGCAGAGCGACTGTGGTTGTCTTGCACAAACTGCAACCCGGCCAGGCCGGTGGCGGCCTCGAAGTCGCGCTGGTTGAAGCTCTCGTAAAAGAAGCCGCGCGCATCGCCAAAGACCTTGGGGGTGAGCACGAGCACGCCGGGCAAGGCGGTGGGGGTGACGGTGTAGGGCATGGGGGCGGGCGGTTTTAACCCAGCAGACCGAGCAGGTATTGGCCGTAGCCGCTTTTTTGCAAGGGGGCGGCCAGGCGCTGGAGCTGGGCCGAGTCGATCCAGCCGTTGCGCCAGGCGATTTCTTCGGGGCAGGCGATTTTCAGGCCCTGGCGGCGCTCGAGCGTGGCGATGAAGTGGCTGGCTTCGAGCAGGCTGTCGTGGGTGCCGGTGTCGAGCCAGGCGTAGCCGCGCCCCATGGTCTGCACGCTGAGCTGGCCCAACTCAAGGTAGGCCTGGTTGACGGCAGTGATTTCGAGCTCGCCGCGCGCGCTCGGGCGCACCGCCTTGGCGATTTCGACCACTTGTGCATCATAAAAATACAGGCCGGTGACGGCAAAGCGGCTTTTGGGCTGGGCCGGTTTTTCTTCAATGCTGACGGCGCGGCCTTGCGCGTCGAACTCGACCACGCCGTAGCGTTGCGGGTCGTGCACGTGGTAGGCAAAAACGGTGGCGCCGTGCGGCTGCGCATCGGCGGCGCGCAGCAGCGGCTGCAAATCGTGCCCGTGGTAGATGTTGTCGCCCAGCACCAGCGCGCTGGAGGCGTTGCCTATGTAGCCTTCGCCGATGAGGAAGGCTTGCGCCAGCCCGTCGGGGCTGGGTTGCACGGCGTAGTGCAGGCTCATGCCCCACTGCGCGCCGTCGCCCAGCAGTTGGGCAAAGCGCGGCGTGTCTTGCGGGGTGCTGATGACGAGTATGTCTCGGATACCCGCCAGCATCAGCGTGCTCAAGGGGTAATAGACCATCGGTTTGTCATAGACCGGCAGCAACTGCTTGCTGATGGCCAAGGTAGCCGGGTGCAGCCGGGTGCCGGAACCGCCGGCGAGTAGCAGGCCTTTGCGTGTGCTCATGGGGCTGATGGGGGTTGGTTAGGAGGGCAATTCGGCCAGCATGCGCTCTACCCCGTGCTGCCACGGCGGCAGGCGCAGGCCGAAGCTGCGTTGCAGCAGGCTGCAAGCCAGGCGCGAGTTGTGCGGGCGCTGCGCCGGGGTGGGGAAGGCGCTGCTGGGAACGGCGGCGATGGCTTGCACGCGCCAGCCTAGCTCTGGTTGCAACTGGCGTGCGCGCTCGATCACGTGGCGGGCGTAGCCGTGCCAGGTGGTTTCGCCCGCAGCGGCGAGGTGGTAGGTGCCGGGCTCGGCGCTGCCGCGCAGCACCTGGGCCAGGGCGTGCGCGCTCACATCCGCAATCAGCTCGGCACCGGTGGGGGCGCCGCATTGGTCATCGACCACGCTCAGGCGCTCGCGCTGCTGCGCCAGCCGCAGCATGGTTTTGGCGAAGTTGCCGCCGCGCGCGGCATAGACCCAACTGGTGCGAAAAATCAAATGCTGGCGCCCGGCAGCGACGATGGCCGCCTCCCCGGCCAGCTTGCTGTGGCCATAGACGTTGAGCGGGCCGACCGGGTCGCCCTCGCGCCACGGCAGGTGGCCGCTGCCGTTGAACACGTAATCGGTGCTGTAGTGCAGCAGCCAGGCCCCGCTCTGGTGCGCCAGTTGCGCCAGCAGACCCGGGGCTTCGGCGTTGATGCGCTGCGCCAGCGCGGGCTCGCTCTCGGCTTTGTCAACCGCGGTGTAGGCGGCGGCGTTGACGATCACCTGCGGGCGCAACTGCTGCACGGTGCGCGCCAGGCCGGCCAGGTCGGCCAAATCGCCGCACAGGGGCGGGGCCTGGGGGTTGCAGGGGTCGGGGCTGGGGTGGCGATCGAGCGCAATCAGCTCGCCCAGCGGGGCCAGACTGCGTTGCAGCTCCCAGCCGACTTGGCCGTTTTTGCCCAGCAGCAGGATGCGTGGTGGGGTGTGGCTCATGCGGCTTGCTCCCCGTAGTGCTGGCTCACCCACTCCCGGTAGCTGCCGCTTTGCACGTGCGCCACCCAATCGGGGTGCGCCAAATACCACTGCACGGTTTTGCGGATGCCGCTCTCGAAGGTCTCAGTTGGCCGCCAGCCCAGCTCGCGCTCGATTTTGCCCGCGTCGATGGCGTAGCGCCGGTCGTGGCCGGGGCGGTCTTGCACGTGGGTGATTAGCGCCTTGTAGCTGCTGCCGTCGGCCTTGGGGCGCAGTTCGTCGAGCAGAGCGCAAACGGTGTGCACGATGTCGAGGTTGGGTTTTTCGTTGCCGCCGCCCACGTTGTAAACCTCGCCCACTTGTCCGGCCGCCAACACGCGGCGGATGGCGCTGCAATGGTCTTGCACGTAGAGCCAATCGCGGATTTGCTGCCCGTCGCCATACACCGGCAGCGGCTTGCCGGCCAGGGCGTTGACGATCAGCAGCGGAATCAGCTTTTCGGGGAAGTGGTAGGGGCCGTAGTTGTTGGAGCAGTTGGTGGTGAGCACCGGCAGGCCGTAGCTGTGGTGCCAGGCGCGCACCAGGTGGTCGCTGGCGGCTTTGCTGGCGCTGTAGGGGCTGTTGGGCTGGTAGGGGTGCTGCTCGGTGAAGGCGGGCGCGCCGGGCTCCAGGCTGCCATAGACTTCGTCGGTGCTGACGTGCAGGAAGCGAAAAGCCGCCTGATCGGAAGCGGGCAGCGCCGCCCAGTGGCCGCGCACGGCTTCGAGCAGTTCGTAGCTGCCCAGCACATTGGTCTGGATGAAGGCGCCAGGGCCGTGCAGGGACCGATCCACATGGCTTTCGGCGGCGAAGTTGAGCACGGCACGCGGCCGGTGCTCGGCCAGCAGGCGCTGCACCAAGTCCCGATCCCCCATGCTGCCGTGCACGAAGCGGTGCCGCGCATCGCCTTCGAGGCTGGCGAGGTTTTCTAGGTTGCCGGCGTAGGTGAGCGCGTCGAGGTTGATGACCGGCTCGTCAGACTGGGCCAGCCAGTCGAGCACGAAGTTGCTGCCGATGAAGCCGGCACCGCCGGTGACGAGGATTGTCATGAATTTGCAAGTTAAGATTTATCACGAAATCATAGCTGCAAAGCGCCCCGCGCCAGCCGGCTCGTTGCTCGGATTTGACGGCCTGATTTTGCCTGCCACGGGGCCGATACCCTGGCCCTATGAAGCCCGATTTTTGGAGTTTTACGCGTTGACAAAAAGCACGAACGATCGTACTATTGTCAGCATGAACACCCCCCTGCAATCCGAATTCGACGCCGCCGTAGCCGCCAGCAAAGAGCTGACGCAACGGCCCGACAACGCCACTTTGCTCAAACTCTACGCGCTCTACAAGCAGGGCAGCGCGGGCGACAACAGCAGCACCAAGCCCGGCTTTGCCGATCTGGTGGGCCGCGCCAAGTGGGACGCTTGGACGGCGCTCAAGGGCACCGACACCGATGAGGCCAAGCGGCGCTATATCGATCTGATCGGCAGCTTGGAATAAAACCCACTGGGCGCGCGGTTGCTGCCGTGCCTGGCACGGGCCCAGCCAATTGGCTACCATAGGCCCATTGTGTAAAGCCCGAAGGCAGCCCATGAGCAAATTCCACCCCTACATTCTTGCCCGTGCGGCGCAACTGGCCACCTTGCGGCGCGACCTGCACGCCCACCCGGAGCTGTGCTTCGAGGAGCGGCGCAGTGCCGACGTGGTGGCCGACTGCCTGCAACAGTGGGGCATCGAGGTGCACCGCGGCTTGGGGCGCACCGGTGTGGTGGGGGTGCTGCACGGGCGCGATGGCGGCGCTTGTGGCCGCGCCGTGGGTCTGCGCGCCGACCTCGACGCGCTGCCCATGACCGAGCTCAACACCTTTGCCCACACCAGCGTGTACCCGGGCAAGATGCACGCCTGCGGGCACGACGGCCACACCGCCATGTTGCTGGCCGCAGCCCAGTGCTTGGCGGCCGAGCCCGACTTCGAGGGCACGGTGGTGTTCATCTTTCAGCCGGCCGAAGAAGGTGGCGGCGGCGCACGCGAGATGATCGCCGACGGACTGTTTGAGCGCTTCCCGGTGCAGGCGGTGTTTGGGCTGCACAACTGGCCCGGCTTGCCGGTGGGCACGCTGGCGCTGAGCCCGGGGCCGGTGATGGCCTCCTCCAACGAATTCAAGATTACCGTGCACGGCAAGGGTTGCCACGCCGCCATGCCGCACCTAGGCACCGACCCGGTGCTGCTGGCGTGCCAGTTGGTGCAGGGTTTTCAGAGCATCGTGGCGCGCAACCTCAAGCCAGTGCAGGCGGGCGTCATCAGTGTGACCATGATTCATGCCGGTGAGGCCACCAACGTGATCCCGGACCACTGCGTGCTGCAGGGCACGGTGCGCACCTTCAGCCTCGAGGTGCTGGACCTGATCGAGCGCCGCATGCGCGAGCTCTGCAGCCACACCGCAGCGGCCTTTGGCGCGCGCACCGATTTCGAATTTCACCGCAACTACCCGCCCACCGTCAACAGCCCCGACGAGGTGGCTTTTGCCCGCAGCGTGATGCAAGACTTGGTGGGCGCCGAGCAGGTGCTGGACCAAGAGCCCACTATGGGCGCCGAAGATTTTGCCTACATGCTGCAAGCCAAACCCGGCGCCTATGCCTTCATCGGTAACGGCGACGGCGCGCACCGGGGCCAACACGACGCCGCCGGCAGCCTTGCTGGCAGCCACGACGTGGGACCCTGCACCCTGCACAACCCACGCTACGACTTCAACGACGCGCTGATTCCGCTCGGTGGCAGCTACTGGGTGGAGTTGGCCAAACGCTGGCTGGCGCGCTCGGCCAGCCGATGATGCGCGATGGCCAATAGGCCATCAAAAATGAGCGTATCCACCAGCTCGAAGGGCACCGTCATGCTGGGGGCCATTTTCCAGGCCGCGCCGCCGGTCATGAGGCAAACCGGCTCTAGGCCGCTGTGCTGGCGCAGCTGATCGACCATGCGCTGCACCGCCCCGGCGATGGCAAAGGTGCCGCCGCTGGTGAGGGCGTCGCTGGTGTTGGTGGGGAAGGGCTTGACCACGCCAGTGGGCACATGCAAGCCGGCCGTGCCGGATTCGAGCGCGCGCAGCATGATGCCGTGCCCGGGCAGGATGCAGCCGCCCAGAAAGCGCCCCTCGGTGTCGATCGCCTCCACCGTGACCGCGGTGCCGACCATCACCACCACGCAGGGCCGCAGTTGCTGGCGCGCCAGCAGGCGCTGACGGGCCCCGATCATGGCCACCCAGCGGTCGGCCCCAAGGCGCGCCGGGTGGTCGTAGCCGTTGACCAGGCCGGCTTCGGTGGCGCTGGGCACCACCCACTCGGGGGCAGCGTCCCAGATCTCGAGCTGCGCCTCGACCCGGCGCTTGATGGCGTCGGAGGCCACCACACTGCCCAGCACCATGCGCGGCGGGCGCAGGTTGATCCAGTCGCCTTCGGTGAGTTTGTCGATGTTTTCCAGAAACTGCACCCCGTGCGCGATCATGCGCGCACCCATGGCGGGACGTTCGTAGAGCGCCCACTTCAGACGGGTGTTTCCTACATCGAGTGCCAGCAAGCTCATGCGCGCCGATGATACGCCAATGGCTGTGCCGCCGCACTTGCCAACGGCTATGCCTGCGCAGGGCTGCGGGCCCAACCCATGGCGTCGGTGATGATGCCATCGACCCCCAGCGCACGCAAGCGCTGCACGTCGGCGGCGCTGTTGGCGGTGTAGCACAGCACGCGCCAGCCTTGGGCGCGCGCCTGTTGCATCAGACTCGCGTCGAGGCGCCGTTGCTGAAACACGATGGCCACGCACTGCAACTCGGCCGCCACGGCGGCCCAGCCTGACCAAGGCGTTTCGAGCAGCAGCGCACGCGGCAACTCGGGCGCGGCCTGCTGCGCCGCTTGCAAGGCAGCGGGCTGGAACGAGCTGAGCAGCGGCGGCACTGTCTGGCCCTGCCAGAGCTGGCGCGCCGCCAGCGCCACCGCGTGCCCGGTGGCGGCCTCCTGCCCCGGCATGGGCTTGATTTCGATGTTCAGCGCCGCGCCCTGTTGCTGGCAATAAGCGGCGATATCGGCCAGCGTAGGCAAGGGCTCACCCGCACAGTCGTCGGAGTGCCAGCCGCCGGCGTCGAGCTGCGCCAGTTCGGCCCAAGGCAGCGCATCGGCCTGGCCGCGGCCTCTGGTGGTGCGGTCCAGCGTGTCGTCGTGCAGCAAAAAGGGCACGCCGTCGGCGCTGAGCTTGACGTCGCACTCAAACATGGCATAGCCGCAGGCGCTGCCGTGCTCGAACGCGATCAGCGTGTTTTCGGGCCGCTCCTTGCCCGCGCCACGGTGCGCGATCCAGAACGGGTAGGGCCAGGCGGCTTGGGCTTGCATATCGGGCTGCATGGACTGCTTCAAGTACGGCGCAACCCGCTGGCAGCGTCGAAAGTCATGATGAACTCGGACTGCGGCTGCACCCGCAGCGCCTGGCCGAGGTCGGGGATGGCGCGCTGCGCCGAGACGCGGATGGTGAGCAATTCTTCGCCCAAGCGGGCGTGGATCAGGCGCTCGGCCCCGAGCAGCTCGACCGAATCGACCACCGTGTCCCAGCCCTGCTCGCCGATCTGCAAATGCTCGGGCCGTATGCCCAGCACCGTGCCGGGGCGCACCCCGCTGGCGTGGCGCAGCAGGTTCATGGGTGGCGCGCCCATGAAACCGGCCACGAACAGGCTGGCCGGGTTTTCATAGACCTCGGTCGGCGTGCCCATCTGCTCCACGCGGCCGGCGTTCATCACCATCATGCGCTGCGCCAGCGTCATGGCCTCGACCTGGTCGTGCGTGACGAACAGCGACGTAATGCCGAGCTCGCGGTGCAGCTTCTGGATTTCGAGCCGGGTTTGGGCGCGCAGCTTGGCATCGAGGTTGGAGAGCGGCTCGTCGAACAAAAACACCTGCGGCTGGCGCACGATGGCGCGGCCCATGGCCACGCGCTGGCGCTGCCCGCCCGAGAGGTGGCCGGGTTTGCGCTCCAGCAGGTGCGAGAGCTCCAGAATGCGCGCCGCCTGGTCCACACGCTGGCGGATCTCGGCTGCGGGCAGGCCGCGGATGCGCAAGCCATACGACATGTTGTCGAACACGCTCATGTGCGGATAGAGGGCGTAGTTCTGGAACACCATGGCGATGTCGCGCTGGGCCGGTTCGACCTGGTTGACCACGCGCGGGCCGATGGCGATCTCGCCTGCGGTGATCGACTCCAGGCCGGCTACCATGCGCAGGAGGGTGCTCTTGCCACAGCCCGAGGGGCCGACGATGACGACGAACTCGCCATCGGCGATCTGGGCATCGACACCATGAATGACAGGCACCGCCGTGGGGCCGATGCCGTAGGTTTTTTTGACTTGTTTGAGGGTCAGCGCAGCCATATCAATTCCATTTTCGAGCTTATTTTTCGCTGTCCACCAGCCCTTTGACGAACCACTTCTGCATCAGCAGCACCACCAGCGCGGGCGGCAGCAGCGCCAGCAGGGTGGTGGCCATGACCACGTTCCAGTCGGTGGCGGCATCCCCGGTGCCGATCTGCTTGGCGATGCCGACCACGATGGTGTCGAGGTTTTGGTCGGTGACGATCAGCAGCGGCCACAGGTACTGGTTCCAGCCATAGACGAACATGATCACGAACAGGGCCGCGAGCTGGGTGCGCGTGAGCGGCAGCACCACGTCCCAGAAGAAGCGCAGCGGCCCGGCGCCGTCCATCTTGGCGGCCTCCACCAGCTCGTCGGGCAGGGTGAGGAAGAACTGGCGCAGCAGCAAGGTGGCGGTAGCCGATGCGATAAGCGGCAGCGTCAGGCCGGCGTAGGTGTTGAGCAGGCCCAACTGGGTGACGACTTCGAAGGTGGGCAAAATGCGCACCTCGACTGGCAGCATGAGCGTGATGAAGATCAGCCAAAAGCAGAACATGCGCCCGGGGAAGCGGAAAAACACCACGGCGTAAGCCGAGATCAGCGAGACCGAGATTTTGCCGACCGCGATCACCAGCGCCATGATCAGGCTGTTGAGCAGCATCACCCACACCGGCGGCGAGAGGAAGTTGCCTTGCATGCCCTCGATCAGCACGCGGCTGTAGTTCTCCCAGGCCTGGTCGCCGGGCAACATGGGCATGGGGGCTTGGGCGATTTCGGGGTTGCTGAGGGTGGAAGCAACGAAAGCGATGTAGAGCGGCAAGGCCGTGATGGCGAGGCCGATCCAGATCACGGCGTGGGCCAGAAACTGGCCCGGCAGGGTGTGCGAGGGGCTGTGGTTCATGCGCGGTTTTTAAGAGTAATGCACCCGGCGCTCGAGGAAGCGAAACTGCAGCAGCGTCAGGCCGATGACCATCAGCATCAGCAGCACCGACTGCGCCGCCGAACCGCCGAGGTCGAGCGCGATCATGCCGTCGGTATAGACCTTGTAGACCAGCGTTTCGGTGGCCGCCGCCGGGCCGCCCTGCGTGACGGCGTGGATCACGCCAAAGGTGTCGAAAAAGGCATAGACGAGGCCGACCACGAGCAAGAAGAAGGTGGTGGGCGAGAGCAGCGGAAAGACGATGGTGCGAAAGCGCCGCCACGGTCCGGCGCCGTCGATGGCCGCCGCCTCCAGCAGCGACTTAGGGATGGACTGCAAGCCGGCCAAAAAGAACAAGAAGTTGTAGGCCACCTGCTTCCAAGCCGAGGCCAGGATGACCAGCAGCATGGCGTCGCTGCCGTCAAGCGTGGGGTTCCAGTCCACCCCGAGCGCCTGCACCCAGTAGGCCACCACGCCGATGGCCGGGTTGAACATGAACAGCCACAGCACCCCGGCTATGGCCGGCGCAATGGCGTAGGGAATCATGAGCGCGGTGGTGTAGGCGGAGCGCGCACGCAGCAGGGCGTCGGCGGCCAAGGCCAGCAGCAGCGCGGGCACCATGGCCAGCAGCGTCACGGCGCTGGCAAAGAGCAGGGTGCGCCAGAGCGACTCGTAGTAGGCCGGGTCGGTGAGCACGGTGCGAAAGTTATCGAAGCCGACGAAGCGCACCGACAGGCCGAACGGGTCCTGCTCCTGAAAGGCCATCAGCAGCGCTTGCAGGCTGGGCCAGATAAAGAAGATCAGCGTAACGACCAGTTGCGGGGCCAGCAAGGCGTAGGGCAACCAGCGGTTGGGGAATATGACTTTTCTTTGCATAAGCTAAACCGCCCCCAAGGCACCCAAAGGGCCCCAAGGGGGCGGGTGGTACGGTATGCAGCCTGAAATGGGCTGGCTTTAGTTGACCGAGCGCTCAAAGGCGCGCAGTTGGGCGTTGCCACGGCGCTCGAAGTTCATCAGCGCCTGGGCGGCGGTCTGACGGCCTTGCAGGGCGCGCTCGACTTCTTCGTGGTAGATGTCGCGGATTTCGGTCCAGCGGCCAAAGCGATAGCCTTGGGTGTGCTCGCCTTGGCGCGCTTCGATGAGCGACAGGATGGGCACGTCGCGGCCCGGGTTCTGGGTGAAGAAACCGGCCTGCTGCATGGCGCGGAAGGAGCTGTTGGTGGCGGGCAGGAAGCCGGTGGTGCGGGCCCATTCGGTCATCACGCGGTCGGAGCGCAGGAAGTCGAGGAACATGGCCACGCCGCGCAGCTCGTTGGCGCTGCGGTTGGGGGCGTTGAACACCCACATCGAGGCGCCACCGATGGTGGTGGCAAAGGGCGCACCCTGCACATCGGGCCAGTGCGGCAACTGCGCGGTCGCGAGCTGGAAGCGGCCGTCGCGCTGGATCGCGGCCAAACCGCCAGAAGATTGCAGCAGCATGGCGCACTGGCCGCTGATGAACTTGGCGGCGGCGTCGTTCGAGCGCCCGCCGTAGGAGAAGGCGCGCGTGGCTTGCAAGTCCACCAGCGTTTGGATCATGCGCTGGTTGAGCGGGTTGTTGACCGTCAGGACGGTGCCCGCGCCGCCACGGCCGTTGTTGAGGGTGCCGATCTGTTGGTTGTGGCGGGCGTTGAACTGCTCGAGCATGATCCAGGCCAGCCAGGTGGTGGTGAAGCCGCATTCGGCGGCGCCGGTGCTGCGGATCTGGTTGGCGGCGGCGATCATTTCGGGCCAAGTGCGCGGCGGCCGGTTCGGGTCCAGCCCGGCGCGGCGGAAGGCGTCTTGGTTGTAGAACAGCACCGCGGTCGAGACGTTGAAGGGCATCGAGAGCAGATCGCCATTGGGCAGACCGTAGTAACCACGCGCCGGGGCGATGAAGTCGGCCGGGTTGAACGGGATGCCGGCGCGCTGGAACACCTCGGACACCGGGATGATGGCGCCGCGCGACTGGACCATGTCGCCCGAACCGGCGTCGAACATCTGCATGATGTGCGGCGGGTTGCCGGCGCGGAAAGCGGCCATGGCAGCGGCGCGCTGCTCGGGGTACTGACCGCGGAACGAGACCACCACGCGGTACTCGGTCTGGCTGCGGTTGAAGTCTTCACCAAAGCGGCTCAGCAGCTCGCCGTTGGGGCCGGTCAGGCCCATCCACATCTGGATTTCGGTGCGCGCTTGCGCCACGCCCGATGCGGCGACTGCGCCTAGGGCCAGCGTCAGCGCCAGCAGGGTTTTTTTGAAGGCCATGCGAAAGTGCTCCTGTAACAAGGACGGTATGAACGCAGCCGATCCCAACGACCAGCTTATTCATCGAATTCTGCCTGCCCAATATGGCAATCTGATGACTCTAGCATGACGCCTCCTTTTCCGCACCTGTCGCAAACCCGTAGCCAACCCGTCATGGCTTCTTCATGGATTTGTCACACCGATGTTATGGCGGCAATCGATCATGGGGACATGAACGCCCCGGACCCCTTCCCGCTGCTGATCGACGACTTTCCGCGCACGCCGCGCTCGTTGCGGGTAGCGCTGGTGAGCGAAACCTACCCGCCGGAAATCAACGGCGTGGCGCTGACCATGGAGCGGCTGGTGCTGGGCTTGCAGGCGCGCCAGCACGACCTGCAAGTGGTGCGCCCACGCCAAGCCCGCTCCGAACAACCTGCTGCGCAAACGGGCTTGGAGCAGGTGCTGATGCGCAGCCTGCCGATCCCCAATTACCCCCAGATCCGCTTCGGGCTGCCGGCCAAGAGCGCCTTGCTGCGGCTGTGGTCGCTGCGTCGGCCCGACCTGGTGCACATCGCCACCGAGGGGCCGCTGGGCTGGTCGGCGCTGCAAGCGGCGCGCAAGCTCAAGCTGCCGGTGAGCACCGACTTCCACACCAATTTTCACGCCTACAGCCACCACTATGGGGTGGGGTGGCTGCAAAAGCCGATCGCGGCCTATTTGCGCAAATTCCACAACACCGCCGACTGCACCCTGGTGCCCACCGTGGAATTGCAAGCGCAACTGCAGGCGCTGGGTTTCGAGCGCCTGCTGGTGATCGGGCGCGGAGTGGACACACAGCGCTTTCATCCGGCCAAACGCAGCGCGGCCTTGCGTGCCCAGTGGGGCGTGGGCGAGCGCGACTGCGTGGCCCTGTTCGTGAGTCGTTTGGCCCCCGAAAAAAACTTGGTCTTGCTGGCGCAGGCCCATGCGGCCATGCAGCAGGTGCAGCCTGGTTGCAAACTGGTGGTGGTGGGCGACGGGCCGGCGCGCGGCCAGTTGCAGGCGCTGGCACCCGCCGCGCTGCTGTGCGGCATGCAAACCGGCGACGAACTGGCCACCCACTATGCCAGCGCCGACGTGTTCCTGTTTCCGAGTCAGACCGAAACCTACGGCAACGTCATCCCCGAGGCCATGGCCAGCGGCTTGGCGGTGCTGGCCTACGACTACGCCGCCGCAGCCGAGCTGATCGATTCGGGCCACCACGGCCTGCTGGCCCCCTTCGGCGACGCGGCGGCCTTCATCGAGCAAGCGCGGCAACTGGCGGCGCAGCCGGTGCGCGCAGAGGCGCTGCGGCGGGCGGCCCGCGAGCGAGCCCAGGCCCTCGACTGGGGCCAGATCGCGCAGCAATTCGAATCCTTGTGGCTGCGCATGGTCAGCACGGGCCCGGGCAGCGCCTGAGTGCGCTGCGCAGCGCACCGGTGTTACTGCAAGCCAATGAAAAATTGATGAATTTTGATTTTGCGCGCTTGTCACGATTAATTCATGCGACTGCCATTCGGGGGACACACAGCGGGCAAAAAATCGAACCACAAAGGAGCGATATCCATGACCGATTTGTCTGTGCTGGAAAAACTGCGTCAGCCCCAGGGGCTCGGCATAGAGCCGGTGGCACCCCGTTCAGCGGCTTGCCTGCCTGCCCCCATCAGCGTCGGCTGGGCCCGCCACACCGACGAGGTGCGTGCCGCGCAGCGCTTGCGCTACCTGGTGTTTGCCCAAGAAATGGGCGCCCGCCTGCCGCAGACCCTGCCCGGCCACGACATCGATTTGTTCGACGATTTCTGCGAGCATTTGCTGGTGCGCGACGCCGCCAGCGAGCAGGTGATCGGCACCTACCGCGTGCTCACCCCCACCCAGGCCAAGCGCGTGGGCGGCTTTTACAGCGAGACCGAATTCGACCTGACGCGGTTGCGCCTGCTGCGCGAGCAGATGGTGGAGCTGGGACGCAGTTGTGTGCACCCGCAGCACCGCCACGGCGGCGTGATTTTGGCGCTCTGGGGCGCGTTGGCCGAGTTCATGACGCGCAACCGGCTGCACACCATGATCGGCTGCGCCAGCATCCCCATGAACCCCGAGGCCGGCGGCGGGCACGCCGCGGCCAGCATCTGGCGCCAGTTGAGCGCCAAACACATGGCTTCGGTCGAATTTCACGTGCGCCCGCGCCTGCCGCTGCCGATCGAGCGGCTCGATTCTTCGCTGCCCGTCGAGCCGCCCGCGCTCATCAAAGGCTACCTGCGCCTGGGCACCAAGGTGCTGGGCCCGCCCGCTTGGGACCCAGACTTCAATTCCGCCGACCTGCCCATGATGATGCGCTTGGCCGACCTGCCGCCGCGCTACCGCAAACACTGGCTGGGGGCCTGATGCGCAGCGGTTTTGCCCCCGACACCCACCTGCAGGGGCTGTGGGCGGCCGGAGTGGCCACGGCTGCGGCTGCGGCTGCGCCGGACGATCCGCGTTCCACCGACGACGACGGCGATGGCGACGACGCGCTGCATGCCTCAGGGCGGCGCTTGCGCACCGTGTTCATTTCCGACATCCACCTAGGCACGGCAGGCTGCCAAGCCAAGGCCTTGCTGGCTTTTTTGAAAGCGCACCCGAGCGAGAAGCTGTATCTGGTGGGCGACATCATCGACGGCTGGCAGTTGCGCCGCAAGTGGTTCTGGCCCCAAAGCCACAACGACGTGGTGCAAAAAATCCTGCGCCGCGCCCGCAAAGGCTGCAAGGTCATCTACGTGCCGGGCAACCACGACGAGTTTGCGCGCCACTTCATCGGTCACCAATTCGGCGGCGTCGAGGTGGTGGAAGACGCCCTGCACCTGACGGCCGACGGCAAAAAGCTATGGGTCATCCACGGCGACCACTTCGACGGCGTGATTCAGTACGCCAAGTGGCTGGCCTACCTGGCCGACAACCTGTACGAGCTGGCGCTGCGCCTGAACACGCGCTTCAACTCGCTGCGCGCGCGGCTGGGACTGCCGTACTGGTCGTTGTCGCAGTATTTGAAGTACGGCGTCAAGGGTGCGGTCAAGTACATCCAGCAGTTTGAGCGCGCCGTGGCCCACGAGGCGCGCAAACGCGGCTTCGATGGCGTGATCTGCGGCCACATCCACCACGCCGAAATGCGCGACATCGACGGCATTCTGTATTGCAACGACGGCGACTGGGTCGAGAGCCTGACGGCGCTGGTCGAGCACCACGATGGGCGGCTGGAGATCGTACACTGGCCCAGCGGGCACAAAAACATGAGCACTGCGGAACAAATGGCGCGCGGCAGCACCACCGCCCGCGCCGCCAACCACGCCGTCAGCGAATGAATCCGCGCAGCAACTGGCGCAGCAGCCAGCCGCCGCCCGCGGGCGCATAAGGCGGATAGACCAGCTCCCCGCTGTTGAAGCGCCCCTTGGCGTGCACGCCCTTGGCCTTGGAGAAGGTGAGAAAGCCCTCGTGGCCGTGGTACTGCCCCATGCCGGAGGCGCCCACGCCGCCAAAGGGCAGCTCGTCTTGCGCCACGTGCATGAGGGTGTCGTTGATGGTCACGCCGCCGCTGTGGGTGCGCTCGAGCACCTGCTGCTGCAGCTGGCGGTCATGGCTGAACAGATACAACGCCAGCGGGCGCGGGCCGCGCCGGATCTGCGCCAGCGCCTCATCCAAGCTGGTGTAGCCCCGCACCGGCAGCAGTGGGCCAAAGATTTCTTCCTCCAGCACGGTGGCGCCCTCGGGCACCCCGAGCAGCAGGTGCAGCGGCATTTTTCGCGTGCCCTCGAACGACTCACCGGCCGGGTTGCAGGCTATCACCTCGGCCCCGCCGGCGCGCGCCTGCTCCAGCCAGGCTTGCAGGCGCTGGTGCTGGCGCGCGTTGACGATGGCGCTGTAATCGGGGTTGTCGCGCAAAGTGGGGTAGAGCTGCGCCACCGCGGCTTGCATGGCCAGCGCAAACGCCCGCTCCTGCCCGGCGGGCAGCAGCACGTAGTCGGGCGCGATGCAGGTTTGGCCGGCGTTGAGCAGCTTGCCAAAAGCGATGCGGCGCGCAGCCACGGCCAGATCGGCATCGGGGGCCACGATCACGGGCGACTTGCCGCCCAGCTCCAGCGTGACCGGAGTCAGGTTGCGCGCCGCCGCCGCCATCACGATCTTGCCCACGGCGGTGGAGCCGGTGAACAGCAGGTGGTCCCAAGGAAGCTGCGCAAAGGCGCTCGAAACTTCCAGCGCGCCCTCCACCACCGCCACCGTGTCGTCCTCAAAGGCCTCGGCCAGCAGGGTGCGCAGGGCCTGGTTGGTGGCCGGGGTGAACTCGGACAGCTTGAGCACGACCCGATTGCCCGCCGCCAGCGCCCCCACCAGCGGCAGCAAGGCGAGCTGGATCGGGTAGTTCCACGGCACCATCACGCCCACCACCCCCAGTGGCTGAAAATAGACCCGGTTGCTGGCTGGCGCAAACAGCACGCTCACGCCACGCCGCTGCGGCTTCATCCAGCCGCGCAAGTGGCGCGCCGTGTGCGCGATGCCCTGCAAGGTGGTGAGGATTTCGGCCAGCAGGGTTTCGTGGCGCGAACGGGCCGAAAAATCGGCGTTCACGGCCGCGATCAGCGCCTCTTGGTGGCGCACCAAGGCGCTGCGCAGCGCGTGCAGGCCCGCCAGGCGCTGCTGCAAGCTGGGCATGGGAGCGCGCTCAAAGGCGGCGCGCTGCAGGGCAAACAGGGCCTGCAGGGGTTCGACAGGGGACGAATCGGGGTTCATGGGGGGGGCAGGACTGGGTGGGTTCAGAGGCCCGATTGTCCCAGCAAAGGCGCGGCGCGCTGCGCTCGTCAAGGCGGCAGCAGGCGCAGCAACTGGCCGTTGCGTTCGTCGGTGAGCACGTAGAGCAAGCCGTCGGGGCCTTCGCGCACGTCGCGGATGCGCTGCTGCAAGCCTTCGAGCAGGCGCTGCTGGCCTACCACGCGCGTGCCTTCGAGCTGCAAGCGCAGCAGGTGCTGGCCGCGCAGCGCACCCACGAACAGGTTGCCCTGCCACTGCGGCCCGTAGCGCTGGCTGCGCAAAAACGCCATGCCTGACGGGGCGATGGAGGGCGTCCAGTGCAGCAGCGGCTGCTCCATGCCAGCGCGCTCGGTGATGCCCTCGCCGATGCGGGTGCCGATGTAGTTGACCCCGTGCGTGATCACCGGCCAGCCGTAGTTGCGCCCAGGCAGCACGCGGTTGAGCTCGTCGCCGCCACGCGGGCCGTGGTCGTGGATCCAAAGCTGGCCATCCGGGCCCCAGGCCGCGCCCTGGGGGTTGCGGTGGCCCCAACTCCAGATCTCGGGCAAGGCCCCGGCGCGGCCGACCAGCGGGTTGTCGCGCGGCACCGAGCCGTCTTTGGCCACGCGCACCACCTTGCCATGGTGGTTGTCCAGCGTTTGCGCATCGTCCATGCGGCTGAAGCGGTCGCCCAGCGTCAGGAACAGGTGGCCGTCGGGCGCCTCGACGATGCGGCAGCCAAAGTGGTGCCGGCTGCCCACCTTGGGGCTTTGGCGAAAAATCACGCGCACCTGCTCGATGCGGCGCGCATCGGCCGCCAGGCGCGCGCTGGCCAGCGCGGTGGAGTTGCCACCGCCCGCGGGTGCCGGTTCAGAAAAACAAAAATAGAGGGTGCGGTTGCTGGCAAAGGCGCTGTCGGTGATGAGATCCAGCAAACCGCCCTGCCCGCCTTCGTCGATCTCGGGCAGGCCTGGCAGCGGTGCGCTCACGCGGCCATCGGCCTGCACCACGCGCAAGCGCCCAGCGCGCTCGGTCACCAGCATCTGGCCGCCGTCGATGAAGGCCAGCGCCCACGGGTGCTCCAGCCCCTGCGCCAGCACCTCGGTGCGCACCGGGTTGGCGTGGGCGGTGGCGCTGCCTAGCAGCAAGGCCCACACACCCAAGCAAAGCCCCGCCGTCCGGTGCAGCCACAGCCAGCGCCGCAACCGGGTCAGCCCGCGCAGCGCCATGCCCCCTGTCGCAGCCACCTTGGGTGTCGGGGCTGCGCGCATAGTCGCCAAGGGAAGGCCAAGCTCAAACATGTGCATCACTCCTGCGGTTTCAAATTTCGACGGCCCGAGGACGCTGCGGCCTAAACCGGGCTTCGTTGCGTTACATCAAATGGCCCAACGCTTTGCGTAGAATAATCCAAAGCCAGACCAACGGAGGACGCGCGCCATGATTTCCCCTCGCACCCAAATCGATCTGTTTGATTTTCTGGACGAGACGCACCGCCAGTTGCAGCGCCACTTGGTGCTGCTGCGCTCGGTGGTGGAGGCTTGCCAAGTCGGCCACCTTGATGCGGCTGAGCGCCTGCGAGCGCGTCAGGTGCTCCACTTTTTTAATGGCGAAGCGCGCCAGCACCACCTCGACGAAGAAAACCACATCTTCCCGGTGCTGGCCGCCAGCAGCGACGAAGCGCTGGTGGCTGCCGCACGCCGCCTGCGCCAAGACCACGGCTGGCTGGAAGAAAACTGGCTGCACATCGAGCCCGCCGTCGCCGCCATCAGCGCAGGCAACCAGTGGTTCGACAGCGCCGAGTTGCTGCACGCGCTGGAGGTGTTCGAGGCGCTCTACCTCGATCACCTGCTGCTCGAAGAATCGCTGGCTTACCCGGAAGCCCATAAGCGCCTGCAAGCCTACGACCGGGCCGGCATGGGCCGGGAAATGGCACAGCGCCGCTCGGCGCGCCCCGCCGCCGCGTCGGCTTGAAAAACGGCGCGCGCTGGCGCAGGTCTTGGCACTCAAGCCCATAGAGTGCTAACATAAGGGCAGAGAGTCATGCTTTGTGAGGAGCTACCCATGAGCACCACCGCCCTTGTCCCTTTGCCATCTTTTAAGCTTGCCCCCTCGGCCCCGGTGGGCTGGGGCGGCTCGAACGCCGTGGTGTTGCCGCCACTGGGCAACTTGGACGCCTACATCAGCGCCGTCAACCGCCTGCCGCTGCTCACCCCAGAAGAGGAGCGCGACTACGCCGAGCGCCTGCAACAGCACAACGACCTCGAAGCCGCCGGCCGGCTGGTGATGTCGCACCTGCGGCTGGTGGTCTCGGTCTCGCGCCAATACTTGGGCTACGGCCTGCCGCACGCCGACTTGATCCAAGAAGGCAATATCGGGCTGATGAAAGCCGTCAAGCGCTTCGACCCGCAGCAAGGGGTGCGGCTGGTGAGCTACGCGCTGCACTGGATCAAGGCCGAAATCCACGACTACATCCTGAAAAACTGGCGCATGGTGCGCGTGGCCACCACCAAGGCGCAGCGCAAGCTGTTTTTCAACCTGCGCAGCATGAAGCAGGCCTTCAAGGCCGATGCGCCCGACTCTGAGACGCACCGCGAGCAGTTGAGCGAGCTCGAGGTGGAGCGCATGGCACGCAAGCTCGACGTGCGGCCCGAGGATGTGCGGGAGATGCAGACCCGGCTCGCCGGTGGCGACGTGGTGCTGGACCCGAGCCCGGGCGACGACGGCGAGGAAGCCTACGGCCCGATCGCCTACCTGGCCGACAGCAGCCAAGAGCCCACCGCGCTGCTGCAGGCGCGCCAGCGCGAGCACATGGCCAGCGTGGGCGTGCAACAGGCGCTGGAGCAGCTCGACGAGCGCGCGCGCCGCATCGTGAGCGAGCGCTGGCTGGCGGTGAACGACGACGGCAGCGGCGGCATGACGCTGCACCAGCTCGCGGCCGAATACGGTGTCAGCGCGGAGCGCATTCGGCAGATCGAAAGCGCGGCGCTGAAGAAAATGCGGCTGGCGCTTCAAGCGGCCTGAGGCACGGAGCCGGATTCAGCCGGCCCGGTGCGCTGGTCCTGATCAGCCCTCGCGGCGCAGCGCCGGGAACAGGATCACGTCGCGGATGCTGGGGCTGTCGGTGAGCAGCATCAGCAGCCGGTCGATGCCGATGCCGCAGCCGCCTGCGGGCGGCATGCCGTATTCGAGTGCGCGCACGAAGTCGGCATCAAAGTACATGGCTTCGTCGTCGCCGCTGTCTTTGTGGCCCACCTGGGCGGCAAAGCGCGCGGCTTGGTCTTCGGCGTCGTTGAGCTCGCTAAAGCCGTTGGCCACTTCGCGCCCGCTGATGTAGAGCTCGAAGCGCTCGCTGATGGCAGGGTCGGCGTCGGAGGCGCGCGCCAGCGGCGAGATCTCGGTCGGGTGGTTGCAGATGAAGGTAGGGTTCCAGAGCCGGTGTTCCACCGTTTCTTCGAAGTACAGCACCTGCAGCGCGGCCAGGCTGCGCACCGCCAGCCGCTCTTTCACCGCATCGAGCCCGAGTTTTTGTAGTTGCGCGATCAGCCACTCGCGCTCATCCACGCGCGGGCCGGCTTCGGTGTGCTTGAGGATGGCTTCGCGGATGGTGAGGCGCTCGAATGGGGCTTGCAAGTCCACATCGCGGCCCTGGTAGCTGAGCCGGGTGCCGCCGCAGACGCGCTGCGCCACGTGGCGGATCATCTGCTCGGTAAACACCATCAGGTCGAGGTGGTTCCAGTAGCCCGCGTAGAACTCCATCATGGTGAACTCGGGGTTGTGGCGCACGCTGATGCCTTCGTTGCGGAAGTTGCGGTTGATCTCGAACACGCGCTCGAAACCGCCCACCAGCAGCCGCTTGAGGTAGAGCTCGGGCGCGATGCGCAGGTACATCTGCTGCTCCAGCGCGTTGTGGTGCGTCACGAAGGGCCGCGCATTGGCCCCGCCCGGTATCGGGTGCAGCATCGGGGTTTCGACTTCCAAAAATTCGTGCGCCACCATGAACTCGCGCAGGCTGGTCACGGCTAGGCTGCGCGCCAGAAAGCGGCGCCGCGCCTGGGCGTCGGTCATCAGATCGACGTAGCGCTGGCGGTATTTGAGCTCTTGGTCGTGTACGCCGTGAAACTTGTCGGGCAGCGGGCGCAGGCTTTTGGTGACCAGCCGCAGCCGATCGACCAGCAGCGTGAGCTCGCCGGTTTTGGTCTTGAACAGCACGCCCTCGGCGGCCACGATGTCGCCCAAGTCCCAGTGTTTGAAGGCGGCGTGCAGCTCGGCCCCGACGCTGGCGTCGTTGAGGTAGATCTGGATGCGGCCCTCGGAGGGGCCCAAGGAGGCGTCTTGCAGCGTGGCGAAGCTGGCCTTGCCCATGACGCGCTTGAGCATCATGCGCCCGGCCACGCTGGCGCGCACTTGCAGCGGCTCCAGCATCTCTTTGCTCAGGCCGCCGTACTCGGCGTGCAAACCCTCGGCGCGCTGCTGCGGCTTGATGTCGTTGGGGAAGGCCACCGGCCCACCCGCCGCCTGCGCTTGGCGCAGTTGCTGCAGCTTGGCGCGCCGCTCGGCGATCAGGTGGTTGTCGTCGGCGGGCAGGGGCGTGTGGTCGGCCATGGTGAGCAATGGGGTGGGGGCGTAAAACTTTTCATTTTACCCTTGGCCATGCCGCGTTGCGCACACCTAGCCGCCCCTAGCCACCCGCACCGCCTACGGGGTGGACCACCTACTTGCCCCGGCTGCGCCAGCGCTTCCACCACGGCGTGCTCACCAGCAGGCTAAAGCCCAAGGCCAGCAGCAAAATAACGGAAATCGGCGAGGTGAAGAATTCGGTGAAGAACAGCACCGGGTCTTCGCCCGTCATCAGGATCGACTGGCGGTAACTGCGCTCGAGCAAGGGCCCGAGCACGATCCCCAAAATCACCGGCGCCACCGGGAAGCCGTAAATCTTCATCAGGTAGCCCAGCACGCCAAAGCCCAGCATCCAATACACATCGACCGGGTTGTTGTTGATGGCGTAGGCCCCGACGGACGACAGGATCAGGATCACCGGCAGCAAAAAGGCTTTGGGGGTCTCAACCACCTTGGCAAAAATGCGGATGCCGGTCATGCCAAAGATGAGCAGGAAGATGTTGGCCAGCACCAGCGAGCCGACGATGAACCAAAACAGGTCCGGGGTTTCGGTCATCAGCAGCGGGCCGGGGCGCAGGCCGTGGATGAACATGGCGCCGATGATCACCGCCGTCACGGCATCGCCCGGAATGCCCAGCGTCATCATGGGAATGTAGGCCCCGCCGACCGAGGCGTTGTTGGCGCTCTCGGGTGCCACCACCCCTTCGTAGGCGCCCTGACCAAAGGGGCGCGAGGGGTTTTTGGTCGAGCGCCGTGCGTGGTCGTAAGCCATCAAGGACGCAATGTCGCCACCGGCACCCGGCAGCGCCCCGATGCCCACTCCAATGGCGGAGGAACGCATGGAAAGCGGCAGGTGCTGCTTGACCAGCGCCCACGAGGGAATGATTTTGCTCACGTTTTGCTTGACCGCCTTGACGTGCAGATAGTGCATCTGCGCCAACACCTCGGCCACGCCAAAGAGCCCGATCATGGCGGCGATGAAGTTGATGCCCGCCGACAGTTGCAGCGAATCGAAGGTCAGGCGCGCCTCGCCCGTGAGCGGGTCCAGCCCCACGGTCGAAATCAAGACCCCCAAGGCAGCGGCAAAAACCCCCTTGGCCATCGAGTCGCCCGTGAGCCCGCCCACCAGCAGCAGGCCCATCACCGCCAGCAGCAGGTAGTCGCGCGGGCTGAACATCAGGGCCAGCTCGGAAACCATCGGCGCCGCGATGGCCAACACCGCAATGCCGACAAAGCCGCCGATCACCGACATCACGGTGGACAGGCCGATTGCCTGCCCAGCCAGACCCAATTTGGCCAGTGGGTAGCCGTCGAGCGTGGTGGCCACCGCCGCCGGTGCGCCGGGTATGTTGAGCAAAATGGCGCTGCGCGAGCCGCCATAGACGCCGCCCAAAAAGATGCCAGAAATCAGCACCAAGGCATCCTGAACGGGCCACTTGAAGGTAAAGGAGACCAGGATCGAGACCGCCATGGTGACGGACAGGCCCGGAATGGCGCCGATATAAATCCCGGCAAAGGTGCCGATGGCGGCCAGCAGCAGCAGCCACGGGTCGATCCAAGAAGCAAAGAAGGCGTGTACCAGTTCCATTATTGAAACACCCCTTGCCACAGGTAGCCGGCCGGCAGCACAACCGAAAACAGCTCTTCAAACACGATGTAGATCACCCCGAGCACGCCCACACTCACCACCAGGTTCATAACCCAGCGGTAACTGCCTAGCACGAACATCGAAGCCAGCAAAAACAAAAAAGAGACCAGCAAAAACCCGATCTGCTCCAGCAGCACCACGTACAGCACGATCAGCACCAGCATCGCCAGCAAGGCCGGCGGGGTGACTTGCACCATCAGCCGGCGCAGCGTGCTGGCTTCGGTCGTGTCGGGCGGGCGGCGCAGCGTCTGCACCAGAATGACCAAGGCACAAACCGCCATCAGGCCCGCAGCGGCCATGGGCACTGCCCCCGCCGAGGCAAAGGACTCGAAGCCCGAGATCGTGTAGGCCGATCCCAATAAAAACAGGCTCACCGCCAGCAGCAGCAGCACAAAAAAGACTTCGCCTACGAGCTTGGGTCTGGGTTCCGACATCGCACCACCTGCTACGAAAATAAAAATGGGCGCGCACCGCGCTGCGCGCCCGACTCAAAGAACGGCTCAGCGAGGCCGCGGAATGCCCAGCGTTTCCGGGTTTACGCGGGCTTGGCCGGCGTCTTGGTAGAGCCAGGCGGTGGTCGAGGTCCAGCGGTTGATGAAGCGCTGCGCCTCGTCGCCGCCGAGGTTGAGCATGGTGTTGCCGCGCCCCTCCATCATGCGCCGGTAGTCGGGGTTGTTGCCCGCTTCGCGGAAAGCCGCCACCAGCCGCGCCTTGGCGGCATCGGGCACCTCGCGCCGCACGAACACGCCAAACCAAGCACCCCAAGGCAAGAAGCGCGGCAAACCAGCCAGCGATGGCGCGTTGGTCATGGGAGCGATCCCTTGGAACGGCTGGTCGCTCAACACCCCCAAGGCTTTGAGGCGACCAGCGCGCACGTGCTCAATCGCGGCCGCCGAGGTGAGGAAACCGATATCTAGGTGGCCGCCTTGCAGGGCAGCGATGGCTGGCCCGTCGCCGTCGAAGGGCACCATTAGGGTTTCGAAGCGCGTCAGTCTGGAGATCATCAGGTTGACGGTAAAGGGCACCGTGCCGATGCCGGACCGGTATTGGCGCACCCGGCGTGGGTTGGCCTGCACGAAGCTCAAAATATCCTGCATGGTGTTCCACGGCGCATCGGGGCGCGTGACCAACAAAATGGTGTTGGCCATGGCGGCAATGTTGACCGGGAAAAACTCGTTGTAATCGAAGTCGGCCACCCCCATGACGCGAAACAGCGCTTGCGGCTCGGCCCCCATGAGCAGGGTGTAGCCATCGGCCGGTTGCTGGCGCACGAAGTTGGCGGCGATCGCGCCGGCCGCGCCCGGGCGGTTCGAGAGCACGATGTTGCGCCCGAGCACGCGCTCGGCGTGCGGCGCATAACCGCGCATGCTGATGTCGGTGCCACCGCCGGCACCAAACTGGATGATGCCGTTGAGGTCGCGGGTCGGGAACGGCGCTTGGGCCAGCGCCAGCTTGCTCATCGAGGCGCTGGCCAGCGCGACGAGCGAAGCGCCCATGAATTGGCGTTTGTCTAGGGTCATGATGAATGTCTCCTGAGAGGTTGCAACGAAAAGCTTAGATTGGACACGGCTTGCGAGACCTGCCGGCACCCATGCGATGGCCTGCCCCAAGTCCTGAAGGGTACTCTATGCGATGCCGAATGGCTCGGGAAGATGCGCCCTCCTCCATCCGTTCGACGAGCAAACATCTGCGAACGATCATCGATCAAAATAATGGAATACCCTAGGATTTTGAGCGCACTCCAAGTCTTTTAGGGTGCCTCAAAGCCCAAAAATCAGGGTAAACACTGGTTTTGTTCGATCATCGATCTTGTGCAGATGGCAATCATTCGGCTTCCATCCGCCCCCGCCCCAGCGCGGCCAAGGCTTGCATAGAATGAAAAACCCGAGGAGAACCCCTGTCATGATCAACGGCCACACAGAAATCATCGCCCACATCGGCTACCCGACGCACAGCTTCAAGTCGCCGCAGATCTACAACCCCTATTTCCGCTCGATCGGCGAGAACTCGGTGGTGGTGCCCTTGGCCTGCGAAGCGCAGGACTACCCACAGTTTCTGCGTGCCATTTTTGCCTTGCGCAACATCCGCGGCGCCTTGGTGACGATGCCGCACAAAATGACGACGCTCAATCTGGTCGATGTGGCCAGCCCGGCCGCCATGGTGGCGGGGGCCTGCAACGCGGTCAAAAAAGGGGCCGATGGGCGCCTGCTGGGCGATATGTTCGACGGCGAAGGCTTTAGCCGCGCCCTGTTGCGCAAAGGCCACCCGATACAGGGCAGCAAGGTGCTGATCGTGGGCTGTGGCGGCGTGGGCAGCGCCATTGCAGCGGCGCTGGCGGCGCACCGGCCCGCCCTGCTGCGCCTGCACGACCGCCAGAGGGCGAGCGCACAGGCGCTGGCGCAGCGCCTGCAAACCTACTTCCCGGCCACGCGGGTTGAAATCAGCGACAACGACCCGAGCGGGATGCACACCGTCATCAACGCCAGCCCGCTGGGCATGAACCCAAACGACCCGCTGCCGCTCGACGTGCAGCGCCTGGCGCCGCAGACGCTGGTGGGCGACGTGGTGATGGCGCAAACCCTGACGCCGCTGCTGGCGGCCGCCCAGCAACGGGGCTGCCCGATCCAGATCGGCACCGACATGCTGTTTGAACAAATTCCGGTCTATCTGGAGTATTTTGGCTATCCCACCACCGACGCGCAAACCCTTCGCCAACTGGCGCAACTTGAGGGCTGAAAGGCATGCACAGGCGCAGCCCGGGCCGCGCTCAAGCGCGCAGGCGCAGGCTGTTGGGAAACGGCACCGAGCTGCGCAACACATCGTCGGCCAGCCAGAGCGCCGAGCGCTTGGCCTGCTGCACCACATGGGGCAAGGGCATTTGCAGATAGTCTTCGTTAAAAACCTCGAAGCTGTAATCGCCCGAGTAGCGCAAGGCATGCAGGCGCAGCGCCAGATCGACCAGCTGCTGGCTGTGCACCCCCTCGCCCGGAAACACCCTGAAGGTGCGCGCGGTGGCTATGCGCTCGGCAAAGGTTTTGGTCTCTTGCCACATGAAATCGGACAACTGCACCAGCAGGATTTTTTCCGGGTCGATGTAATCGATTTCCTCGATCGGCGTGCCGGCGGCAAAGATGTGGAAGGAGTCGATGCCCAGCCCCAGATTGGGCGCATCGGCGCGGCACACCACGTCCCAGGCGGTGGTGAACTGGTTCACCACCCGCCCCCAAGACAGCGCCTCGTAGGCAATCTTGATGCCCAAGGGCAGCGCCAGCATCGCGAGCTTGCGCAGATCGGCCGCCAAATGGTCGAGGTCGCTGCTGGCGTGCACCGAGGTGGAGGAGCACACCAGCAGCAAGCCGCTCTCGAGGGTGGCGCACAGTTCGAGCATGCTTTTGGCCACCTCGACCTTGTAATCGTGCAAATGGCCCGACAAGCCCTCGAAGTCGCGCAGCACCTGAAACCCGGTCACGCGCAGGCCGCTGGCCTTGACGGCCTGCACCGCCGCCTCGACCCCACCCGGATGCCCCACCAAGTCGTTGGCCTTGAGCATCACCTGGCCAAAACCGGCGCGCTGCATGGCTTCGAGCTTGGCCTCCAGCGTGCCCGGCAGGGTGATGGTGTCCATGCCAAAGGCGGCCGGCACCTGCCGCGCCGCAAGGGCCGCGCTCATGGCTGCGCTCCCGGCGTGCTCTTGACGAGCTCAAACACCACCGCGCCCAAGTAGGTTTTGCTGATAGCCCCACGCGCTTCGCTGTGCGCGGCCTCGGTTTCCACGAACTCGACCCCATTGCGGCGCAGCTGCTGCACCGCCTGCAGCACATCGGGAACGCCCAAGCCGACGCGTTGCAGGCGCTCGTCGGTGTCGATCACATTGGGCTCGGGCTCGATCAGTTGCAACAAAAATTCGGCCCCGGCGTGGATGGCGGGCAGACGCATCAGCTTGCCTTTGGGCAAAATGCCAAAGCGCTGCTCGTCGGGAATCAGGCTGGCCCCGAGCAGCACCGAGTAAAACTCGATCCAGTCGTTGCTGCGCTCGGGCCCGATGTACTGGACGATGCCAAAGAAATGAATCCCGGCCGTCGCTGGCGGGTGCTGCTCGACGCCGGGAATGGGGATGAAATCGACGTCGTAGATAGAAAATTCCCGATACCGATCGACGAAGTAAATGCGGCTGCCGCCCACGCCGTGGATGGCCGGGATGTTGAGCTCCATCACCTCGGCGTGCGTGGGCACCGGCCAGGCGCCCTTGTCTTGCACGTAGCGGTAGGCGGCGCGCGCATCGCGCACCCGCAGGGCAATGGCCGACAGGCTGGCGGCACCCGAGGGGTCGGGCAAGCGGCCGTCTCGGCCCTGCGCCATGTGCGCGTTGACCACCACATTGAGTCCGCCTTGGCGGTACAGCAACACCTCGCGCGAGCGGTGGCGTGCCACGGGCTTGAAGCCCATCATCTCCAGCACCTGCCCCAAGGCCTGGGGTTTGCTGGTGGTGTATTCGATGAACTCGACCCCATCGAGCCCGATCGGGTTGGCTTCGTCGCTGCAAGAGGCCAGCAAGGGTTCGCGCATTGCAGTGGCCAAGCTACTGATTTGATTCATGGGCAGTGCTCCTCTGGGTTTTTGGCACTGTACGCGAGTTTGTGGGCATGGTGACAAAATGGGGCGCACGCGATTCGCGGCTATCGCTCATAATCGAGCGATCATCGATCAATTCTAGGCATACCCACGCCTAGCCTGCCATGCAAACCACGCCCCAAGCGGCGGCGCTCGAGCGCCGGGACTGGATCGCCGGACTGGAAAAAGGCCTGTCGATCATGCAGGTGTTCGACTCCGACCACCCGCGCCTGACGGCCAGCCAGGCGGGCCAGCGCTGCGGCCTGACGCGCACCGCCGCCCGCCGCCACCTGCTCACGCTGGCGCATCTGGGCTATGTGGCCAGCGACGGCAAGCTGTTTTGGCTCACGCCACGCGTGCTGCGCCTGTCGCACGCCTACCTCGATTCGGCCCGGCTGCCGCGCGCGGTGCAGCCCTATTTGCAGCGCGTCATGGCGGGCACCGGGGAATCGTCCTACGTGGCGGTGCTGGATGAGAACGACGTGGTCTATCTGGCGCGCAGCGGGACCCTGCGCCACACCCACTCAGGCTACACCTTGGGCTCGCGGGTGCAGGCACACGTGACGGCGGCCGGGATCGTGATCTTGGGCATGCTTGGGCCCGCGCACTGGAATCCGTGGCTGGAGCGGCAGACCTTGCGCCCCTACACCGTGCACACCCTGACCGACAAGGAGCGGCTGCGCGCCTGCTTCGAGCAGGCGCGCCTGCAGGGCTGGTTCATTTCGGACCAGCAGCTCGAGTTGAACTTCCGGGGCGTCTCGGTGGCCTTGTACGACCACAAAGACCAACTGCTGGGCGCCTTGAGCGTGACCATGCCGATCAACAACGAAAGCCCGGACACGGCCGTCAAGCGCGTGCTGCCGGTGTTGCAGGAAACGGCGCGCAGCATGCGGCTGCTGCTGTAGGCCGCAGCGGATGCCGGCTTCCAAAGGGCCGGGGACTGGAAACGCCTAGGGGCTTGGCGGCTCGGGCGGGGTGGTTTGCGTTGGCCCAGCCGCCGCATTGCGCTGGCGCAGCTCGCGCAGTTTGTCGCCGATGCGGATCTCCAGCCCACGCGGCACCGGCTCGTAAAAGGTCGGTGGGCGCAGGCCGTCGGGGAAGTAGCTCACGCCTGCGGCGAAGGCCTCGGGTTCGTCGTGGGCGTAGCGGTAGCCTTTGCCGTGTTCGAGCGTGCGCATGAGCGCCGTGGGGGCGTTGCGCAGGTGCAGCGGCACCGGCCGGCTCTGATCGCGCTGCACTAGGGCGCGCACGCTTTTGTAGGCGGTGTAGAGGGCGTTGCTCTTGGGTGCCACGGCCAGATAGACCAGCGCCTCGGCCAAGGCCAGCTCGCCCTCCGGGCTGCCCAGGCGCTCATAGACTTCGGCGGCGTCCAGCGCCAGCCGCAGCGCGCGCGGGTCGGCCAGCCCGATGTCTTCGCTGGCCATGCGGATCATGCGCCGGGCGAGGTAGCGCGGATCCGCCCCGCCGTCGAGCATGCGCGCAAACCAATACAGGGCAGCGTCGGGGTCGGAACCGCGCACGCTTTTGTGCAAGGCGCTGATGCTGTCGTAGAAGGCGTCGCCGCCCTTGTCGTAGCGGCGCAGTTGCTGGCCCAGCAGGTGCAGCAGCCAGTCGGCGCCGATGGCCGCTAGGTTTTGCGCCCGGGCCGCCACGGCCAGGGTTTCGAGGCTGTTGAGCAGGCGCCGGGCGTCGCCGTCGGCGTGGCCGACGAGGAGCTGGCGCGCCGCGGGCTCGATGGCGGGCAGCCCCGCCTGCGCCTGGGCGCGCTCCAGCAACTGCTCCAGCTCGGCCTCACTCAGGGGCTGCAACACATACACCGTGGCGCGCGAGAGCAGCGCCGAATTGACTTCGAAGCTCGGGTTTTCGGTGCTGGCCCCGATGAAGGTAAAGAGCCCGCTTTCCACGTGCGGCAAGAAGGCGTCTTGCTGGCTTTTGTTGAAGCGGTGCACCTCATCGACGAACACCAGCGTGGCCCGCGGCGGCAAGCCGGCCCGCGCCTGCTGGGCGCGCTCGACCGCTTCGCGGATGTCGCGCACACCGCCGAGCACGGCGCTGATGGCGATGAAATCGGCCTCGAAGGCGTGCGCCATGAGACGCGCCAGCGTGGTTTTGCCGACGCCTGGCGGCCCCCACAGGATGCAACTGTGCGGCTGCCCGGTCTCGAAGGCCACGCGCAGCGGCTTGCCCGGCCCGAGCAGGTGCGCCTGCCCGATCACCTCGGCCAGCGTTTGCGGGCGCAGCCGTTCGGCCAGGGGGCGGGTGTCGGCCTGCATGGGGCTCAGTGGTGGACTTGTGGGCTCATTCGGGGCTCATTCGGGCCGGATCAGGGCGGCCCCGGTTGGCACGCTGAAGCCGAAATGGCCGGGCCTAAAGGCGCTCTGGGTGTCGAGCCGCTCAAAGGCGATGTGTGAGCGCTGGCCAAAGCGGTCCAAAATTTCGAGCACCGCCAGTTGGCCGTTGCGAAAGCCGATGCGCACCGCTTGCAAGGGCGCGTCCTCGCCCTTCGGGACCGCCTGCACCCAGCGCAGTCCGTCGGCGTCGGGGGCGTTGCTCAAGGTGAAGGCCTGTTGCAGGGTGCGCAGATCGGCCCCGGACGCCAGCAGCGCCGCCGGGGTCTGGCCCAGCACCTCGCGCTGCGCCCGCGCCGTGACCTGCGCCAGATCGGGGTCGTACAGCCACAGGGTCTGGCCGTCGGCAACGATGAGCTGCTCGAAGGGGCGCTGGTAGTGAAAGCGAAAGCGGTTCGGGCGCTGGAACTCGAACACCCCGTGGCTGGTTTGCACCCGTGCCGCGGGCGCGCCGGCAGCCGATGCCGCTGCGGCGTCGGGGGCGGCGGCCGGGCGCGGGCCGGTCACAGTCTGGGTGAAGGCGGCGCGGCCGTGCTGGGTTTGCTGCAAAAAGGCTTGCAGGTCGCCCAGGGCGGTGCCGGGGGCGGGGGCAGGCGCGTTGCCGGGCGTGGCAGCGGGCGCGATGGCAGCCGGGGCGGCAGGGGCTGTGGTTGCCGTGGCCGTGGCCGTGGCCGCCGCAGCAGGCAGGGTTGCCACAGCCGCCAGCGCGGCCAAGGTGAGGGCCCAGGCGCTGGCCAAGGCGGATCGCATAAAGGTGGGTCGGTGCATCATGCCCATTGTGAATCAAAGCCGGTGCGCCAGTTGCAGGCGCTGGCGGCGCAAGTGTAAGGAGTTGTGGCCGCCGTGGGTGTGGGCGCTCACCAAACCGGGGTAAAACCGTGGCCTGACCCGACTCCCCATGCGTATCACCCCGCGCCACGGAGGTGACGCGATACGTACTTACGCAGCACACCATCCATGCGCGACTGCCAGCCTTTCCCGGTTGACTTAAAGTAGGCAACCACCTCGGGGCTGTAACGCACCGATACCAGCAGTTTTTTATTTTCAGACTTTGGCCGACCGCGTAGGGCACGAAGTGGCACCATGGCCTCCAATTGCTTAGGCGTGAGGGGTTGCGCGTCAGGGTCGCTTCTGGCAGCCGCAGTAATGGCCTTGTCCTCTGCCACAGTAGGCATCAGGATCGTTGGACGCTTAGAGATTTTCGACATAGTGCTTCACCTCACGGCGATTGGCGCGGCGCAGGCTGATGACCCTTCGCACTTGGCCTCGATCAACAAAGGCCACGCAGTACAGAATTTCGGTTTGTGGCGCGAGCGCAATCATTCCCGACTCACCGTACTCGAACCGTCCATCAACCCACACCAACGCGGCTTCCCAGTCGAGGTCGCCGGCCATGGACAGCGACACGCCATGCTTGGCTTGGTTTGGTTTGCCACATCCTTGGCTGGATCGAACTCGATTACCATGCCTTTAATGTAGCTACACTAAACGCATTTGTCAAACCCAGCCTGAGAAGGGGAAAACAGGCTAAGACCCCATGCCCTTCCAGCTCAGGGGAAAGGATTGATGGTCGCAGCCCCCCTCACTCGGCGCTGCGCCCACCCACCAGAATGTCGCGCTGGCCGCTGCTGGTGAGGGCGCTCACCAGCCCGGCGCGCTCCATGTCTTCGAGCAGGCGCGCGGCGCGGTTGTAGCCGATCTTGAGCTTGCGCTGCACGTAGCTGATGCTGGCCTTGCGGTCTTGCAGCACGATCGCCACCGCTTGGTCGTAGAGCGGGTCTTTTTCGCCGCCGCCCGCATGGGCGTCGGCCTCGCCGCCCTCTTCGGCATCGGCCGGGCCTTCGAGCACGCCCGCGATGTAGTCGGGCTCGCCGCACTGGGCTTTGAGCCAGGCCACCACGCGGTGCACCTCGTCGTCGCTCACGAAAGCGCCGTGGATGCGGCTCGGGTAGCCGCTGCCGCTGGGCATGTAGAGCATGTCGCCCATGCCCAGCAGCGCCTCGGCCCCCATCTGGTCCAAAATGGTGCGGCTGTCGATCTTGCTGCTGACCTGGAAGCTGATGCGGGTCGGGATGTTGGCCTTGATCAGGCCGGTGATCACATCCACACTCGGGCGCTGGGTGGCCAAAATCAGGTGCACCCCGGCGGCGCGCGCCTTTTGCGCCAGCCGGGCGATCAGCTCCTCGATCTTTTTGCCCACCACCATCATCAGGTCGGCCAACTCGTCGATCACCACCACGATGTGCGGCAGCCGCTGCAAGGGCTCGGGCTGCTCGGGCGTGAGGCTAAAGGGGTTGCCGATGGGCTCGCCGCGCGCCGCCGCCTCGGCGATCTTGGCGTTGTAGCCCGCCAAGTTGCGCACCCCGAGCTTGCTCAGCAGGCGGTAGCGCTTGTCCATTTCGGCCACGCACCAGTTGAGCGCGTTGGCGGCCTGTTTCATATCGGTCACCACCGGGGCCAGCAGGTGCGCGATGCCCTCATAGACGCTGAGTTCCAGCATCTTGGGGTCGATCAGCAGCAGCCGCACGTCGCGCGGGTCGGCCTTGTAGAGCAGCGACAGGATCATGGCGTTGATGCCCACCGACTTGCCCGACCCCGTGGTGCCCGCCACCAGGCAGTGCGGCATTTTGGCCAGATCGACCACCACCGGGTGCCCGCCGATGTCTTTGCCCAGCCCCATGGTGAGCAGGCTTTTGGCGTCGTGATAGACCTGCGAGCCGAGTATTTCGCTCAGGCGGATGGTCTGGCGCCGGGCGTTGGGCAGCTCCAGCGCCATCAGGTTCTTGCCGGGGATGGTTTCGATCACGCGGATGCTCACCAGCGAGAGCGAGCGCGCCAGATCGCGCGCCAAGTTCACCACCTGCGCCCCTTTGACGCCGGTGGCGGGCTCGATCTCGTAGCGCGTGATCACCGGCCCCGGCAGCGCCGCCACCACCGTGACCTGCACGCCAAAGTCGCCCAGCTTTTTCTCGATCAGGCGGCTGGTCATCTCCAGCGTTTCGGGGGCCACGCTGGCAGACTGGCGCGTGGCGGCGTCGAGCAGGTCGATCTGCGGCAGCTTGGTGTCGCTCAAATCGTGGAACAGCGGCTGCTGGCGCTCCTTGATCACGCGGCTGCTGGGCGGCACTTCGGCGAGCACGGGTTCGATTTGCAGCGTTTTGGATTGGGATTTGGCGCCCGCACTGGCTGCCGGCTTGCGTGGTGCGGCGTGCACCGGGTCTGCCTGCACCTCGCCCTGCAAGCCGGCGGCGGTATCCGGATCGGCAGGGCCAGCACCTTGCAGGTTCAAGGCGTGCGCCGGGTGCGCCCGCTCGTATTCGGCTTCCTCTGCGGTGCGCTGGCGCAAGGCCTGGCGGCCGATGCGCTGGTCTTCGTCGGCCTCGCGGCGCTGGCGCCAGTGTTGCAGCGCCTCGTCGATCCAACGCCCCAAGCCCTCGGCGGTGGCGGCCCAGGAGAAGCGAAACACCCAAGCCAAGGCCACCCCCAGCAAGCTGATGGCCAGCAGGGCCGAGCCAGTCTGCCCCAGCCAAAGCTGCGCCGGCGGCCCCAGCAGACTGCCCAGCAGGCCGCCCGAGTCGCCCGGCAACCACGCGTCCCAGCGGTGCAGCCGAGTCCATTCCAACACCGTGCTGGCGGCCAACAACAGCAGCAGCCCCACCCCAAACGCCACCCTGGACCAAGGCGGCTGCTGCCAGCGGGCCCGCAGGGCGGCAAGTGGCGTCTCTGGCCGCAGCAAGGTGTTGGCGGCTGCGGCGGCTGCGGGCACGCGCAACCAGCGCGCCAGCCCCGCCAACCACGTGTGCGATGCCGCCAGCAACAGCCACCAGACCGATGCGCCCAGCAAAAAATAACCCAGATCGGCCAGCCAGGCCCCGGCGCGCCCGCCCCAGTTGGCCGTCACGGCCCCGCTGCCCGAGGTGGACCAGGCGGCGTCGCCGGGGCTGTAGCTCAGCAGCGCGATCCAGCCAAACAGCAGCGCGGCCGCTCCCAGCAGCAGGGCAAACTCCTGCGTGAAGCGCCCGATGCCGCTGGCCGCAGCGCGCGCCGCGTCTTTGTTGAGGGTATTGACAGAAGAACTCATAAGCAGGCGCTAGCTTAACCGAGCGCGCGGACCGGCTCCATCCATATACCCCCACCTGCATTTTAAAATCCTGCTACGATACACTTACCGCGTTATTCTTTGCGCACGGAAAGCCCCAACATGAACACCCGCCACGCCCAAGTCCTCATCCTCGGCTCCGGCCCAGCCGGCTACACCGCCGCCGTCTATGCCGCGCGCGCCAACCTCAAACCCATGCTCATCACCGGCATGGCCCAAGGCGGCCAGCTCATGACCACCACCGACGTGGACAACTGGCCCGCCGACGTGCACGGGGTGCAGGGCCCGGAGCTGATGCAGCGCTTCCAGGCCCACGCCGAGCGCTTCCAGACCGAAATCGTGTTCGACCACATCCAGAGCGTGGACCTGAGCCAGCGCCCGTTTCGCTTGACTGGCGACAGCGGCCAGTACAGTTGCGACAGCCTGATCATCGCCACCGGCGCTTCGGCCAAATACCTCGGCCTGCCCTCGGAGCAAGCCTTCATGGGCCGTGGCGTGAGCGGCTGCGCCACCTGCGACGGCTTTTTCTACCGCGGCCAAGAGGTGTGCGTGATCGGCGGCGGCAGCGCGGCGGTGGAAGAAGCGCTGTACCTGTCCAACATCGCCAGCAAGGTCACGCTGGTGCACCGGCGCGACGGCTTTCGTGCCGAACCCATTTTGATCGACAAGCTGATGAGCAAGGTGGCCGAGGGCCGCATCGAACTCAAGCTCTTTTACGTGCTCGACGAGGTGCTGGGCGACGAGCGCGGCGTCACCGGCGTGCGCCTCAAGCAGGTGCAGACCGGGCAGACCGAAGACATCGCGCTGCAAGGCTGCTTCATCGCCATCGGCCACAGCCCCAACACCGAGCTTTTCAAGGGCCAGCTCGAACTCAAAGACGGCTACCTCGTCACCCAGGGCGGGCAAAACGGCTTTGCCACCCAGACCAGCGTGCCCGGCGTGTTCGCCGCTGGCGACGTGCAAGACCACATCTACCGCCAGGCCATCACCAGCGCTGGCACCGGCTGCATGGCGGCGCTGGATGCGCAGCGCTTTTTAGACCAGTAAGCGCCAATCCCAAGGGAGGGCAGAGCGCGCTGGCTGCACAATAGGGGGGATTCAAAGAGGAGACGCCCCCATGACCGCAATCGAGTCCCGGCTCAAGCCCCGCAGCGCCGAATTTTTGGCCAATCAGCAGGCCATGCGCGCCTTGGTGGCCGATCTGCGCCAGCGCCTGGAGCAAATCGCCGTCGGTGGCGGTGCCGCCGCGCGCGCCAAGCACACCGCACGCGGCAAGCTGCTGCCACGCGAGCGCGTGCAGGCGCTGCTCGACCCCGGCACCCCGTTCCTAGAACTGGCGCCGCTGGCCGCGCTCGATGTCTATGACAACGAAGCCCCCTGCGCCGGCCTGATCACCGGCATCGGCCGCGTGGCCGGCATCGAGTGCATGGTGGTGTGCAACGACGCCACCGTCAAAGGCGGCACCTACTACCCGTTGACGGTCAAAAAACACCTGCGCGCGCAAGAGGTGGCGCAGCAAAACCGCCTGCCCTGCATCTATCTGGTGGATTCGGGCGGGGCCAACCTGCCGAATCAAGACGAGGTGTTCCCGGATCGGGACCACTTTGGCCGCATCTTCTACAACCAGGCGCAGATGAGCGCGCAGGGCATCGCGCAGATCGCGGTGGTGATGGGTTCGTGCACGGCGGGCGGGGCCTACGTGCCCGCCATGAGCGACGAGGCCATCATCGTGCAAAACCAGGGCACCATCTTTTTGGGCGGCCCGCCGCTGGTGAAGGCCGCCACCGGCGAGGTGGTGAGCGCCGAAGACCTGGGCGGTGGCGACGTGCACACGCGCTTGTCGGGCGTGGCCGACCACCTGGCGCAAAACGATCTGCACGCGCTGGCGCTGGCGCGGCAGGCGGTGGCGCACTTGGGGCGGCGCAAGCAGCCCGACATGGCCTTGCGCGCGCCGCTGCCGCCGCGCTACCCGGCCGAGGAGCTGCACGGCGTGGTGCCGGCCGACAGCCGCAAACCCTTCGACGTGCGCGAGATCATCGCCCGCTTGGTCGATGACAGTGCGCTGCACGAGTTCAAGCCGCGCTTTGGTAGCACCCTGGTGTGCGGATTTGCGCACCTCGAAGGCATGCCGGTGGGCATCGTGGCCAACAACGGCATTTTGTTCAGCGAATCGGCGCAAAAGGGCGCGCACTTCATTGAGCTGTGCTGCCAGCGCAAGGTACCGCTGGTGTTTTTGCAAAACATCACCGGCTTCATGGTCGGGCGCAAGGTCGAGAACGAAGGCATCGCGCGCCACGGCGCCAAGATGGTGACGGCGGTGGCCACGGCGGCGGTGCCCAAGTTCACGGTGATCATCGGCGGCAGCTTTGGCGCCGGCAACTACGGCATGTGCGGGCGCGCCTTTGGCCCGCGCTTTTTGTGGATGTGGCCCAATGCGCGCATCAGCGTCATGGGCGGCGAGCAGGCCGCCAGCGTGCTGGCCACGCTCAAGCGCGACGCCATCGAGGCCAAGGGCGGCCAATGGGCGCTCGAGGACGAAGAGGCCTTCAAAGCCCCACTGCGCCAGCAGTACGAAACCCAAGGCCACCCCTACTACGCCAGTGCCCGCCTGTGGGACGACGGCGTGATCGACCCGGCCGACACGCGCCGGGTGCTCGCGCTGGGCTTGTCGGCGGCGCTCAATGCGCCGATTGAAGACACGCGCTTTGGCGTGTTTCGCATGTGAGGGGCGCAGCATGGCGAACCTGAATATCTCGCTGCACGGGGCGCGTGCCACCGTCACGCTGACACGGCCGGCGCTGCGCAACGCCTTCAACGAGGAGCTGATCGCCGAGCTCAGCGCCGCCTTCCAAGAGTTGGGCGCCCGCCCCGCCGTGCGCGCCATCGTGCTGGCGGCCGAGGGGCCGGCCTTTTGCGCCGGGGCCGATCTGCACTGGATGCGCCGCATGGCCGACTACTCCCGCGCCGAAAACCTCGCCGACGCCGCGCGGCTGGCGGCGATGCTGCGCAGCATTTACGAATGCCCCAAGCCCACGCTGGCGCGGGTGCAGGGCGATGTGGTGGCCGGCGGCATGGGGCTGGTGGCGGCCTGCGACATCGCGGTCGCGGCAGACAGCGCCCACTTTTGCCTGAGCGAAGTCAAGCTGGGCCTGATTCCGGCCACCATCGGCCCCTACGTGCTGCGCGCCATGGGTGCGCGGGCGGCGCAGCGCTACTTTTTGAGCGCCGAGCGCTTCGATGCCGCCGAGGCGCTGCGCATCGGCTTCGTACACGCCGTGGTGGCCCCCGAGGCGCTGGATGCGCGCCTCGACGAGATCGTGCAGGCCCTATGCGCCAACGGCCCCGCCGCCGTGGGCTCCTGCAAGCGGCTGCTGCACGACATCGCCCAAGCCCCGCTGGACGATGCGCTGGTGGCGCGCACGGTCGAGGCCATCGCCGACATCCGCGCCAGCGCCGAAGGGCGCGAAGGCGTGCAGTCCTTTTTACAAAAACGCAAGCCCAACTGGCTGGATTGAAATGTTTAAGAAAATTCTGATTGCGAATAGAGGCGACCAGCCGCGCAGCGGCGCAGCGGCGCAGCCAAATTGCATGGCACGCGCAGCGTGCGCAGGCGGTTTCTCCGCGGGAGAGCAGCATGTTTAAGAAAATCCTCATTGCCAACCGCGGAGAAATCGCCTGCCGCGTGGCCGCCACCGCGCGCCGCCTCGGGGTGCAGACCGTGGCCGTGTATTCCGACGCCGACGCGCAGGCCAAACACGTGGCCGCCTGCGACGAAGCGATCCACATCGGCGGCCCGGCACCCAAAGACAGCTATTTGCAATGGGCGCGCATCATCGAAGCGGCCCGGGCCACGGGCGCGCAAGCCATCCACCCCGGCTACGGCTTCCTGAGCGAAAACGCCGAGTTCGCCCGCGCCTGCGCCGCCGCCGGGCTGGTCTTCATCGGGCCGCCCGCGGCAGCGATCGAGGCCATGGGGCTCAAAGCCGAGTCCAAGCGCCTGATGGAGCAAGCCGGCGTGCCGCTGGTGCCGGGCTACCACGGGGCCGATCAAGACCCGGCGCTGCTGCAACGCGAGGCCGACCGCATCGGATACCCGGTGCTGATCAAGGCCAGCGCGGGCGGCGGCGGCAAGGGCATGCGCGTGGTCGAGCGCAGCGCCGACTTTGCCGCCGCGCTCGCCAGTTGCCAGCGCGAGGCCAGCAACAGCTTTGGCGAAGACGCGGTGCTGATCGAAAAATACGTGCAGCGCCCGCGCCACATCGAAATCCAGGTGTTTGCCGACCGCCACGGCCACTGCGTTTATTTGCACGAGCGCGACTGCTCGGTGCAGCGCCGACACCAAAAAGTGCTAGAAGAAGCCCCGGCCCCGGGCCTCACCCCCGCCTTGCGCCAGCAAATGGGCCAGGCGGCGGTGGCGGCAGCGCAGGCGGTGGGCTATGTGGGCGCGGGGACGGTGGAGTTCATTGTGGAGCAGGTCGCTTACGACCAGCCCGAAGCGATGATCTACTTTTTCATGGAGATGAACACCCGCTTGCAAGTCGAGCACCCGGTGACCGAAGCCATCACCGGGGTCGATCTGGTGGAGTGGCAGTTGCGCGTGGCGGCGGGCGAGGCGCTGCCGCTGCAACAGCACGAACTGCGCCTCCAGGGTCACGCCATCGAAGCGCGCATCTGCGCCGAAAACCCCGAGCAGCAGTTCCTGCCCGCCACCGGCACGTTGCTGCGCTACCGCAAGCCGCCCCACTGCGCCTTCGAGCGCGGCCCGCTGCGCTTTGACGACGGCGTGCGCGAGGGCGACGCCATCAGCCCTTTTTACGACTCGATGGTCGCCAAGCTGATCGTGCACGCCGACACCCGCGAGCAGGCGCTGGCGCGGCTGGATGCGGCGCTGGCCCAGACCCACATCGTCGGGCTGACGACCAACGTGCAGTTCCTGCGCCAGGTGCTGCGCAGCCCCTCCTTCGAGCAGGCTAGGCTCGACACGGCACTCATTCCACGCGAGGCGGCGCTTTTGTTCGGCCTCGACCCGCTCGGCCTGCCGCTGGCGGTGGCGGCCGCGACCGTGCAAACCCTGCTCGACGAGCGCGCGCAAGAGGGTGCCGACCCCTTCAGCCGCCGCGACGGCTGGCGCAGCCACCCCAGTTCAGAAACGGTGCGCCACATCGCCTTCGAATACCAAGGCCAGCCGGTGACGGCCAGCCTCACCTACCAGCGCGACGGCGGCTTGCACCTGAGCGTGGAGCCGGGTGCCTATGCTGGCCCTTTGCGTTTTCATGCCCTGCCCGCTGGCAGCGCCTGGGCGCTGGAGCTGGGCTTTGCCGGGCTGAGCAGCCGTGCCAGCGTCTATGTGCAAGGCGAGCAGATGCACGTGTTTAGCCCGCGCGGCGCGGCGCAGATCGTCGAGATCGACCGCCTGGCCCACGCCGGCGACAGCGCCCCCGAGGGCGGCCGCCTGAGCGCCCCCATGCCCGGCAAGGTGCTGTCGTTTTGCGTCAGCGCGGGCGAGGTGGTGAAAAAAGGCCAGCCGCTGGCGCTGATGGAAGCCATGAAAATGGAGCACACCATCGCTGCCCCCAGCGACGGCACCGTGGCCGAACTGCTCTACGCCCCGGGCGACCAGGTGGCCGAAGGGGCGGAGCTGCTGCGTTTCACTCCGGCATAACGAAGCGTTTTTAGCTACAATCGAAGCCGATAAGACTTCATTTTTACCCATGTTGGCCGATCTGTTGTTTGGCAGTTACCGCAAAAAAGTGCTCGGGGTGCTGCTGTTGCAGCCCGATGCCAGCTTTCATGTGCGCGAATTGGCTCGCCTGACCGGCACCGCAGCGGGCACCCTGCACAAAGAGCTGGCCCGTCTGGCAGCGGCCGGGCTGCTGACGCGCCAACACCAAGGCAATCAGGTGCGCTACCAGGCCAACCGGCAATGCCCAATCTACGCCGAGCTGGCTGCGGTGTTGCGCAAAACCGCTGGCTGTGCCGATTTGTTGGCGCAGGCGCTGCGCCCTTTGCAGCCTGAGCTGGCCTTGGTTTTTGGCTCGGTGGCGCGTGGCAGCGAAACCAGCGCCAGCGATGTCGATGTGCTGGTCGTCAGCGCGTGCAGCTTTGGCGACGTGGTGCGCGCCCTGCACCCGGCCCAAATCGAGTTGGGGCGTGAAATCAACCCAGTGCTCTATAGTCCTGCAGAGCTGCGCCAGAAAGCGCATGAACGCGAGCCGTTCGTGCTCAATCTGTTGGCTGGACCGCACCTGTTCCTGATCGGAGGCAGCGATGAGCTTGAGCAACTTATTGGCCATCCAGCGCCTGCAGCGCTTTGAGGCCAGCCCTCAAGGGGTGCAGCGCTTGCTGGCCGCAGCCGAGCGCAACTTGGCCGATGCCGGCTTGCCTGCTTTGAGCCCCGAGAACCGGTTCGACGCAGCTTACAAATGCATCATGCAATGCGCGACGATCGGCCTGTGGGCGCACGGCTACCGAACCCCCACCAGCCAGACTGGGCACCATCAGACCACGCTGCAATGCCTGATCCACACCCTGGGCGTACCCGCCGAGGTGCTCATCGTTTTGGATGCGTTGCGCAAACGGCGCAACCAGAACGATTACGAGGGCGAGCCAGTGAGCCCGGCGGCGGTGGCCGAATGCAGGGTGCAGGCGCAGGACCTGTTGGCTCGCACCCGGGGTTTTTTGCAAACCGAGTTCCCGCATTTGATCGCTCTTTCCCCATGAACACCCACTCCTACCCCTCCCACGTGCACCTGGTCGAAGTCGGGCCGCGCGACGGGCTGCAAAACGAGGCGCAGCCGCTGCCCGCTGCGGTCAAGATCGAGCTGGTGCAGCGCTTGCAGGCGGCCGGCTTGCGCCACATCGAAGTCACCAGCTATGTGAGCCCCAAGTGGGTGCCGCAGATGGCCGACAAGCACGAGGTGATGCGCGGCATCCAGCGCCAGCCCGGGGTGTGCTACGCCGTGCTGACCCCCAACCTCAAGGGCTTCGAGGCCGCGCTGGCGGACCGGCCCGACGAGATCGTGGTGTTCGGCTCGGCCAGCGAGGCCTTCAGCCAGAAGAACATCAATTGCAGCGTGGCCGAGAGCATCGAGCGCTTTGCGCCGGTGGTGGCAGCGGCGCGTGCGGCGGGCATTTTCGTGCGCGGGGCCATGAGCTGCACCGTGGGCTGCCCCTACGAGGGCGAGGTGGCAGCGCAGCAGGTGGGCCGGCTGGCGGCCTTGATGAAGGGCATCGGGGTGCAGCACGTGGGCGTGGCCGACACCCTCGGCGTGGGCACGCCGCTCAAGGTGCAGCGCGCCTTCGAGGCCGCCTTGCAGCATTACGAACTGCACCAGGTGAGCGGCCACTTCCACGACACCTACGGCCAGGCGCTGGCCAACACGCTGGCGGCGCTGCAGTTGGGGGTGGCGCAGTTCGACGCCTCTGTCGCCGGACTCGGCGGCTGCCCCTACGCGCGCGGGGCCAGCGGCAACGTGGCCACCGAAGACCTGGTCTATCTGCTGCACGGAATGGGGATAGACACCGGGGTCGATCTGGAGGCGCTGATCGACGCCGGTGCCTACATCAGCGCCGCGTTGGGCCGCACCAGCGGCTCGCGGGTGGCGCGGGCGTTGCTGGCTAGAAGGGCGCAATAGGCGCAGCTTTGAGTGCAGCGGGCAGTCTCTTCCAATTAAGGTATGACGCTGAAATGAAGCCAAGCAACGGTACAAGGATCGGGCGGCCACGGCCGAATATGTCAATGCCCAAGCGCGCAACCGGGGGCCTGATTCGTCAGCCGGTGCGCGACACCTAGCCAAAGTCAAAGCGCGGGCCCTGCTCTGCGTATTTACGCACAATCTGATGCGCATCATCAACCGTGCCAGCAGTGCCTACCAGCGTGGGGCTTTTGGCTCATTGAAATAATTCTCAGGCTCCGAGTCGGCGTCGGGTGCAGCGACCTGAAACCATCGTTTGATCTTGCGCAGAAACCTCGAACAGGTTGCAACCTGCGAGCGCTGCTTCAAGGGTGGGTGGGGACTTTGTGAAGTCTCATTGCCCTTTCTTGGAAGATTCGATAGTACGGTATAGGTAACCGAAAGCCCGCAGCGTCAATGCCAACGCCTGTGCATGGCACGGAAGATCACATTCGAGTTCTTGGATCGAATGGCCTCTGCTTCACTGGGCCACAAGCCGCCATGGCACACCCTACAGAGCTGGCCACCACATGGGGTGTTCGTTCACACTGACGTTCAGGCCTGCTGCGCCAGCCATTCCCGCCAACTACCTAGCTGCGTTATGTCTGTCCCACCCTCGACCCCGATAGCCTCGCAGACGAAGCCACTAACCCATGAGCCGTCAGCGAGCCTAACTTTGCCGATGCCCAGTGGGGCGGGGATGCCGTCGACGAAGCTGCCGAAATGTTCGGCAGGCAGTTCCCACACTTCCATGTGAATCGCGGCACCGCCTTCCGCGGCCCGTACCATGCCGGGTCGCTGCACAGTGCCACCGGCCAGTGCGTAGAACTTGTACTCCGGCGCGGACTTGTGCATGCCGAGCAGGCGCGCACCGCGTTGCGTGAGCTGCCAGTTGAGCGGCAGGCCGGAGAGGTGAGCGCCACACACCGCGACCTTGATGGTGCCGGCGATGTTGGAGCGATTGGGCAGGTCGGCGGCTATGGAAGGGATGTCCGCCAGCTTCGTGGCTGTGGCACCCAATGACAAGACCTGCGCGCGATGGAAGTGGTCCGCTAGGCGCAGCAGGGGCAGGTCCTTGAACGCTGGCGCGGCCAGGGTCACGCCCCAAGGCAGGCCTTTGGCGTCGCCCTCGGCCTGGAAGCCCGCTGGTGCCGCGACGGCGGCGTAGTCCAGCAGGTTCATGAAGTTGGTGTAGTAGCCCAGATTCGAATTGAGGCGGATCGGGTCGGCCTGCATGTCGGCGATGCGGTAGATCGTGCCGGCGGTGGGCGTGAGCATGCAGTCAATCTCATTCCACACGGCGTCGCACACGCGCTTGAGGGCCTTGAGACGGTAGCTGGCCGCAAAGGCGTCGGCAGCGGTCCAAGCCTTTCCACCCTGGACGATGGTTCGCACCGGAGGGAACACGGCATCGGGCTGGGTTTCAATGAAGTTCTTGATCGCGACGTAGCGCTCGGCCACCCAGGGGCCTTCGTAGAGCAGGCGCGCGGCTTCGAGGAATGGGGAGAGGTTCACCTCAACTGCGGTGCCGCCCAGGGCCTTCATCCGCTCCACCGACTCGCTAAACAGCGCGGCGGCCGCGGCGTTGCCGAAGAAGGCGAGGTCCTGCGCGCGCGGCACGCCGAAGCGGAAGGGGCCGGACGAGAAGTCCACGCCGAAGGGTTTCGCCGCGCGGCTGAAGACGTCGGCCTCGTCGGGCACGGCGGACACGGCCAGCACGGCCTGTGCGTCGGCGGCGGTGAGGGCGAAGATGGACACCGTGTCCACCGACCGGCAGGCCGGCACCACGCCGGTAGCCGAGAGCAGACCGAGGCTGGGCTTGAGGCCGATCAGGTTGTTGAAGCTGGCGGGCACGCGGCCCGAGCCAGCCGTGTCGGTACCCAATGAAAAACTCACCCAGCCCTTGGCCACACTCACGGCCGAGCCGGAGCTGGAGCCGCCCGATACGAAGTCGGGGTTGAAGGCGTTGCGACATGCGCCATAGGGCGAGCGGGTGCCGTTGAGGCCGGTGGCGAACTGGTCGAGGTTGGCCTTGCCCAGCGGCACGGCTCCGGCCGCGATGAGCTGCTGCACGAGAAAGGCGCTCTCGCCCGGCGTGTAGGCGTATTCGGGGCAGCCCGCGGTGGTGGGGATGTGCGCGAGATCGATGTTGTCCTTGATGGCGAAGGGCACGCCGTACAGCGGCAGGCTGGCCGGGTCCACACCGTCGAGAAGGGCCAAATAGGGCTCGATCTGTGCGTCCGTCAGGCGGTGGATGAAGGCGTGGTGTGCGTCGCTGGCGCAGCGGCGCATGGCCTCGGCGATAACGGTGCGCACCGGGGTTCCGGCGGCGTAGGCGGCGCGCAGGCTGGCGAAGTCGAAAGACAGGTCTTGGAGGTTCAGGGACATGGGGTGCTCCGTGGGTTCTGTTCGGGGCGTGTTCAGTCTTCGGTGACCAGCACCAGCACGTCTTGGCCGGCGGCCACGGACGCGCCTTCGCGGCACATGAGGCGGTGCACGGTGGCGTCTTGCGGGGCAAGCACGCTGAATTCCATCTTCATGGACTCGACGACTAGCAGCACGTCGCCGGCGACCACGCGCTGGCCTTCGCTGACCAGCACCTTCCACACACTGCCGGGTACGGTGCTGGCCAGCGGGCGGCCCCCGGGCGGCAGGTCCAGCTCGACGCTGGCGTCGGCCGCGGCCACGTCGGCGTCGCCCGCGTAGCTCAGCTGGCCGCTGGCGGCCCAGCGCTCGCGCTCGGCGTCGAAGGCGGCCTGCTGCTGCGCCTTGAAGGCACCGATGCTCTGGGCGTTGTCGGCTAGGAAGCGGCGGTAGTCGCGCAGGCTGAAGGTCGTCTCTTCGATCTGCAGCGCATACCCGCCGTGCGGGAAGGCGGCGCGGATGCGCAGCAGCTCGTCCTGCTCCACCGGCACGAAGCGGATCTGGTCGAAGAAGCGCAGCAGCCAGGGCTGCTCGAACACCGAGCTCGCCTCGCCATGCCGCCAGCGGTTCCACATCTGCAGCGTTCGGCCCACGAACTGGTAGCCACCGGGACCTTCCATGCCATACACGCAAAGGTAGGCGCCGCCAATGCCGACGGCGTTCTCGGGCGTCCAGGTGCGCGCGGGGTTGTACTTGGTGGTCACTAGGCGGTGGCGCGGGTCCATAGGCGTGGCCACCGGCGCGCCCAGGTACACGTCGCCTAGGCCGAGCACTAGGTAGCTGGCGTCAAAGACGACCTTGAACACGTCGTCGATGCTGTCCAGCCCGTTGATGCGGCGGATGAACTCGATGTTGCTCGGGCACCAAGGCGCGTCGGGCCGCACCGACTGCATGTACTTCTCGATCGCCAGTTTGGTCTGCGGGTCGTCCCACGATAGCGGCAGGTGCACGATGCGGCTGGGCACGCTCATGTCATCGACCGAAGGCAGCGCGGACTCGGCCTCGACCAGCACCTTCAGCAACGCCGTGCGCGAGACCTGGGACGGATCGAAGTGCAGCTGCAGAGAGCGGATGCCGGGCGTCATGTCGATGATGCCGGGCAGGCTGCCGGCGGCGATGCGCGCTTGCAGTGCCTGCATCAGCACATGCACGCGCAGGCGCAGCTCGATGTCCAGTACCAGCGGGCCGAACTCGACCAGTAGGTAGCGGTCGCCAGCTTGGCGCACCACCATGGCGGGCACGGCATCGTCTTCGCGCGCCGGGTCGGCTAGGACGACGGGCGTGGGGTGGGCACTGGCGTCATCGGTCGGCGTGGCGGGCAGGGCTTGCGTGAGCGAGGTCAGCGCGGCCTCGACGCTGGCGCTGCGGTCCAGCGCCTGGTCCAGCGAGAGGCGGTGGAATCGCACCGTGTCGCCGGGACGAAGCTGGCCGAGCTTCCAGAGTTCGGCGTCCACCACCACGGCCGGGCAGACGAAGCCGCCTAGGCTGGGGCCGTCGGGGCCGAGGATGACCGGCATGTCGCCGGTGAAGTCGATGGCGCCGATGGCGTAGGCGTTGTCATGGATGTTCGAAGGATGCAGGCCCGCCTCGCCGCCGTCGGGCCGCGCCCACTGCGGCTTGGGGCCGATCAGGCGCACGCCGGTGCGGCTGGAGTTGTAGTGCACCTCCCAGTCGGTGGCGAAGAAGGTGGCCACGTCGTCGGGCGTTAAGAAGTCGGGCGCACCGTGTGGTCCGTAGAGCACGCCCACGTCCCAGTGGTGTCCGAAGCTCGGCACCGTGTCACTCGTAACGCTCACACCCGCCGTGCCGGCACCGGGCGCGGTCAGGTGCAGCACATCGCCGGTGCGCAGGTGGCGGCCCGCGTGGCCGCCGAACTGGCCTAGCGTGAAGGTGCTGCGGCTGCCCAGGTAGAGCGGCACGTCGAAGCCGCCGCCCACGGCCAGGCACAGGCGCGCGCCAGCCTCGGCCCGGCCTATGGCGAGCACGCTGCCGGCAGCCACGCGGTGGCTCTGCCACATGGACAGCGGCGCGCCGTCGAGCATGACCTTGACGGGCGCGCCGGTGACGGCGATGACCGCGTCGGCGCTGAAGCGCAGCGTGGGACCGGAGAGCGTGATCTCCAGCGCGGCCGCGTCGGCATGATTGCCCACGAGGCGGTTGGCCATGCGGTGGGCGTAGGCATCCATAGGGCCGCTGGGCGGCACGCCCACATCCCAGTGGCCGAGGCGGCCCGGCCAGTCCTGCACGCTGGTCTGTACGCCGGGCTCGACCACCTCCACCGTGGCGGGGCGGAAGTGGAAGCTGTTCAAGAAGCGCGTGACCTGCCGGCCTTCGCGGAACACCGGGTCGCGCACGACTTGGCGCAGGTAGCCTAGGTTGGTCTCGATGCCGGCCAGGCGCGTGGCGGCCAGCGCGGCGTCGAGCTTGGTCAGCGCCTGTTCACGGTCGGGCGCGGTGACGATGAGCTTGGCCAGCATGGGGTCGTACCAAGCGGACACCTCGGTGCCGCGCTCGACCCAGCCGTCCACGCGGGCGTCTTGCGGGAACACCACCTCGGTCAGCAGGCCGGCGCTGGGCTGGAAGTTCTTGGCAGGGTCTTCGGCGTACAGCCGCACCTGGATGGACGCACCCCGTGGAACTGGGGTGAGTGTGGTCAGCGGAGGCAGATCACCCGCGGCGAGCCGTACCATCCACGCCACCAGATCGACGCCCGTGACCTGCTCGGTCACGCCGTGTTCTACCTGCAGGCGCGTGTTGACTTCGAGGAAGTAGAACTGGCCGGTGGCGGCGTCGTAGACGAATTCCACCGTGCCGGCCGAGCGGTAGTTCACCGCCTGCGCCAGCCGCACCGCGGTGGCGTGCAACTCGCGGCGCTGCGCGTCCGTCAGGCCGGGCGCGGGCGTCTCTTCGATCACCTTCTGGTTGCGGCGTTGCACCGAACAGTCGCGCTCGCCCAGTGCGAGCACCGTGCCCGTGCCGTCGCCGAACACCTGCACTTCGATGTGGCGGGCCAGCTCGACGTACTTTTCGAGGAACAGCCCAGCGTCCTTGAAGTTGGCGCTGGCTAGGCGCTGCACCGAGGCGAAGGCGTCGCTGAGCTCGTCTTCGCTCCACACCAGACGCATGCCGATGCCGCCTCCGCCGGCCGTGCTCTTGAGCATGACCGGGTAGCCGATGCGCAGGGCCTCAGTGCGGGCTTGCGCGGAGTCGCTCAGCAGGCCCGTGCCAGGCAGCAGCAGCACGCCACGCTGCTCGGCGATGTTCCGCGCCGTGTGCTTGAGACCGAAGGTGCACATCTGCTCCGGCGTGGGGCCGATGAAGGCGATTCCCGCGTCTTCGCAGGCTTGGGCAAAGCCCGGGTTCTCGGACAGGAAGCCGTAGCCGGGGTGGATGGCTTCGGCGCCGCAGTCTATGGCGATCTGCAGGATGCGATCAGCCCTGAGGTAGCTCTTGGCTGCGGGCGCAGGTCCGAGGAGATAGGCCTCGTCGGCCTCGCGCACATGGCGCGACTGCGCGTCTGCCTCCGAATACACGGCCACGCTACACACTCCCATGCGTTTGAGGGTGCGGATGATGCGGCAGGCAATGGCTCCGCGGTTGGCAATCAAGATCTTGCTGAACATGAAGTCTCCGCGGCAGGTCGTCCTGCCCATGTGAGGCGATCAGACGGGTCGTCCCGTCGTCAGGTGAATGATGCCTTCATTGCCGCCGATAAGTGGCGCCAAGACCTGTCACGCCGGGTCCCAGACCAGAAGTTCGATGGGGGTTGGGTTGTAGGCGTTGCAGGGGTTGTTCAGCTGGGGGCAGTTGGAAATCAGCACCCACACGTCCGTGTCTGCTAGCATTTCCACGTATTTACCTGCCCCGGACACCCCGTCGTCGAACTTGAGTTCACCGGACTGCGTGACCGGCACGTTCATGAAGAAATTTATGTTGGGCACTAGGTCGCGTTTGGTCAGCCCCATGTCGGCACGCTGCATGGCGATGAGGTAGTTGTCGCGACAGTTGTGCATGAACTTCTTTTGCAGGGCGTAGCGCACGGTGTTGCTCTCGGCGGCACAGGCGCCGCCTAGGGTGTCGTGGCGACCGCAGGTGTCGGCCACGATGGTGAGCAACGAGCGTCCCGCGTTGCTCACCAGGCTTGAGCCGGTGGTCAGGTAGAGGCCACCCTGGGCCAGCATGGTGTCGGTCGCGCTGTAGTGCTCGGCAAGATCGTCTGCGGCATAGAAGATCACGTCGACAGCTTGGTTGCCCATCAAGTCGATAATGCGCAAGGTCTGCCCTTGTTTGACCTTGAACAGAATGGGCTCACCCGCGGGGTGGGTTTTGCGCCAGATGGCCTGTTCGGGGTCGAGCTGGCTTTCGGTCAGGCGCATGGCGGCAACCCTAGTCGGTGCGGCGGTAGTGTTCATGGCTGGCTCCCCGTTCAGGCGTGAAACATGTCGGTGTTGTGCATTGCCCGGGCGTTTTCCGGGCGAAGGCGGCGGCATACGTCATCGGCAGGTGCTGCACCAACCTGCCGCGCCACAACGCCGATGCAGCCTGGGCTATAGGTGGGGCGTGAGTCCAGCGGGTGCGGAGCGGAGGAGACCGCGATCAAGGTATCCATGTCGCAGCGCAGTTCGAACCAATGGCCGGTCTGACAGTGCTCTGGGTGGTAGACAAAGCCGCCTTGCGCATCCACGCTCACCTTGGAGAACCAGTTCACGCAGATGGTTAGGTCCCTAGCAGAGAGGCCATATTTGCCGATTTCCGTAAGCAGGCCGTCCTTGGCACTTCGAAACATGGCGTTGCGGTGCGTTTGGTACCGGCACTCGCCATATCGCATTTCCAGCCTAGTGTTGTCAAGCAGCAGGCCAAGTGGGTCGTGCCAGCCCAAGCTGTCGTGGGTAACGCTGGCAAGCGCCCGACCCATGTCGGTCATGAGCACGTGCCCTTGCGAGTAGTGGGCTGTGTGCTGGGCCTTGAGCGAGTCGGGCATGTTGTAGCGCTCGAGCTTGTCGTGCGCAGCATAGAGAACCATGCTGAGGTTCACGTTGGGCTCTAGGGCCACGAAGCGCAGGGCTCGACCACGCTGCAGGCGCCAAGACCAATGGTGGCCGCCTGGCAGCATTTCAGACCACAGCACCTCTTCGGCCTTGAGGTCGGCGGTACTGTCAACGGGAAAGCTGGTCCACCAGCTTAGGTTGTCCACCGGGTTGTCGGCGGGGGGGTTGGGGATGTCGGTGGCCGGTGCGGGGACGTCCATCGAGGTGTTCATGCAGGTGTTCCTTGTGGCGTGGTCGCCGTTTCTTGTCGGTTGCGAACCACATTCAGTGCGCCCAGCACGGCGCTGCGACCCTGGTTTAGTGGGATGTCGTAGGTGATGGCAGCGCCGTAGGCTTGGGGAGCATGGGGATCGATGCGCACCTTGTCGAAAACCAGCAAGCGAGTGCCTAATAGAAAACCTTCGGACAGGTCGTGCGTGACCATGAACACCGTGAGACGGGTCTGTGCCCACAGCTCTTGCAGCAGTTGGTGCATGTCTTTGCGGATACCCGGATCCAGTGCGCCAAAAGGTTCATCGAGAAGCAGGATCCGGGGCTTTCCCATCAGGGCCTGGGCAATCGCCAGACGTTGCTGCATCCCGCCCGATAGCTGATTGGGGTATTTTGCTAAAGCGGGACCTAGTCCGACTTTGTCAAGCATCACGCGGGCCTCTTCGCGCGCGGTGGTCTTGGCTTGTCCGAACAGGCGGCCGAACCACCGACTCTTGGGCAGTTCTAGGGCCAGCGCCACGTTGTCGAGCACCGTCAAATGGGGTAGCACCGAGTATTTCTGGAACACGATACCGCGGCTGGCGTTGGGCTCGGCAGCCAAGGGCTGTCCACCCAAAGTGATGCTGCCTTTGGTCGGTTTTTCTTGGCCCAGCAGCAGTCGCAGAAAGGTCGACTTACCGCAACCGGAGGCACCTACCATGGTGCAGAACTCGCCCTCTTGGATCTTTAGGTTAATGCGTTCAAGCACCACTTGCTCACCGTAGCTCATCCAAAGGTTGTTGACGTTGATAAAGGCCATGATTAGCGCCCTTCGTGCCAGGGGAACAGGGCACTGGTGAGTTTCTTGAGTGACTGATCCATGAGCCAAGCCAGTAGCGTGATCCAAGCCACGTAGGGGAGGATCACATCCATGGCCAAGAAACGCCGGACCAGAAAGATGCGGAAACCCAGCCCTTCGGTGGAGGCGATGGACTCGGCAGCGATCAGAAACAACCACGCCGATCCCAATGCCAGCCTCAGTGCAATCAACAAACGGGGCATCAAGTGCGGCAGAATGACGCGCAAGATCAAGGTCCAGGTGTTGGCCCCTAGGGTCTGCGCCTTGATCAACCACTCTAGAGGAATCTCCCTCGCCCTTTGCTCCAAGTCTCGCGTCATCACCGGGGCGATGCCGATCACGATCAACATCACCTTGGACAGCTCCCCTAGACCAAATACGATGAACAGCACAGGCAGAATGGCTAGGGGCGGAATCATCGAAATCACCGCCACTGCAGGCGAAAACGTTGCGCTAACCAGCGGAATGGCACCTAGGCATATGCCCATCACGAGCGCTACCACGGTAGCGATCAACATGCCCAAGATCAATCGCTGAAGGCTGGCCAAGGTATCGGTCCAGAACAGCCAGTTTCCAGTCCGTGCATCTTCCTGTAGCGCGTAGCGCTGCATGGCATCGGCCATCTGGGCAAGGCTGGGCAGCAGCTTGTCGTCCGGGTTGTCCGCTAATCTGGCGTCTGACGCAATCACATAGACGATCAACGCGAGCAGGAACGGCAGCCACATCAGTCCGATCCTAAGACCGGAGCTGGGAAGGCGGTTGATCAGGCGCATGAAGAGCCCCCCTTGGGTTTGAAAATCGGTGGACTCAGGCTGGCTTGATCAGGCCGTCTGCGGCCATCTTCATGAAGGTGGGATCAAAGCGCAGCTTCACGTTCATGGCGTTGCCCGTCTGGGTGTTAGCAAACTGCATTCCGATTGATTCGGCGCTGCGCGCACCTTCGCCCAGCAGGCCATGCTTGAAACTGAACTGCGACACCTTAGTCATGGTGGCGGGCAGTTCCTTGTTGACGGAAAATGCATTGGCGTCTTTGGCGGTGTAAAACATTTTGGTTGTGGCCAACTGGGCTTCAAAACCCTTCAGGTCGGTACCCGAGGCTTCTGCCATTTGGGTGCGAGCGGCGATACCCTGCGGCGTGTTGCTGCTCATGATAGCCATCACTTCGTACCAGGCGCCCACCAAGGCCTTGCCGAAGTCGGGGTTCTCAACTAGGGTCTTGCTGTTGACCACCAGCAAATCAATGATTTCGCCGGGGATCTTGCTGGAATCAAACAGCATGCTGACTTTTGGTGTGGCCGCAACTTCAGCCAACAAGGGGTTCCAAGTGACCACGACCTGAATCCGTGACCCCATTAGCAGCCAAACTCTAACCTGAATCCGTGACCCCATTAGCAGCCAAACTCTAACCCAAGCCGAATCCGCTTTTAGACATGAATTCCGCTCTGGATTTCTCAAATTTGGCCCAAGCCGAGCGTGTTTGCGCGCCCATGCGCTATCAAAGCATGGGAACGGATGCGTTGAACAAGGCCGTATGGGTGTTTTTGCCTGCAAGCGCGCAGCCCCCATCCTTGGGAGCCTCCCAATTGGCTGTTTTTNCCTGCAAGCGCGCAGCCCCCATCCTTGGGAGCCTCCCAATTGGCTGATCTTTCTTCGGGTGCTGGTCGGCAGCGGCTGGGGCTTTGCGCTTGGCCGCTACAGCGCGTCAAGCGCGCGCCAGTGGCGCTCAAACACCGCAAAGGCCCTGTCGTTGGCCCCCAAGCCCAACACCCACTGGCGGGCATGGTCCACCATGCGGGCGGCCTTGAACATCAACTCCTGTATCACCGTGCGGATGCGACGGCGCTGCGCGCTGTGGCGCACCGGTGCATCGGGCCCGTGCAGCGTGTGCTGGCCAACCAAGCGCAGCAGGTTCATCGCCACGGCCGCCAGCGCGCACACCACGTAGTTGGTGTCGAACTTGCCCGAGGGCAGCCGGGTCAGATCCATGTCGGTTTTGAACTCCGAGTGAAACTGCTCATGCGTGCCGTGCTCGGCGTACAAGGCAATGACCTGCTCGGGCGTGAACGACTCAGGCAAGGTGGTGCTCCAGCCTTCCAGCACATACTCGGGCAACAGCATCTGCTGGCCCCGTTTGTCAACGGTGCGCTCGGTCAGGCGGTACACGCGGCGTGCTTTGAGGCTCTCGTTACCGTCTCTGATGGCCACGCTTTGCTCCCACAGGCACTGGCGTTTACCGGGGCGCAATACCGTCCAAGCGGTGTTGGCATCGGCTACCCGTGCCTGGGCGATGGTCTCTACCGGCGTGCTGCGCGGGTTCCACTTGATGAGCCACGCGACCTCGCGCTGCAGGGCTTTGGCTTGTCGGGCGATGGCACACATCAGCTTGGCCGAATCAAAGCCCGAGTCGGCCCGCAGCAGCAAGGGCGGCTGGGCCGCTGCCGTGACTTTGGCCGCCAGCGGCAGCAGCCGCTCGATGTTGTATTCGGTCTCGCTGGCCGAGTGCTGGGTGCCCGGGCGCAGGGCAAACTCCAGGCAAAAGCCTTGGGTGCCCAAGTAGGCCACCAGCGGGCAGTAGCCGTCCACTCCCGCATAGGTGCGCCCCACATGCTCCTTGGCCGTGCCGCTTTGGTCCATGGCGAAGGTGTCGATGTCCAGTGGCACATAAGCACAGGGCAGCGCCCCGAAGTCGATGGGCTGGCCCTCGAGCTTGAGGCTCAAAACCGCGGTGTTGATGTCATCGATCAAGTCAAACCAAGCTGGCGCGTGGGTGTCCAAGCGCTGGCGCAGGGTGGGCGACGAGGGCACCGATCGCAAGCCCAAGGCGCGGGTGAAGAAAGTGTCTTGGCGCTGGCCTTCGATGGCATCAAAATCGTTCTTGCCCAGACACAGCAGGCCCAGGTAGCTCTTGAGGATGTCGCTATTGGCGATGCCGCTGCGCACGGGGTAAGCGGGGTCGACCAAGGCGTTGAGATTGATGCGCTTGAGGTACTTGCCAATCAGGGCCAAGCCAGCGTGCTGGCTCAAGTCGTAGGGCAGTTGTTTGATGACAAAATCGGGCATGGGGGCTTCACCTTCAGGGTGAAGCCCACTTGGGGTCTAGAATGTTGATTTCAATAGGGAATCAGCAGTATTTTTGGTGCGGGGTCACGGATTCAGGAGAAACAGAGCCGCCATGACGCGCTGCAAGTCGAGCAGGTACTCGAGACTGAACTGCCCTTGATCGAGCAACCAGACATTGAGCTGGGGCTGAAAGACGTGTCACAGCAGAACCTCGGCGGCATTTACAGGCATCAATTCGAGTCGAGTTAAAGCAGCGATCATCAGACTTTGCGCCTGATCAAAATCAAGCGACTCGGGGCGAGATTCTTGCTTGCGGTGCGCCACCCAATCGCGCCAACGTCGCAGTGCATTCAACTCCATTGCCAATTTATCACCCAATATCGGCTTTAGGGCTATGAGCTTTTCTTCAAAACCCCAGTGCTGAATGCGCCGGGAAAGTCCTTTACGAACACGGTCGTCGCTTTCTAACGAGACCCCTGCCCAATGCGTGCGGCGAATCAACCAATCATTGACGAACTCTTCGAAAATAGCCCAATGCGACAGCAGTGCAAAATTTTCAAGTTCGCTGCGGCAGTGCCCAATCTGTCCCAAAAGCTCTTGTTCTGTCGTAGCCCAGCGGGTATCCAGGTGTCGATTTGGCTGTTCGCTAACCTCGCGCTCAAACAAATCGAGCGCACGCGCAGCAGTGCGTTGCCACGTCCAGACCGAGCGCATTCGCTCATCAAAGCTGGAAGTCATGACCGCTTACCGCCCCTAGCAAATCGACGAATACCTCGCGTGTCAACGGATAGGCGCGGCGCAAGGGAAAAGGCGAGACCCAATACCACCCTTCGCCCTCCACCCCACGCAACATCGTGTGGCTGCTTTGTTCGACCGGGCCGTTCTCTACTGCCTGAATGCGGGTGCCGATCACCGGCCCGCCCGCACTCAGATATACGATTTTTTCTTGCTTGCTATATTCACTAACGACATCAACACGCCCCCAGGCACCCAATATGGAAGCACCAAAGGGCACGATTTGGGCCATGCGCTTGCCGTGGCTGTCGTCGAGTATCAAGGTTGGTGCTCGATAGGGGCCGTGGCGTTCTTCATTGATTGCCGTCTCACCGTGCGTCACTCTCAGGCCCAGCCCAACGCTCCATTCTTCGCAATCCGCAAGAAGCGCTTGGGTGCGTGCCAAAAACTCATCCAGCTCAGTTTTCTCAGCGTCTTCCACTATCTTCTCCGTTGATACCCTCCCTTCGGGTGAAGGGCGGGGTGAGTGGGCTATGGTTTAGCCGATTGGTGCCTGAAAGAAGCACGGCAGCTTCGCGCGCTTCATCAACCCGGGCCATTTCGTACTGCTTGGTCATGAGTTTATACATGGCCTGCTGGAAGGTGAAATCTTGCAGCAGCGCAAACTGGCGCCGCCGCCTTGGGGTGAGCACGCGCCAGAGCGCGCGCAGGGAGGCCAATTGTCCAGGAACGATCATGAAAACCAGGGGTTCAGGCCTTGGGTTTGCTGGCCTTGGCCTTGGCCACAAACTCCAGCCCAAAGGCAAGCATGACGCCGCCCATTAGCCCCAGCAGAGCCGCTATGGCCAGCACCAGTGCCTTTTTGGGCTCTGAGGCTTGAGTAGGGGCCACGATTTCGCCCAAGAGCACAGTGGGGCGGCTTTGCAGCGGCCCTAGCTGCTGCGACAGGCGCAGGCGTTCGGCGTCGAGCTCGTTGATGGTGTTGCTCAGTGGGCCGCGCTCCATCATCACCAGCGAAGCCTGCACCGGGTTGCGCTCCTTGAGCTGCTCGATGAGCTGGGTGATCTCGTCGTACTGCTTTTGCAGCGCACTGCGACGCTCAACCAGGGTGCGGAGGCGCTCGTTGATTAGGGCGACGTTGTCTTGAAAGTCTGCGGCGTGTGCGCGCTTGACCTCGGCTACCACCCCTTGCAGAAACTGTGCAGCCTGCTCTGGCGTATCGGCCTCGGCGGTGAGCTGCAGCGTGGTGGTAGAACCCCTTTGCACCACCGCTTCGGTGATAAACGGCCGCGGCCGTTTGACTCCTTCTGCGATGCTTGCGCCGTGTGCGATCGTGACTCGGCTCGACAGCTCATTCATGCTCTCTAGCAGAACAGGCTGCCCGGCATTTGTACTGAATTGACCCACCCGCAGCAACACGCTGGCTTCATAAACCGGCGCTTTTAAGAAAGCGTACGCGGCACCAGCGCCAACGCAGGCTGCAAAACTTATCAATATCAACCACTTGCGGCCAACCAAAATCTGCCACAGTTCAAGCAGGCTGATTTCGTCGTCGGCTGGGCCGGTCATCTCATTTGGGTTCATATGGGGGGATGTGCTCGGCGTGTACGCAAGGCCGCTGGGCCAAGGTCGAGGATCGCCCACGCTACCGCCATGCCGTGTCACGATCGGCAAGCGCGCTGGGTGGGGTTTGAGGGGCTTGCGCCAAGGGGGATTATAAGCGCTAGCCAAGGCCGAGCTGTGAGGCTTTACTCGCCGTAGTGGTAACGCAGCGCCGCAATTTCCAGCGTCTGCTCACGCAAGCGATAAACCATGCGGTGCTCCTGATCGATGCGGCGCGACCACCAACCGCTGAACTCGTGTTTGAGCGGCTCGGGTTTGCCGATGCCCTCGTAGGGGTTGCGCATGGCATCGGCGATCAGGGTGTTAATGCGGCGCAGGGTGGCCTTGTCCTGCACCATCCAGTATGTGTAATGCGCCCAAGCGCTGGACGAAAAGCGTAGGCTTGGCTGCATGCGTCCGGGCTCAAGGCTCCAGCAAGGTTTGATCGGTGCCACCACCCACGTCCAGTTCGTCCATGGACTGGCGCAGCATGCGGCGGTTGGCGGGCGAGTTCATCAGGTAGGCCGTTTCCTGCCATGCGTTGAAGTCGTCTAGGCTGACCAACACGGCGGGCTTGCCCCCTTGGCGGGTGATGAGAATGGGCGCATGGTCGTTGTTGACCTTGTCAAGCAGGTGCGCAAAATTGGCCCGCGCTTCGCTGTAGCTCAGAACTTGCATGGAAGGCTCCGGTTGATTTTGCGTACAGAACATTGTACCTCGGATTCGGCAGAAGGGTAGCGGACACGACCAGACTCACACACCACCAGCCGCCTATTTTTATGCTATGATGCCGCTCTTTGCCAAAAACAGCTGCTTGCGGGCGGTGCTGCTTTGGCTGCTGGCGCTTACGGCCCGTTGCCAGCAGGTTGGCGTTTGCCCATGTGGCGCGCTTGCCTAAAGTTGGGCTAGGTTGCGAGGAGGCTGGGTGCCCTGTGTGGGGTGCTGGGCCGTTTGAACTCGATGGAGTAATTTTACATGGCGAAAAAAATCGTCGGCTTTATCAAGCTGCAGGTGCCAGCTTGCAAGGCCAACCCCTCCCCCCCGATTGGTCCGGCGCTGGGTCAGCGCGGGCTCAACATCATGGAGTTCTGCAAGGCCTTCAATGCCCAAACCCAGGGCATGGAGCCGGGCTTGCCGCTGCCGGTGGTCATCACCGCGTTTGCCGACAAGAGCTTTACCTTCATCATCAAAACCCCGCCGGCCACGACGCTGATCAAAAAATCGATCAAGCTCGACAAAGGCTCGCCGGTGCCGAACAAGCAAAAAGTGGGCAAGATCACCCGGGCGCAGCTCGAAGAGATCGCCAAAACCAAGATCAAAGACATGAACGCGGCCAGCATCGATGCCGCCATCAAGACCATCGCGGGCTCGGCGCGCTCGATGGGCGTGATTGTGGAGGGTGTGTAACATGGCACGCTTGAGCAAAAAACAAAAAGCCCTGCAAGGCGTGGTCGATTCGACCAAGCTCTACCCCATCGCCTCGGCGCTGGCCATGGTCAAGCAGCATGCCACGGCCAAGTTCGATGAATCCATCGACGTGGCGGTGCAACTGGGTGTGGATGCCAAAAAATCCGACCAGGTGGTGCGCGGCGCCGTGGTGCTGCCCAATGGCACCGGCAAGACCAAGCGCGTGGCGGTGTTCGCCCAAGGCGCCAAGGCCGATGAGGCGCGTGCCGCCGGGGCCGACGTGGTGGGCTTCGAAGACCTGGCCGCCGACGTGAAAGCCGGCAAGCTGGACTTTGACGTGGTGATCGCCTCGCCCGACGCCATGCGCGTGGTCGGCCAGTTGGGCCAAATCTTGGGCCCGCGCGGCCTGATGCCCAACCCCAAGGTGGGCACCGTCACGCCCGACGTGGCCACGGCGGTGAAAAACGCCAAGGCCGGGCAGGTGCAGTTCCGGGTTGACAAAGCCGGCATCATCCACGGCACCATCGGCCGCCGTTCTTTCGACGACGCCAAGCTGCTGGGCAACCTGCAAGCGCTGCTCGAAGCCCTGAACAAGGCCAAACCGGCTTCGTCCAAGGGCCAGTTCCTGCGCAAGGTGGCCGTGTCGTCAACGATGGGGCTCGGGGTGCGGGTCGAGGTGCCTTCGATCACAGCCTAATCGGTCTTGATCGGGGGCTTGATATCGGCAACAAATTCCCGGCTGCTGTGCGCCCCTATGGGGTTGCGGTGGCCGAGGGTGGTGGGTCTGGCGGCGCGCAATGCGTGGCCAGAGCCATCCAAGACCGCTGGTGCGCAGCCGGGTTGGCCCGGAGCGCTTAATTTTTGCATGAAGCCAGCGCAGATGGCGATCCCGCCGCGAACGGAAAAGTTTTTTCCTGCAACGGTTGGTCGCTGCAACGAGGCGCATGGCCAAGGGCACCCAGCCCGCAACCATGCATTTTTAGGAGTTGACCTTGAGTTTGAACCGCAGTGAGAAGCAGGCCGTCATCGATGAGGTGTCGGCGCTCGCAGCAAAAGCTCAAACGCTCGTGATGGCGGAATACCGTGGCATCAAGGTGGCCGACCTGACCCAGTTGCGTGTCAAAGCCCGCGGCGCGGGCGTGTTTGTGGGGGTTCTCAAGAACACCCTGGCACGCCGCGCAGTGGCTGGCACCGGCTTTGAGGCAGGTGCCGACCAGATGTCCGGGCCGCTGATCTATGGCTTTTCCCAAGACGCCGTGGCCGCTGCCAAAGTGATGGCCGATTTCGCCAAAACCAACGACAAGTTGGTGATTCGTGGCGGCGTGTTTGCGGGCAAGGCCCTGGACATCAATGGCGTGAAGCAGCTTGCCAACATCCCTCCCAAAGAGGTGTTGCTGGCGCAGTTGCTGGGCTTGATGCAATCCCCGATTTCGCGCACTGCGCGCGTGCTGGCCGCCTTGGCCGAGCAGCGTGGCGCTGGCAGCCTGAGTGCCGCCGAGCCCGCAGCCCAATAACCGTTTGTTAGGAAATTTGAAAATGGCATTCGATAAAGACGCATTTCTGACCGCGCTCGACAGCATGACGGTCATGGAGCTCAACGAGCTGGTGAAAGCCATCGAAGAGAAATTTGGCGTGAGCGCCGCCGCCATGTCGGCCCCCGCTGCCGGTGGTGGCGCGGCCGCTGCCGCCGTGGTGGAAGAGAAAACCGACTTCGACGTGGTGCTCAAAGAAACCGGCGCCAACAAGGTGTCGGTGATCAAGGCGGTGCGCGAAATCACCGGCTTGGGCCTGAAAGAAGCCAAAGACCTGGTCGATGGCGCGCCCAAAACGGTGAAAGAAGCCATGCCCAAGGCCGACGCCGAAGCCGCCAAGAAAAAGCTCGAAGACGCCGGTGCCAAGGCCGAGCTCAAATAAACCGCTCTGCCTCAAAGGCTGGTGCGCCCCTTACCGGGCGTGCCAGCCTTTTGGCGCTGGATGTGGCGGGTTTTTTACCATCCGCAGCCAGCGCCAGCACCAGAGCACACAGCCAAGGCCGCAGCCCTAGCGGTTTTGCCTGTGTCTTCTCAAGCCCGGAGATCTCATGGCTCAAACGTACTCATTCACCGAACGCAAACGCATCCGCAAAAGCTTCGGCAGCCGCGAAAACGTGCTGGAAATCCCCTATCTGCTGCAAATGCAGAAGGATGCCTACACGGCATTTTTGCAAGCCGACGCGGCCCCACGACGGCGCACCCCAGAGGGTTTGCAGGCGGCCTTCGAGTCGGCCTTCCCGATCGTGTCGCACAACGGCTACGTGGAGATGAAGTTCGTCGAGTACAACCTGGCCAAACCGGCCTTTGATGTGCGCGAGTGCCAAACCCGCGGCCTGACCTTCGCCTCGGCGGTGCGGGCGCGGGTGCAGCTCATCATCTACGACCGCGAATCCTCCACCAGCCAGTCCAAGGTGGTGAAAGAGGTGAAGGAGCAAGAGGTTTACATGGGCGAAGTGCCGCTCATGACCGACAAGGGCTCTTTCATCGTCAACGGCACCGAGCGCGTGATCGTGTCGCAGTTGCACCGCTCGCCGGGCGTGTTTTTTGAGCACGACAAGGGCAAGACGCACAGTTCGGGCAAGCTGCTGTTTTCGGCACGCATCATCCCCTACCGTGGCTCGTGGCTCGATTTCGAGTTCGACCCCAAAGACCTGCTGTTTTTCCGCGTCGATCGGCGGCGCAAGATGCCGGTCACGATTTTGCTCAAGGCCATCGGCCTCAATCCCGAGCAGATTCTGGCCAACTTCTACGTCAACGACCACTTCCGCCTGATGGACAGCGGCGCCCAGATGGCGCTGGTAACCGAGCGCCTGCGCGGCGAGGTGGCGCGTTTTGACCTGACCGACCCGAGCGGCAAGGTGGTGGTGGCCAAGGACAAGCGCATCACCGCCCGCCACACGCGCGAGCTGGAACAGGCCAAGGTCAGCCACATCAGCGTGCCCGAAGATTTTCTGCTTGGGCGCGTGGTGGCGCGCAACGTGATCGACCCCGACAGCGGCGAGCTGCTGGCGCGCGCCAACGATGAGCTCACCGAAACGCTGCTCAAAAAGCTGCGCAGCGCCGGCATTGCCGAACTGGCTTGCATTTTTACCAACGAGCTGGACCAGGGCCCCTACATCAGCCAGACCCTGCGCAGCGACGAAACCGCCGACGAATTTTCAGCCCGCGTGGCCATCTACCGCATGATGCGCCCTGGCGAGCCGCCCACCGAAGACGCGGTGCAGGCGCTGTTTCACCGCCTGTTCTACAACCCGGACACCTACGACCTCTCGCGCGTGGGGCGCATGAAGTTCAACGCCCGCGTCGGGCGCGGCGGCAGCACCGGCGCCATGGTGTTGTCGAACGAAGACATCCTGGACGTGGTCAAAATCCTGGTGGACTTGCGCAACGGCAAGGGCGAAGTGGATGACATCGACCACCTCGGCAACCGGCGCGTGCGCTGCGTGGGCGAGCTGGCCGAAAACCAGTACCGCACCGGGCTGGCGCGGATCGAGAAAGCGGTGAAAGAGCGCCTCGGCCAAGCCGAGCAAGAGCCGCTGATGCCGCACGACCTGATCAACTCCAAGCCGATTTCGGCCGCGCTCAAAGAGTTCTTTGGCGCCTCGCAGTTGTCGCAGTTCATGGACCAGACCAACCCGCTGGCCGAGATCACGCACAAGCGCCGCGTCTCGGCGCTGGGCCCAGGCGGCCTGACGCGCGAACGCGCCGGCTTTGAGGTGCGCGACGTACACGTGACGCACTACGGCCGCGTGTGCCCGATTGAAACCCCGGAAGGCCCCAACATCGGGCTGATCAACTCGCTGGCGCTGTATGCGCGCCTGAACGAGTACGGCTTCATCGAAACCCCGTACCGGCGCGTGAGCGACTGCAAGGTCACGAAGCAGATCGACTACCTGTCGGCGATCGAAGAAGGCAAGTACGTGATCGCGCAGGCCAACGCCGCGCTGGACGCCAGCGGGCGCCTGACGGACGAACTGGTGAGCGCGCGCGAAAAGGGAGAATCCATCCTGACCCCGCCCGAAACGGTGCAGTACATGGACGTGTCGCCGGCGCAGATCGTTTCGGTGGCGGCCTCGCTGGTGCCGTTCCTGGAGCACGACGACGCCAACCGCGCCCTCATGGGCGCCAACATGTCGCGCCAGGCGGTGCCCGTGCTGCGGCCCGAAAAACCGCTGGTCGGCACTGGCATCGAGCGCGTGGCAGCCATCGACTCGGGCACCGTGGTGGTGGCCAAGCGCGGCGGGCGGGTCGATTACGTGGATGCGGCGCGCATCGTGGTGCGCGTCAACGACGCCGAGGCGCTGGCCGGTGAGGTGGGGGTGGACATCTACAACCTGATCAAGTACCAGCGCTCGAACCAGAACACCAACATCCACCAGCGCCCGATCGTCAAAAAGGGCGACCTGATCCACGTCGGTGCGGTGATCGCCGACGGCGCCTCCACCGACCTGGGTGAGATTTCGATCGGGCAGAACATGCTGATCGCCTTCATGCCCTGGAACGGCTACAACTTCGAGGACTCGATCCTTATCAGCGAGCGCGTGGTGGCCGAAGACCGCTACACCAGCATCCACATCGAAGAACTGGTGGTGATGGCGCGCGACACCAAGCTGGGCGCCGAAGACATCACACGCGACATCCCCAACCTGGCCGAGCAGCAGATCAACCGGCTGGATGAGTCGGGCATCATCTACGTCGGGGCCGAGGTGCTGCCCGGTGATGTGCTGGTGGGCAAGGTCACGCCCAAGGGCGAAACCACGCTCACGCCCGAAGAAAAGCTGCTGCGCGCCATTTTTGGCGAAAAAGCCTCGGACGTGAAAGACACCTCGCTGCGCGTGGACCAGGGCTCGCAAGGCACGGTGATCGATGTGCAGGTGTTCACCCGCGAAGGCATTGTGCGCGATAAGCGGGCGCAGCAGATCATCGACGACGAGCTCAAGCGCTTCCGGCTCGACCTGAACGACCAGTTGCGCATCGTCGAGGCCGACGCCTACGACCGGATCGAAAAGCTGCTGCTGGGCAAAACCGCCAACGGCGGCCCGAAACGTCTGACCAAGGGCAGCACGATCGAGCGCGCCTACCTGGCCGAGGTGGACAAATACCACTGGTTCGACATCCGCCCGGCTGACGAGCAGGTGGCGGCGCAGCTCGAATCGATCAAGAACGCGCTGGAAGCCACGCGCCACAGCTTCGACTTGGCTTTTGAAGAAAAGCGCAAGAAGCTGACCCAGGGCGACGAGCTGCCGGCGGGCGTGCTCAAAATGGTCAAGGTCTATCTGGCCGTCAAGCGCCGCCTGCAACCGGGCGACAAAATGGCCGGCCGCCACGGCAACAAGGGCGTGGTCTCCAAGATCACCCCGGTGGAAGACATGCCCTACCTGGCCGACGGCACCCCGGTCGACATCGTGCTGAACCCGCTGGGCGTGCCTTCGCGCATGAACATCGGGCAGGTGCTCGAAGTCCACTTGGGCTGGGCCGCCAAGGGGCTGGGGCAGCGCATTGGCGACATGCTGCAGCGCCAGGCCGCCGCCACCGAAGTCCGCCAGTTGCTGGAGCAAATCTACAACCGCACCGGGCGCCAGGAAAATCTGGCCGACCTGAACGACGAGGAAGTGCGCGCCATGGCGGGCGAACTGAGCAAGGGCGTGCCCTTTGCCTCGCCGGTGTTCGACGGCGCCAGCGAAGCCGAGATTTTCGACATGCTCCGGCTGGCCTACCCAGACGACGTGGCCAAGGCCAAGGCGCTCACGCCCACGCGCACCCAGGCCCAGCTCTACGACGGCCGCACCGGCGACGCCTTCGAGCGCGTCACCACCGTGGGCTACATGCACTACCTCAAGCTGCACCACTTGGTCGATGACAAGATGCACGCGCGCTCCACCGGCCCGTACTCGCTCGTTACGCAGCAGCCGCTGGGCGGCAAGGCCCAGTTCGGCGGCCAGCGCTTCGGCGAGATGGAGGTCTGGGCGCTCGAAGCCTACGGCGCCAGCTACGTGCTGCAAGAGATGCTCACCGTCAAGTCGGACGACGTGCAGGGCCGCACCAAGGTCTATGAGTCGATCGTCAAGGGCGAGCACTCGATCGAAGCGGGCATGCCCGAGTCCTTCAACGTGCTGGTCAAAGAGATTCGATCCCTAGGCATCGATATCGAACTCGAACGGGGATGAGGGGCCAAAGCCACGCCAGGGGGTGTTGCCCGCAAGCTTGCATAGCGCTGCTATGCGGCACTTTCGGGCGCCTACCCTGGCGCGCCTTTGATCCCCTCATCTCGGCACCGTCTATTGCGCGCAACCCTTAGGAGTAGCCATGAAATCATTCCTCGACCTGTTCAAGCAGATCACCCCCGACGAGCATTTCGATGCCATCAAGATCGGGCTGGCCTCGCCCGAGAAAATCCGTTCTTGGTCTTTCGGTGAAGTCAAAAAACCCGAGACCATCAACTACCGCACCTTCAAGCCCGAGCGCGACGGCTTGTTTTGCGCCAAGATCTTCGGGCCCATCAAAGACTACGAATGCCTGTGCGGCAAGTACAAGCGCCTCAAGCACCGCGGCGTGATCTGCGAGAAGTGCGGCGTTGAAGTCACGCAGACCAAGGTGCGGCGCGAGCGCATGGGCCACATCGACCTAGCCGCGCCCTGCGCCCACATCTGGTTCCTAAAGAGCCTGCCGAGCCGCCTCGGGATGGTGCTCGACATGACGCTGCGCGACATCGAGCGCGTGCTGTATTTCGAAGCCTACGTGGTGGTGGACCCGGGCATGACGCCGCTAAAAAAATTCGCCATCATGAGCGAAGACGACTTCGACGCCAAAGAGCGCGAGTACGGCGACGAGTTCGTGGCCAAGATGGGTGCCGAGGGCATCCAGGAGCTGCTGCGCAGCATCGAGATCGACAGCGAGATCGAGCGCCTGCGCAACGACCTCACCGGCTCCGAGCTCAAGGTCAAGAAAAACGCCAAGCGCCTCAAGGTGCTGGAAGCGTTCAAAAAATCGGGCATCAAACCCGAGTGGATGGTGCTCGACGTGCTGCCGGTGCTGCCGCCCGACCTGCGCCCGCTCGTTCCCCTCGACGGCGGCCGCTTTGCCACCTCCGACCTCAACGACCTGTACCGGCGTGTGATCAACCGCAACAGCCGCCTCAAGCGCCTGCTCGAGCTCAAAGCGCCCGAGATCATCGCGCGCAATGAAAAGCGCATGCTGCAAGAGGCAGTGGACAGCCTGCTCGACAACGGCCGCCGCGGCAAGGCCATGACCGGCGCCAACAAGCGCGCCCTCAAGTCGCTGGCCGACATGATCAAGGGCAAGGGCGGGCGCTTCCGCCAAAACTTGCTCGGCAAGCGGGTCGATTACTCGGGCCGCTCGGTCATCACCGTCGGCCCCACGCTCAAGCTGCACCAGTGCGGCCTGCCCAAGCTGATGGCACTCGAATTGTTCAAGCCCTTCATCTTTGCGCGCCTCGAGCAGATGGGCATCGCCACCACCATCAAGGCGGCCAAAAAAGAAGTCGAAGCCGGCACGCCGGTGGTCTGGGACATCCTCGAAGAGGTGATCCGCGAGCACCCGGTGCTGCTCAACCGCGCCCCGACGCTGCACCGCCTCGGCATCCAAGCCTTTGAGCCGCTGCTGATCGAGGGCAAGGCGATCCAGTTGCACCCGCTGGTGTGTTCGGCCTTCAACGCCGACTTCGACGGCGACCAAATGGCGGTGCACATTCCGCTGTCGGTCGAGGCGCAGATGGAAGCGCGCACGCTCATGTTGTCGTCCAACAACGTGCTGTTCCCGGCCAACGGCGAGCCCTCCATCGTGCCCTCGCAGGACGTGGTGCTGGGCCTGTACTACACCACCCGCGAGCGCATCAACGGCAAGGGCGAGGGCATGGTGTTTGCCGACATTCTCGAGGTGCAGCGCGCACTCGACGCCGGCGTGGCCGAGCTGACGGCCAAGGTGTCGGTGCGCCTGACCGAATACCTGAAAAACAAGGAAGACGGTCAGTTCACGCCCGTTACCAAGCTGGTGCAGACCACCGTCGGCCGTGCCCTGCTGAGCGAGATTTTGCCCAAGGGCCTGCCCTTCGAGCTCATCAACAAGGCGCTCAAGAAGAAGGAAATCTCCAAGCTCATCAACGCGTCGTTTCGCAAGTGCGGCCTCAAAGAGACGGTGGTGTTCGCCGACAAGCTGCTGCAAAACGGCTTTAGGCTGGCCACCCGCGCCGGCATCTCGATCGCCATCGACGACATGCTGGTGCCGACCGAGAAGCACACCATCATCGCCCGTGCCGAAGGCGAGGTCAAAGAGATCGCGCAGCAGTACGCCTCCGGTCTGGTGACCTCGGGCGAGCGCTACAACAAGGTAGTGGACATCTGGGGCAAGGCCGGCGACGACATCTCCAAGGTCATGATGGAGCGCCTGAAAAAGGAAAAAACCATCGACCGCCACGGCAACGAGGTGGAGCAGGAGTCCTTCAACTCGATCTACATGATGGCCGACTCGGGCGCGCGCGGCTCGGCGGCGCAGATTCGCCAGTTGGCCGGCATGCGCGGCCTGATGGCCAAGCCCGACGGCTCGATCATCGAAACCCCGATCACGGCCAACTTCCGTGAGGGGCTGAACGTGCTGCAGTACTTCATCTCGACCCACGGCGCGCGCAAGGGGCTGGCCGACACGGCGCTCAAAACCGCCAACTCGGGCTACCTGACGCGCCGCCTGGTCGATGTGACGCAAGACCTGGTGGTGACCGAAGACGATTGCGGCACCGCCAACGGCACCCTGATGCGCGCCATCGTCGAAGGCGGCGAGGTGATCGAGTCGCTGCGCGACCGCATTCTGGGCCGCACCACGGTGGATGACGTGCTCAACCCCGAAACCCAGCAGGTGGTGATTGCGGCTGGCCAGATCGTCGATGAAGACGGCTGCGACCTGATCGACGCCCTGGGCATCGACGAAGTGCGCGTGCGCACCGCGCTTACTTGCGAAACCCGCTTTGGCCTGTGCGCCAAGTGCTACGGGCGCGATCTGGGCCGTGGCGGCCCGGTCAACATCGGCGAAGCGGTGGGCGTGATCGCGGCGCAGTCGATCGGCGAGCCGGGCACCCAGCTCACCATGCGCACCTTCCACATCGGCGGTGCGGCGTCGCGCGCCGCGGTGGCTTCCAGCGTGGAGGCCAAGTCCAGCGGCAGCGTGGGCTTCAACGCCACCATGCGCTACGTCACCAACACCAAGGGCGAGCTGGTGGTGATCGCGCGCTCGGGCGAAATCATCATCCACGACGAACAAGGGCGCGAGCGCGAGCGCCACAAAGTGCCCTACGGCGCCATTCTGGCGATCCGGCCCGACCAGGCCATCAAGGCCGGCACCATTTTGGCCAACTGGGACCCGCTGACGCGCCCCATCATCACCGAATTTGCCGGTACGGTGAAGTTCGAGAACGTGCACGAGGGCATGACGGTGGCCAAGCAGGTCGATGACGTGACCGGCTTGTCCACCCTGGTGGTGATCGACCCCAAACGGCGCGGCGTCACCAAGGTGGTGCGGCCGCAGGTCAAGCTGATCGATGTGGCCGGCAACGAAGTCAAAATCCCCGGCACCGACCACTCGGTGACAATCGGCTTCCAAGTGGGCGCCCTGATCCAGGTGCGCGACGGCCAGGACGTGGGCCCCGGCGAGGTGCTGGCGCGCATTCCGGTCGAGGGCCAGAAAACGCGCGACATCACCGGCGGTTTGCCGCGGGTGGCCGAGCTGTTCGAGGCGCGCACGCCCAAAGACAAAGGCATCTTGGCCGAAATCACCGGCACCGTGAGCTTTGGCAAGGAAACCAAGGGCAAGGTGCGGCTGCAGATCACCGACCCGGATGGCAAGGTCTGGGAAGACCTGGTGCCCAAAGAGAAAAACATCGTGGTGCACGAAGGCCAGGTGGTGAACAAGGGCGAGTCGGTGGTCGACGGCCCGGCCGATCCGCAAGACATCCTGCGCCTGCTGGGCATCGAGGAGTTGTCGCGCTACATCGTCGATGAGGTGCAAGACGTGTACCGCCTGCAAGGGGTGAAGATCAACGACAAGCACATCGAGGTGATCGTGCGCCAGATGCTGCGCCGCGTGGTGGTGAGCAACCCGGGCGACTCGGGCTACATCGGTGGCGAGCAGGTCGAGCGCTCCGAAATCCTCAACACCAACGACGACTTGCTCAAAGCCGGCAAGACCCCGGCCAGCTACAACAACGTGCTGCTGGGCATCACCAAGGCCTCGCTGTCGACCGATTCCTTCATCTCGGCCGCTTCGTTCCAAGAAACCACGCGCGTGCTCACCGAAGCCGCCATCATGGGCAAGCGCGACGAGCTGCGCGGCCTGAAAGAGAACGTGATCGTCGGGCGCCTGATTCCAGCCGGCACCGGCATGGCCTTCCACAAAGCGCGCCACGCCAAAGAGCGCATGGACGACGAAGAGCGCCGTGCCATCGCTGAGGCCGATGCAGTGGCGTTGGCCACCAGCTTGGCCGACGCGGGCGGCGACAGCAGCGCCGAGTGAAACCTGCGCTGGCCGAGCAATTGGCTGGTGCGGCGCGCCTGCTGGCGGGGGTGGCGGCCGGGCGTTCGCTGAGCGAGACCTTGCCGGCGCTGCCGGCGGCCTTGCGGCCGGGGGTGCAGGCGCTGGTTTTTGATGCGCTGCGCCATTGGGGTTTGTCGATGGCGCTGCGGCGGTTGCTGTGCCGCCAGGAGCCAGCGCCGCTGGTGGCGGCTTTGCTCGAGCTCGCGCTGGGCTTGCTGGATGCGGCGGCCGAGGCAGCCGAGGCTGCCGCTTTGACGCCAGCGGCTGAGGGCGTGCGGCTGCCGCACGGGCTGCGGCCGCTCTACCCCGCCCACACCCTGGTCGATCAGGCGGTGGCGGCGCTGCGCCCGCTGCAGCTGCCGGCCGCGCTGCGCGGTTTTGTGAACGCCTGCCTGCGCCGTTTTTTGCGCGAGCGCGCCGCCTTGCGCGAGCAGGCGCTGCGCGACCCGGTGGCGCGCTGGAACCACCCGCTGTGGTGGATCGAGCTCCTGCAGCGCGACCACCCCGGGCACTGGCAAGGCATACTGAGCGCCAACCAGCGCGCCGCGCCGATGGTGCTGCGCGTGAACCGGCGCCGCTGCCGCCGTGCCGACTATTTGCAGCACCTGCAGCAGGCCGGCCACGCGGCACAGGCTTGGGGCGTGGACGGCGTGCTGCTGGCGCAGGCGCTGCCGGTGCAGCAGTTGCCGGGCTGGGCGCAGGGCTGGGTGTCGGTGCAAGACGGTGCGGCGCAACTGGCGGCGCCGCTGCTGCTGGGTGGCTTGGGCTTGGTCCAGCCGGCGGGCGGGGTGGCAACGGCGGCAACGGCAGCCTATCGACCGCGCATCCTCGACGCCTGCGCCGCCCCCGGCGGCAAGACCGCGCACCTGCTCGAATGCGCCGACGCCGAGCTGCTGGCACTCGAGCTCGACCCCGAACGCTGCCCACGCATCGAGCAAAACCTGCAGCGCCTAGGCTTGCAGGCCGAGCTGCGCTGCGCCGACGCCGCCCAACCCGCTGCGTGGTGGGACGGCCAGCCCTTCGACGCCATCTTGCTCGACGCCCCGTGCAGCGCCAGTGGCATCGTGCGCCGCCACCCGGACGTGCGCTGGCTGCGCCGCCCCACCGACGTGGCGCAACTGGTGGCGCAGCAGCAGCGCCTGCTGCAAGCCCTGTGGCCGCTGTTGCGCCCGGGCGGGCATTTGCTGTACGCCACCTGTTCGGTGTTTGTGGACGAGGGCGAGCGCGGGGTGCAGGCCTTCGCGCAGCGCCACGCCGATGCCGAGCGCCTGCCGGCCCCGGGGCAGTTGCTGCCGGGCTGTAGCGTGGGTGCCACAAGTGGCGCGCAGCAAACCTCGGAAGGTGAGGGGGTGATCGGTGACAATCTGGCGCGTGAAACCGATGGATTTTTTTATGCGCTGTGGCGCAAGCACGCCTGAGCCCGCCAGGTGCGCAGCGGCGTGGCGGCCGCTGCCATGCAAGCAGGCGGCGCGGGCTTGGCCCAGCGTGCTGCAGTGGCTGTTGGGCCTGCTCTGCCTGGGCTTGGCCGGTGGCAGTTGGGCCAGCGGCCCGGTCGAGCTGCTGCGCGACGCCGAGGGCTTGCGCCTGAGCGCACGCCTGGTCCCCGAGCTGCCGCCCGACCTCGAATCCGTGCTGCTGCGCGGGGTGCCGGTGCATTTTGTCTGGCTGGCCGAGGTGCGGCGCCCGCGCTGGTACTGGACGGCTGAGTACCTGGTGTCGGTGCAGCGCGTGGTGCGCGTGGCCTACCAGCCCCTGACGCGGCGCTGGCGTGTCAGCGTCACCACGGGGCCGGTCAACGAGGCGGCGCTGGGCACCGCGCTGCACCAGAACCTTGACAGCTTTGCCGACGCCATGGCGGCGGCCACCTCGGTCTCGCGCTGGCGCTTGCTGGCCGCCGACGAGCTGCCCCACGGCAGTGCCTTGCGGGTCGAGTTCGAATTCCGGCTCGACGACCGGCTGTTGCCGCGTCCGTTCCAGCTCGTGGCGCCACAAAACGATGGCTGGTCGGTGTGGTACCGCCAAACCCTGCGTGTGCCTGCGGGCAGCGATTGAGCCCCATGAATGCAGGCACCGCCCGGCCCTTGAGCGCGGCCACCCAGCGCTGGCTGGCGGCGCTGCTGCTGGTGATCGTCGGCGGGGTGGTGCTGGTGCTGTTTTTTTTGCTCACCGTGGCCACCGACCACCGCGCCTTCGAGGCCGAGGGCTACGTCTATCTGGTCTGGCTCAATGTGGGCGTGGCCAGCCTGCTGGGCTTGCTGCTGCTGTGGCTGGCTTTCAAACTCGCCAGCCGCTGGCGCCGCAAGCGCTTTGGCAGCCGTTTGCAGGTCAAGCTGGCGGCCATTTTTGCCCTGGTCGGCTTTTTGCCCGGTCTGCTGATCTACGTGGTGTCGTACCAGTTCGTATCGCGCTCGATCGAAACCTGGTTCGACGTGCGCGTCGAAACGGCGCTCAGCGCTGGGCTCAATTTGGGGCGCACCACGCTCGACACCCTGGCGGCCGATCTGGCGTCCAAGTCGCGCAGCGGCGCCCTGATGCTGGGCGAGCAAAGCGATGTGATGGCCGCGCTCAGCCTTGAGGGCCTGCGGGCCCAGATGCAAGCCGATGACGTGGTGTTGTGGAACGCCGCCGGGCGCGCCATCGGCTCGGCGGGGGAATCGCGCTTTGATCTGCTGCCCCCTGCGCCCACATCGGCCCTGCTGCGCCAGGTTCGCAGCGAGCGCGTGCTGACCCGCATCGAGGGCCTGGAAGAGCTCGAAACGCTGACCGACCCGCAGCAGGTGCTGGGACTGACGCGCGCGCAACTGCCCCGCGTGCGCGTGCTGGTGTTGGTGGAGCCGCACGGTTTTGGCATCGGGCAGGAGCCGCGTTTTTTGCAAGTCACTTCGGCCCTGCCAGCGGCCTTGGTGGCCGACGCCTTGTCGGTGCAACTGGCCAACCGCGAGTACCAGGAGCGTGCGCTGGCGCGCGACGGCTTGCGCAGCATGTACATCGGCACCCTCACGCTGGCGCTGTTTTTGGCCACCTTCGGCGCCGTGTTGCTGGCGCTGCTGCTGGGCCAGCAACTGATGCGCCCGCTGCTGGTGCTGGCCGAGGGCATGCGCGACGTGGCGCGCGGCGACCTCACGCCCAAGCAAGCCCTGCCCGCCAAAGACGAGCTGGCCGGCCTGACGCGCACCTTTGCCCACATGACGCAAGAGCTGCTGGATGCGCGCCTGGCGGTGCAGCGCAGCATCGGCCAAGTCGATGCCGCACGCGCCAACTTGCAAACCCTGCTCGACAACCTCAGCGCCGGGGTGGTGGTGTTGGATGCGCGGCAGCGCCTGGTGAGCGCCAACCCCGGTGCCACGCGCATCTTGCGCGCGCCGATGGCCGAATACATCGGCCAGGGCATGCAGGCCGTGCCCGGCCTGCACGGCTTTGCCGAATTTGTGCAGCAGCAGTTCGACCGTTTCTTGGCCGATCCGGCGCAGCAAGAAGGCCAGCATTGGCAGCAATCGGTGGATTTGCACCCCGGCGTGGGCGCCACCGCCCCCTCTGAAAGCCAGCGCCCGGGTCTGACCCTGATCGCCCGTGGCGCCTTGCTGCCCAGCGGTGAGCAGTTGCTGGTGTTCGATGACGTCTCGGAAATCATCTCGGCCCAGCGCGCCCAGGCCTGGGCCGAGGTGGCGCGGCGGCTGGCGCACGAGATCAAAAACCCGCTCACCCCGATCCAGCTCGCCGCCGAGCGGCTGGCCATGAAGCTGCAACCCAAGCTCGAGGGCAGCGAGCGCGCCTTGCTCGACAAATCGGTCAAGACCATCGTCGATCAGGTCGATGCCATGAAGCGGCTGGTGAACGAATTCCGCGACTACGCCCGCCTGCCGGCCGCGCAACTGGAGCCGCTCGACCTCAACACCCATGTGCGCGACATCGTGGCGCTCTACGAGGCCGCCGAGGTGCCGGTGCAGCTCGACTTGCAGGCCGGCCTGCCGCCGGTGCTGGCCGACGCCCAGCAACTGCGCCAGGTGGTCCACAATCTGGTGCAAAACGCGCAGGACGCCACCCCGCCCGGTGCGCCGGCGGTGCTGCTGCGCAGCCGCGCCTCTGAAGGCGGGCGCTGGGTGCGGCTGCAGGTGCTGGACCACGGGCCGGGCTTTTCCGAGGCCATCCTCAAGCGCGCCTTCGAGCCTTACGTCACGACCAAGGTCAAGGGCACCGGCTTGGGGCTGGCGGTGGTGAAAAAAATCATCGACGAACACGGCGGCCGCATCGACATCGGCCAATGGGAAGATGGGGACGGCCAGGGTGGGGCGCAAGTCTCGCTATCATTGCGGGTTGCAAATTAGCAACAAAATTGGGCATGGCACGGGAAGACTAGCGGGGCAGCATGGCAAACATCTTGGTGGTTGACGACGAGCTCGGCATACGCGAGTTGTTGTTCGAAATTTTGAACGACGAGGGGCATGCGGTGGAGCTGGCCGAAAACGCCAGCCGGGCGCGTGAATTGCGGCAAGCCGGCTGCCCGGACTTGGTGTTGCTCGACATCTGGATGCCCGACACCGACGGCGTGACCCTGCTCAAGGAATGGGCCGCGACTGGCTTGCTCACCATGCCCGTGATCATGATGAGCGGTCACGCCACCATCGAGACGGCGGTGGAGGCGACCCGCATCGGGGCCATGGCCTTCCTGGAAAAGCCCATCACCCTGCAAAAACTGCTGCAAACGGTGGAGAAGGGGCTGAGCCGGGCCCAGACCCGCTCGGCGCCGCCGGGCAAGCCTACCAGCGCGACCGGGGTGGGGGGCATCTGCGCGCCGGTGTCGAGCCCAGAAGCCGCAGCACCCCCGCAGGCAGCCGGCCGATTGCCCGATGAGGCGCCGGGCCTGCAGCGCTTCACGTTTGAGGCGCCCTTGCGCGAGGCCCGCGACGCCTTCGAAAAGGCCTATTTCGAATTTCACCTGAGCCAAGAAAACGGCTCCATGACCCGCGTGGCCGAAAAAACCGGGCTCGAACGCACCCACCTGTACCGCAAACTCAAGCAACTGGGGGTGGATTTGAGCAAGCCCAAGCGCGAGGTCGAGTAGCGCCGGCTGGCGCCCCGGTTCGCCCAGCCGGCCATTGGCGATAAGCCCCAGGGGGTACGGGAACTTTACCCCCGGGCGCCGGCTCACTATCCGTGGGTGTTTACACTGCTGCGCATGTTCAAAATTTTCTGGGTTTTTCTGCTGGGCGCCTGCCTCGGGCTGGGCGTGCCGTTGGCTGGCGCACAGGTTTCGGCCCCCGTGCTCACGCCGGAATCGCGCACGTCGCTGCTGGTCCATGCGCCGCAGGGCGTGGCGCCGGGGCAGCCGCTGTGGCTGGGTTTGCAGATCGAGCACGCACCGGGCTGGCACAGCTACTGGAAAAACCCCGGCGACTCTGGCTTGCCGACCGAATTCGAGTGGCAGTTGCCGGGCCACGTGGTGCCCGGGGCCATTGCATGGCCGACGCCGCGCAAATTTCCGCTCGGTGAGCTGGCCAACTACGGCTACAAAGACACGGTGCTGCTGCCGATCCCGCTCGAGGTGCGGCCGGGTTTTGCGGCGGCGGCGCTGGAGCTTGAGGTGCTGGCCACTTGGCTGATCTGCCGCGAGGAGTGCATCCCGCAAGAGGCACGCTTTCAGGTGCGCATTCCGGCGCAAATGGCCACGGTGGCGCACGCGGCGGCGTTCGAGGCCGCCTGGGGCGCGCGCCCGGTGGCGCTGCCGGCCGGGGCCAGCCAGTTGGTGGTGGGTGAGCAGGCGCTGCAAGCCACGCTGCACGGCTTGCCTGCGGCGTGGCAGGGGCGGGCGCTGGAGTTTTTCCCCGAAATCGGCGCCCTGATCCAGCCCGGTGCCGCCTGGCAGCAGCGCTGGGAGGGCGGGGTCTGGCACGCCAGCATCCCGCTCAACCCCTTTCGCTCCGCCTCACCCGAGCAACTGCCGCTGGTGCTGGCGCTGGCCGACCCGCCGCCGGGGGCGGCCGGGGTGCGCATGGAGCTGCCGGTACCCGGCGGCTGGCCTGCCGTGGCGGCCCCGACCGGGGTCTCGGACGCGCTGGCTGCGGCCTTGGCCGCCGAGGCGGCGCGCGCGGCCGCCCCGGCTCCGGGCCTGACGCTGTGGGCGGCGCTGCTCGGGGCCTTGATCGGCGGCATGATCCTCAACCTCATGCCCTGCGTGTTCCCGGTGCTGGCGCTCAAGGTGCTGTCGTTTTCGCAGCACGCCCAAGACCGGCGCCGCCTGCGCCTGGGCGGACTGGCCTACACCGCCGGTGTGGTGCTCTCGTTTCTGGCGCTGGGCGCGCTGCTGCTGGGGCTGCGCGCGGCGGGCGAGCAACTGGGCTGGGGTTTTCAGTTACAAAACCCGGCCGTGGTGGCGGCGCTGGCGGCCCTCTTTACCCTGATCGGGCTGAATCTGGCCGGTCTGTTCCAGTTTGGCCCGATGCTGCCCAGCGCGCTGGCCAGCCTGCGCGTGCGCAACCCCAACGCCGACTCCTTCCTCACCGGGGTGCTGGCCACGGCCGTGGCCTCGCCCTGCACCGCGCCCTTCATGGGGGCGGCGCTCGGGCTGGCGGTCACGCTGGCCCCGGCGCAGGCGCTGGCGGTGTTTGCCGCGCTCGGTTTGGGCATGGCGCTGCCCTACCTGGCCGCCACCTGGGTGCCGGCGCTGGTGCGCGCCCTGCCGCGCCCTGGGGCGTGGATGGAAACGCTGCGCCAGTGGCTGGCCTTCCCCATGCTGGCGACCGTGGTCTGGCTGCTGTGGGTGCTGGGCCATCAGGGGGGCATCGACGCCGCTGCGGGCCTGCTCATGCTGCTGCTGCTGCTGGCCTGGCTGCTGTGGGCCGTGGGCCGGGGCGGCCTGATGCGGCGCTGGATGGCCCCGCTGGCGCTGCTGGCGCTCTTGGGCGGGCTGTGGCTGCTGGGCCCCATGCTGCACGCACAACCCAGCACCTCCAACACCTCCAGCAGCGCCGGTGCCGAGCGCGGCACCCCGACCGCCGTCGCCGGGCTGTACTGGGAGGCTTGGAGCCCGCAGCGCGAGGCCGAGCTGCTGGCGCAAGGGCGCACGGTGTTCATCGATTACACCGCCGCCTGGTGCGTGAGCTGCCTCTACAACAAGCACAACGCGCTGGCCGACGAACGTTTTTTGCAAGACGTGGCGGCGCGCAAGGTGGTGCTGCTGCGCGCCGACTGGACGCTGCGCGACCCGGCCGTGACCGCCTCGCTGGCGCGGCTGGGGCGCAACAGCATCCCGGTCTATGTGCTGCATGCACCGGGGCGTGCGCCGCTGCTGCTGTCGGAAATCCTGACCGTAGAAGAACTGCGCGCCGCGCTGGCGCAACTTTGAATCCCTCATGCCCATCTCAACTTTCCTCAAAGCGGCCTTGCTGGCCCTCAGCATCATGACCTTGAACGCCTGCTCCTCCGCCAACCCCGCCATGCAAGTGAGCCTGGACGAAGGCCGTGCGCTGCTCGAATCCGGCCGCGCCGTGCTGGTCGATATCCGCGAGCCCTCGGAGCACGCGCACGGCGTGGCCCCGGGCATGGTGCTGCTGCCCATGTCGCAACTGGCCAGCCGCATCAACGAGCTGCCACGCGACCCGGCCCAGCCGCTGCTGCTGATCTGCAACACCCAAAACCGCTCGGCGCGCGTGGCCGAGCAACTGCACGCCGCCGGCCTCACGCACGTGCGCTTCGTCGAAGGTGGCATGAGCGCCTGGGCGCGGCGCGGCTGGCCGATGGTGCGGCCATGAACGACACCGAACTGAGCGCCTTGCTGCGCCACAGCCACACCGTGGCCGTGGTGGGGCTTTCGCCGCAGCCGGAGCGGCCCAGCCATCAGGTGGCGCAGTACCTGTTGCAGCAGGGTTACCGGGTGCTGCCGGTGAACCCGGTCGCGGCTGGGCAGACTATTCTGGGCCAGCCCTGCCACGCCAGCCTAGAGCATGCCGCCGCCGCCTTGGCGGCCGAGGGGCTGCGGCTGGACATCGTGGATGTGTTTCGCCAAAGCGACCAAGTGCCGCCACTGGCCGAGTCTGCCATCGCGCTCGGGGCCGCCACGCTGTGGCTGCAACTGGGCGTGGCGCACCCCGAGGCCGAGGCCCGCGCCGCCGCCGCCGGGTTGCAGGTGGTGCGCGAGCGCTGCATCAAGATCGAGCACCAGCGGCTGCTGGGGTCGGGTTAATCCGCAACGAACTTGCCTGCGGACGCGACGCATCCCCTGAAATATGTGTAGGCCTTGCCCAAGGCGCAGCAGACCGCACGAAATGAACGTGAGCAAACTCCCCATCAGCCTCACCGACCTGCTGCGTCAGCGCACAGTCGAGGGCGAGCGCATCGAGTACAAAGCCGGATGGAATCCGGACCCGATCATCCGCACCGTGTGCGCCTTCGCCAACGACTTCGAAAACCTCGGCGGCGGTTATGTGGTGATCGGCCAAGATTGTGATGCCAACGGCCAACCGGTGTTCCCGCCGGCGGGGCTGGCCGATAACCAGCTCGACAAAATTCAGCGGGAACTGCTGGCCCGCTGCCAGTTGATACAGCCGCCGTACTTTCCTGTGCTGAGCATCGAGGAGCTTGAGGGTCGCAAGTTGATCGTGCTATGGGCACCGGGCGGTCAGACCCGGCCCTACAAAGCACCGGAGTCGGTGACTGCCAAGCACAAGGTTTGGCGGTATTACATTCGTCGCTACAGCAGTACCGTTGAGGCCAAGGGCGACTCCGAGCAGGAGCTGTTGAGTCTGACGGCCAAGGTACCGTTTGACGACCGCGGGTAAGCGGATTAAATGGTTGATCTTACCTTTGCATGAGAGTGAGACAGACCGGCATCTCATCGGATTATCTGGTTGATGCTTCACCTACTGCTGGTGCATGTTTCCTTCGCTAATTCCAGCAAGAACCCCACACGCCTCAACTTTCCGGTCATCGTTGCAACTCGCTCTCAGTGAAACGAGTTGTTTCTCAAGCGCTTGCAGAGCGGTTATCTGCGACCGCACATGAGAGATGTGATCATCGAGCAAGGCGTTGACGGCGGTACAAGGCTGATGAGGGTCGTCCTGATAGCTCTGTAGTTCGTGAATCTCAGCCAGTGACAGGCCCAGGATTCTGCAGCGACGGATGAAGGCCAGCCCCTCACCATGCTTCTCGGTATAGACACGGTAACCGTTCTCCTGCCGACCAGGCGGCGGCAACAAGCCCTGCTGTTCATAGAAGCGGATCGTCTGTGTTTCGACCCCTACCAACTGCGCCAACTGACCAATGCGCATCAGCCTCCTCCCCAACGGATTCTTTACTCTATTGACCTTATAGTAGCTTTATAGTTTAAAATGGTACCACAACATTGTTCAAGTGGAGTCGTATCATGAGCAAATCCTGTGGTGGCGCCTGTGGCGGTGATGCAACGTCCGCAGCGGATACCGATATACAGGCCTCCTCCGAGGCGCCAGGGAGATGGGTCAGTGTTTATGCCGTGCCGAAGATGGACTGTCCATCAGAAGAACGAATGATTCGCCTAGCCCTGAACGGCTTTGAGGAGATTCGGGCACTGTCCTTCGACTTGTCGAACCGCCGGTTGAAGGTCGTGCATGACGGCGAGGCTGAGCCCATTACCGCGAAACTGGCGACCTTGGGGCTAGGCGCCTCTCTTCAGGAAACCGTCATTGCCGACCCAGAGACGATCAAGGCCGCTGAGAGCTCGGCAGTCTCTGCTACGCAGGAGTCAGGCACTCTGCGCGTGTTGCTCGGTATCAATGCGATCATGTTCGTGGTGGGAATGACTGCCGGTCTGATCGCCCAGTCTACCGGCCTGATCGCTGATTCCCTGGATATGTTTGCCGATGCAGCCGTCTATGGCCTGGCTCTCTATGCCGTAGGGCGCAGTGCGAAAATGCAGGTACGTGCCGCGCATCTGGCAGGGGTACTGCAACTGATTTTGGCTATCGGCGTACTCGTCGAGGTGGTGCGACGCTTTGTTTTCGGTAGTGAGCCTGAATGGCTGGTGATGATAGCCATCGCCTTCGTCTCATTGATTGCCAATACCGCCTGTCTGCTGCTCATATCCAAACATCGGGAGGGCGGGGCGCACATGAAGGCAAGCTGGATATTCTCGGCCAACGACGTGGTGATCAACCTGGGGGTCATCACCGCCGGCGCTCTGGTCGCGTGGACCGGGTCCAATTATCCGGATCTGATTATCGGCACCATCGTGGGGGTCATTGTACTTAACGGTGCTAGACGCATTTTGGCGTTGAAGGGTTAAATAATGCTCATTATTGGCAAAAAGCTCTCGCCGTATGCCCTATTGTCCATATCGGGCCTGCTGGCAGCGTCTGATCAGGCCGTAAAATGGCTGGTGCAACAATCAATGGCATATGGCGAGTCTATTTCAGTGACCTCATTCTTTAACTGGGTACACGTATGGAATACCGGTGCCGCATTCAGTCTTTTTGCGAATGGTGGAGGCTGGCAGCGCTACTTTTTTATCGGAATCGCGGTAGTGGTCTCGATTTTTCTGATCAAGCTGATCCTTGAAAATCGTCATAAAGGAGAAGCCATCGCTTACAGTCTTATCCTCGGTGGCGCCATGGGCAACCTGATTGACCGGGTCTTTCGCGGCTATGTTGTGGATTCCTTTGATTTCTATTGGCGAGACTGGCATTGGCCGGCCTTCAACCTGGCTGATATTGCAATTGTCCTCGGTGCCTTACTTTTCGTTTCCAGCAGCTTGTTGGGTAAAAAAGCAAACACCAATGCCGAGCCGGATGGATCTGACTGACACCTACGCCTATACAACACCATGACCGAACTTCCCGACAACATCCTTCACCTGCCGCAATACCAAGTACTGGGCTGCAAATCAACCGACGACGAAATGCACTTCCAGGTGGACGTGCCCGATCCCATCGCCTGCGAGGAATGCGGCGTGCAGGGTGAGTTCGTACGGTTCGGCAAGCGTGACGTTCCCTATCGTGATCTGCCCATCCACGGCAAGCGGGTCACTCTCTGGGTGGTCCGCCGCCGATACACCTGCCGGGCCTGCAAGACAACATTCAGGCCCCAGCTACCGGAGATGGTGGACGGATTCCGTATGACACTGCGGCTGCATGAGTACGTGGAGAAGGAATCCTTCAACCACCCCTACACCTTTGTGGCGGCACAGACCGGCCTGGACGAGAAGACGGTGCGCGACATCTTCAACGCCCGCGCCGAGTTGCTGGGGCGCTGGCACCGCTTCGAGACGCCCCGCATCCTGGGCATTGACGAGCTATACCTGAACAAGCGCTACCGCTGCATTCTGACCAACATTGAGGAGCGAACCCTGCTCGACCTGCTGGCCACCCGCCGCCAGGACGTGGTGACCAACTACCTAATGAAGCTGAAAGACCGGCAGAAGGTCGAGATCGTCAGCATGGACATGTGGAACCCCTACCGGGCAGCGGTCAAGGCTGTGCTGCCCCAGGCCCGTATCGTGGTCGATAAGTTCCATGTGGTGCGCATGGCCAACGATGCCCTAGAGAGAGTGCGCAAGGGCCTCAGAAAGGAGCTGAAACCGTCCCAGAGCCGGACTCAAGGGAGACCGGAAAATCCTGCTGAAACGCGCTCACGAAGTCTCAGACCGGGAGCGCCTCATCATGGAGACCTGGACAGGCGCGTTCCCGCAACTGCTGGCCGCCTACGAGCACAAGGAGCGCTTCTACGGCATCTGGGACGCCACCACACGGCTCCAGGCAGAAGCCGCCCTGGACGAGTGGATAGCCACCATCCCGAAGGGCCAAAAGGAAGTCTGGAGCGATCTGGTCAGGGCAGTGGGAAACTGGCGCGAAGAGACCATGACCTACTTCGAGACGGACATGCCCGTCACCAACGCTTACACGGAGTCCATCAACCGACTGGCCAAGGACAAGAACCGTGAAGGGCGCGGTTACTCCTTCGAGGTGATGCGGGCACGAATGCTCTACACCACGAAGCACAAGAAGAAGGCACCGACTGCGAAGGTCTCTCCTTTCTACAAGAAAACCATCGGTTACGGACTGCCGGACTTCGCAGAGGAACTCAACTACGGAGTCGATCTATCAACCATCTGAGGGTGGTATCAGATTGATGGGGTGAAGGTGCCCCATCAACCATTAAATCCGTATACCCAAGATTTTCAAGGGTCCGCTGGCCCGGATGACCCGCGAGGCCTTGAGCTATATCCAGCGCAACTACCTGCGCGAGACGATTATCAAGCACCCGGACCGGGCCGAAGCCACGCGCGTCTGGAACTTCCCTTATGCCGCCCTCAAGGAGGCCTTGGTCAATGCGGTCTATCACCGATCCTACGAAGAGCGCGAACCCATCGAGGTGCGCATAAGCAACGAAGAACTGGTCATCTTGAGCTTCCCCGGACCGGATCGGTCGATCCGGCTCGAGGACTTTCAGGCGGGGCGTGCGGTCAGCCGCCGCTACCGCAACCGGCGCATCGGTGAATTCTTGAAGGAGCTTGATCTGACCGAGGGCCGCTCGACAGGCATCCCGAAAATCCTCAAGGTGATGGCTGCAAATGGCTCGCCCGCGCCGCTGTTTGAATCGGATGAGGATCGACTTTCGTTCGTGATCCGATTGCCCGTTCATCCCCTGGTCCGTACGATACCTCCCGAAGTTACCCCCGAAGTCACCCCCGAAGTCACCCCCGAAGTCACCCCCGAAGTTGGGCGGGTCGTGTTGGCCTTGCAGGAAGCGTTGTCACGAACAGGATTGCAGCAAGCCCTGGGACTGAAGGACGAAAAGCATTTTCGGCAAGCTTACCTATTGCCGGCGCTCGATTCTGGTCTGGTGGAAATGACCCGACCCGAAACACCACGCAGCAGCAAGCAGCGCTACCGGAGGACGCCCCTTGGGCAACGCTGGCTGAGAGACCGGTGAGAAACCGGAGAAACCGGAGAAGCCGGGGGCAGACCGCGGATGCTGTGCTGACCACGGCTTGATTGGCCGAGGCGACAAGGCTGCTGAGGCATTGACCTGGATCAAGGCTGGGGCCCAAGCTCGTGCCAGATGCCGTAATCTGCGTTTTGCGCCAGCACCGGCTCAAATTGCCCGCGCCGCAGCCGCCCGACGAAGTGGCCAAAGGTGGCCTGCCCCTGGTGGCGCTGCTGCAAGTGGTCGATGGTGAGGGTGTTTTCGCCTAGGGCCGAGCGCCACGCTGGTTTTGGCGGTGGGACACACTGGCTCGGCACCCCGCGCGCTGCGCGACAATCGACCCCATGAACACCGCCTACGCCCCCTTGCAAAACGACACCTTCCTGCGCGCCTGCCTGCGCCAGGCCACCGACTACACCCCAATCTGGCTCATGCGCCAAGCCGGGCGCTACCTGCCCGAGTACCGCGCTTCTAGGGCGCGCGCGGGCAGCTTCATGGGCTTGGCCACCAACCCGGATTACGCCACCGAAGTCACGTTACAGCCGCTGGAGCGCTACGCGCTGGATGCGGCGATCTTGTTTTCCGACATCCTCACCGTGCCCGACGCCATGGGCTTGGGCCTGAGCTTTGCCCAAGGCGAGGGGCCCAAATTCGAGCGCCCGCTGCGCACCGAGGCCGACGTGGCGGCGCTGGCGCTGCCCGACATGGAGCGGCTGCGCTATGTGTTCGACGCCGTGACCTCGATCCGGCGCGCACTGGCCGGCCGGGTGCCGCTGATCGGCTTTTCCGGCAGCCCCTGGACGCTGGCCTGCTACATGGTGGAGGGCGGCGGCAGCGACGACTACCGGCTGGTCAAATCCATGCTCTACCGGCGCCCAGACTTGATGCAGCGCATTCTGGAGCTCAACGCCGACGCGGTGGCGCTGTACCTGCGCGCGCAGATCGAGGCCGGGGCGCAGGCGGTGATGATTTTCGACAGCTGGGGCGGGGTGCTGGCCGACGGCGCGTTCCAGCGCTTTAGCCTGGCCTACACCGCGCGCGTGCTGGCGCAACTGCCGCGTGAGCACGCCGGGCAGCGCATCCCGCGCCTGGTGTTCACCAAGGGCGGCGGGCTGTGGCTGGCCGAAATGGCGGCGCTGGACTGCGAGGTGCTGGGGCTGGACTGGACCGTCAACTTGGGCAAGGCGCGCGCGGCGGTGGGCGGTGTGGCGGGTGGCCCGGGTAAGGCGCTGCAAGGCAACCTAGACCCAAATGCGCTCTTTGCCACGCCCGAGCAGGTGGCGGCGGAGGCGGTGCGGGTGCTGGAGCAGTTTGGCGCCCCGCACACCGACACCAGCCGCCCCGGCCCGACCCACATTTTCAACCTCGGGCACGGCATCAGCCAGCACACCCCGCCCGAGAGCGTGCAGGCGCTGGTTGAGGCGGTGCATGGACACTCGCGCCAGATGCGCCTGCGCGCTTGAGTGGAGCGCTTGCCAGAGGGGCTTGAGCTAACACAAAAAGGGAGCCTGAAACAAGCCGGTGGCGTGCCTTATGCACAAATTTTGGGGGCGTCGCAGAAACCGGCCCAAACCCCCGGGACAACCTTAGACGCCTCGGTCTTATGGTGCAACCCATTGATCTGATTAGGCCTTGACCGGCTGCCTGTTTTCTGGGCAGCGCAGTCAAGGCTTTGATTTTCAAGCTCTTGGTGGCCCGATTCAAGGGCTATCCACAAAGTTATCCACAGAAGCGCTGAGCAACTGTGGCAACCTCAAGGGAATCAGAGACTTGGCCTCGTTTTCAACGCCATGACTGAACTTTCGCCGCCAATTGCAGCTTGTTGGGTCGAGGTGGTGCTGGCCACCCCAGCCCACAGCGGGCTGGGCGACAGCCTGAGCTACTGGAGCCCTGAGCTGCTGCAGGAGGGGGCTTTGGTGCGCGTGCCCTTGGGGACGCGCGAGCTGCTGGGGATTGTTTGGCGGGTGCGCTTGCAGCCCCCCGATGGTTTGGTGGCTGGCTCCCTGCGGCCTGTGCTGGAAGCCTTTGCCGCCTTGCCGCCCTTGTCGGCCAACTGGCGCGCGCTGCTCGAGTTTGCTGCCCGTTACTACCAGCGCGCGCTGGGCGAAGTGGCGCTGGCGGCGCTGCCGCCCCAGTTGCGCGAGCTCGACGCCTCCGCCTTGCAGCGGCGCTTGAAAAAGCTGGAGGGTGTGGCCTTCGCAGGCGCAGGGGAGGGTGAGGCACCGTCTTGGGCCGCTCCCATGCCCGACCTGAGCCCAGAGCAGGCCGCCGTGTTGGCCGCATTGGAGCAAGGCACGCAACCAGTGCTGCTGTTTGGAGCCACCGGCAGCGGCAAGACCGAGGTCTATTTGCGCGCCGCGCAAACGCTGCTGCAGCGCGACCCGCAGGCGCAGGCGCTGGTGCTGGTGCCCGAGATCAACCTGACGCCGCAACTGGAGGCGCGCTTTTGTGAGCGCTTTGGCGCGCACACGGTGGCCTCCTTGCACAGCGGCCTGACCCCGGCGCAGCGGCTGCGCCACTGGCTGGCGGCGCACAGCGGGCAGGCGCGCATCGTGCTGGGCACGCGCATGGCCATCTTTGCCAGCCTGCCGCGCTTGCGCCTGATCGTGGTCGATGAAGAGCACGACCCCAGCTACAAAAGCCAAGACGGCGCCCGTTATTCGGCGCGCGATCTGGCGGTGTACCGGGCGCAGCTCGAATCGCGCACGGCGCGCTGTCAGGTCATCTTGGGCTCGGCCACGCCGGCGCTGGAGAGCTGGCACGCCGCCGAGCAAGGGCGCTACCAGCGGCTGCACATGCCGGGGCGCATCGCCGGGGCGGTGCTGCCCCGGTTGCGCCTGCTGGACCTGAACCAGCAGCCCAAACAGTGCCTGATTGCCCCACCGCTGCTGGCGGCGCTGGCCGAGCGCGCCGCGCGCGGCGAGCAAAGCCTGGTGCTGCTGAACCGGCGCGGCTATGCCCCGGTGCTGGCCTGCCACGCCTGCGGCTGGAAAAGCGACTGCCCGCACTGCAGCGCACACGCCGTGTTTCACAAGATCGACCGCAGCCTGCGCTGCCACCACTGCGGCCACGCCAGCCGGGTGCCGCGCGCCTGCCCCGAATGCGGCAACCTCGACATCGCCCCGGTCGGGCGCGGCACCGAGCAAGTGGAGGAACACCTGGGCGAGCTGCTGGCCGAGGCGCGCCGCCCCGATGGCGGCCCGGTGCGGGTGGCGCGGCTGGACGCCGACAGCACACGCGCCAAGGGCAGCCTGCACCAGCGCCTGAGCCAAATGCACGAGGGCGAGGTGGATGTGCTGGTGGGCACCCAGATGGTGGCCAAGGGGCACGACTTTAGGCGCATCACGCTGGTGGCGGGCCTGAATGTGGACAGCGGCTTGTTCTCTAGCGACTACCGCGCCCCCGAGCGCCTGTTTGCGCTGCTGCTGCAAGCCGCCGGGCGCGCCGGGCGCGACGCCGCTTTCGTGGCCGCGCAGCAGGCCGCAGTGGAACTGTGGGTGCAAACCTGGTACCCGCAGCATCCGTTGTTTGCGGCGCTGGCGCGCCACGACTACCCGGCCTTTGCGGCGCAGCAACTGCGCGAGCGCGCCAGCGCGCAAATGCCGCCCTTTAGTTTCCAGGCGCTGCTGCGCGCCGAAGCCCGCAGCCAGGCCACGGCGCAGGCGTGGCTGCAAGCGGCCCATGCCGCCGCGCAAGCCGCTGGTCTGCCGGGCTTGGCGCAGCTCACGCTCTACCCGCCGCTGCCGCTCACGGTGCAGCGCGTGGCCGGGGTCGAGCGCGCCCAGATGCTGCTGGAGAGCCCCTCACGCCCGGCGCTGCAAGCCTTCCTGAATGCCTGGCAGCCGCTGCTGCACGCGCTGCGCCGCCAGCCCGCCGGGCGCGGCCTGCTGCGCTGGGCCATCGACGTGGACCCGGTCAGCCTGTAGCGGCGCCACGGTGCGGTGCGCGCCTTAGCGATAGACCTCGCGCCGGTGGCCTACCTGAAGCACCAGCACCCGCAGGTTGGAGTCTTGATGTCGCAAATCACCCGACAAGCGCCCACCCGATAACACCAGAACGCCCCCAGCGGGCCGCTCAAGGCTTTGCCGCTGCGGCGTGGGTTTTGCTGGCCCACTATGCGCTCGTCCATGAAGTCGAGTATGCGCCGCGCCGTTTGGGGGTCGAGCTTGCGCAAAGCCGACTTGGCGCTGTCGGCGTATTCAAGTGTCCAGACCAAGGTCTTTTCTTAAGTCGGCGGCACTGTGCACCGGCTCCTGGCCTTTGCGCACCCGCTCCAGCACTTCGGCGGCGAGGTAGTAATCCTCCATTTCATCGAGCCCCTGCTCAATGATCTGGCGCAGGCACATAGCCTTGCTGCGCCCAGTGTGGGAGGCTAAGTAATCGAGCCTTTGCTCGGTTTCGGGGGTTAGTCGAATCGAAGTGGTCACAGCACAGGCTCCGAATGAATACGTGTTCAAGATTATCACGCAATCAGGCTAAAAAACCCAAAATCCAAGATCCGCATTCAAGGCCCCAGCCACGCCACCGCCGCCGCAAAGCTGAGGAATGAGAGCGCGGTCGAGAGCAGGATGATGCGCGCGATGCGCCCGCTGTCGGCCCCGAAGCGCTCGGCCAGCAGCACCACGTTGCTGGCGCTGGGCAGCGCGGCGACCAGCACCATCACCGTCAGGGCAAAGGGATCGAGCGCTACGCCCAGCGCAATCGCCCCCGTGCCCACCAGCCACACCAGCAGCGGGTGCAGCAGCAGCTTGAGCAGCGCCAGTTGCAGCGGCTCGGCCAGTGCCTGCACCCGCGTCGGCTGCGCCTGAGCCTGATCAAGCGCCGCAGTTTGCAGATAGGCCCGCGCCAGCACCGCGCCCAGGGTAAAAAGCGCCACCGGGGTGGCCGCATCCGCCAGCAGCCACACCGTTTGCTGCAACGGCCCGGGCAGCTGCAAGCCGTAGGCCGAGGCCAGCGCGCCGAGCACGATCGCCCACGGCATGGGGTTGGCCAGCACCCCGCGCAGCGCCTGCCCGGCCGCCGCCAGCGCCCCGCCGGCCTGCCCGCTCAGGCGCGACAAGGCAATGCACAGCGAGCTGGTGAGCACCATATCGACCACGATCAGCACCATCACCGTGCCCACGCTGTGCGGCCCCAGCAGCGCCGCCAGCAAGGGCACGCCCATGAAGCCGGTGTTGGGGAAGGCCACCACCAGCGCGCCAAAGGCGGCGTCGTTCCAGCTCAGGCCGCGCCGGCGCGACAGCCACACCACCAGCGCCACCAGCAGCAGCGCCACCAGCAGATAGATGCCAAACACCGCCGCGTCCAGCAGTTGCGCGATCGGCGTGGTGGAGCCAAAGCGAAACAGCAGCGCCGGCAGGGCAAAGTAGAGCACGAAGGCATTGAGCCCCGGAATCGCGCTCAGGGCCAGCCAGCCCCGGCGCGTGGCGGCGTAACCGGCCAGCACCAGGGCAAAAAAGGGAAAGGTGACGAGCAGGATGTCAAACACGCGGCTGATTGTCGCTGCAAGTCGTGGTGCTTGGTGCTTGGCGGCCCTTCGATAAGCTCAGGGCGAACGGATCAAGGGTTGGGCAGAGCAGCTTGATGCGCTGATGCTGATGCTGATGCTGGGGCCGCATATGATCGCCGCTCTACCCCGCCTGCACACCCCCGCATTCCCCACCCACCCCATGTCCTCCGGCCTCAACCCCGCCCAGCTCCAGGCCGTCGCGCACCTCGGCGGCCCGTGCCTGGTGCTGGCCGGGGCCGGCTCGGGCAAGACGCGCGTGATCACGCACAAGATCGCGCGCCTGATCCAGCACGGGCTGGCCCCGGAGCGCATCGCCGCCATCACCTTCACCAACAAAGCCGCCGCCGAAATGCGCGAACGCGCCCGCGCGCTGGCTGGCCGTGCCGCGCAGCAGGTGCTGATCTGCACCTTTCACGCCCTCGGGGTGCGGCTGCTGCGCCAGGACGGCGCGGCGCTGGGCCTCAAGCCCCAGTTCTCGATCCTCGACAGCGACGACGTGGCCTCGCTGCTCAAAGACTGCGGCGCCAGCACCGATTCGGTCACGGCGCGCCACTGGCAGTGGACCATCAGCGGCTGGAAAAACGCCGGTCTCGATGCCGCGCAGGCGTTGGCCCAAGCCAAGGACGAAGCGCAGCGCCAGATCGCCCTCGTCATGGCCAAGTACCAGGAGCGGCTGGCGGCCTACCAGAGCGTGGATTTCGATGACTTGATCGGCCTGCCGCTGCTGCTGCTGCAACGCCAGCCCGAGGTGCGCGCGCGCTGGCAGGCGCAGCTCGGCCACGTGCTGATCGACGAATACCAAGACACCAACGCCACCCAGTACGAGCTGCTCAAGCTGCTGGTGGGCGCGCGCGCACACTTCACCGCCGTGGGCGACGACGACCAATCGATCTACGGCTGGCGCGGCGCCACGCTGGACAACCTCAAGCGCTTGCCGCAGGATTTTCCGGCGCTGCAAGTGATCAAGCTGGAGCAGAACTACCGCTCCACCGGCGCCATTTTGCGCGCCGCCAACCACGTCATCGCCCCCAACCCCAAGCTCTACCCCAAGCGGCTCTGGAGCGAACTGGGCGAGGGCGAGCCGGTGCGGGTGCAAGCCTGCGACCACGAGGAGCACGAGGCCGAGCGCGTGGTGGCGCGCATCCAGAGCCTGCGCGGCCCGGCATCCGACAGCGCACACAAGGCTTACAAAGACTTTGCCGTGCTGTACCGCGCCAACCACCAGTCGCGCCCGATCGAAACCGCCTTGCGCAAGGCGCAGATTCCGTATCAGGTGTCGGGCGGCACCGGGTTTTTTGAGCGCGCCGAAATCAAGGACCTGTGCGCCTGGCTGCGCCTGCTGGCCAACCCGGACGACGACCCGGCCTTTCTGCGCGCCGCCACCGCCCCCAAGCGCGGCATCGGGCACCAAACGCTGCAACAGCTCGGCGCCTTTGCCAGCCAATACAAGCTCAGCCTCTACGAAGCCCTGTTTGCGCACTCGCTGGGCGCGGCGGTGGGCGCGCGCGCCATCGCCACGCTGCACGAATTCGGGCGCTGCCTGTCGGATTTGCAATACCGCGCCCGCCACTGCCACGGCCAAGAGGCGGCGGCGGCCCTGCTGGCCGACTGGCTGCAAGGCATCGGCTACCAGCAGCACCTGCTCGACCACGCCGACAGCCCGCAGCAAGGCAGCGCGCGCTGGAGCAACGTGCTCGATTTTTGCGACTGGATGGCGCAGCGCTGCGCCACCCCGGTGTCAGAGGACGCGGCCACGGCCAACGCCGCCAGCGCCACCAAGGGTGCCAAGCAGCGCGCGCAGCAAACCCTGCTCGACGTGGCGCAGACCGTGGCCCTCATCACCACCTTGCAAGAGCGCCAGCAGGAGCAGGACGTGGTCACGCTCTCGACCCTGCACGCCGCCAAGGGGCTGGAGTGGCCGCACGTGCAGTTGGTGGGCGTCAACGAAGGGCTGCTGCCGATGCGCCCCGAAGACGACGACGCCGCCGCGCTGGCGCTGCGCCTAGAGGAAGAACGGCGTCTGATGTACGTGGGCATCACGCGCGCCCAGCACACCCTGGTGGTGAGCTGGCTCAAGCGGCGCAAAAAGGGGCGCGAAACGGTGCCGGCGCAGCCCAGCCGCTTCATTGCCGAGATGCAGCTCGACGCGGCCAGCGTGCGCGAAGACCCGCGCGCCAAGCTGCGTGCGCTGCGGGCCGAGTTTGCCCAGCGCGCCCAAGCGGCAGCCAGCGCCACCAAGCCGCCGGCGCCTTCCTAGCCTCCCTAGGGGCTGCAACCGATGGCAAAAGCAAGAAGCTTGACTAAAATAACTTCCATCCTCAATTTTCCGCATACGCCATGAAAGTTTTTATCACGCTTTGCTTTCGATTTTGTGTGGGTTTGGGCTTGCTTGCCGTTTTTTCGGCCCAAGTGCAGGCCTTGGAGCGACCGCGCGATCGGGTGGTGCTGACCATCAGCGGGCAGATTGGGGTGAGCAACCAAGGCGGGGCAGCGGTGTTCGACATGGCCATGCTCGAAGCCCTGCCGCAGCACCGCTTTGCCACCCGCACCCCGTGGGAGCCGGGCGTGGTGCGCTTTAGCGGCCCGTTGCTGCGCGACGTGCTGGCGCTGGTGCAGGCGCGCGGCCAGCGGCTGCATGCCACCGCCCTCAACGACTACCGCATCACCCTCCCGCTGCAAGATGCGCGCGACTTTGACGTCATCATCGCCACGCGCATGAACGAGCAGCCGATGCCGGTGCGCACGCGCGGCCCCTTGTTTGTGATCTACCCCTTCGATTCCGATCCGCAGTTGCAACATGCGCGTTTTTACGAGCGCTCGATCTGGCAATTGCGGTCGATCGAAGTGATCGAATGAGCGTTGCGGCCGGTTTGGACAGGCCCGTTGGTGGCAGCCGTTTCGTTTTTTGGCTGGCCCTGACCACGTTCGTCATGGCGGTCGGCCTGACCGTCATGATGGCGCTTTTTGTGCGCCAAACCCAGGCGGTGGAAGACACCGCGCGCCTGCAGGCAGACTCCATCACCGCCCTCACGTTTCAACTCGAACGCGAGTTTTTGCGGCTGCGCAACCAGATCCATCTGAGTCTGGCGCAGCCCGAACAGGCCGACTGGTCGCAGTTGCAGCTGCGGCACGAGATTTTTGCCAGTCGAGTCGGGCTGCTGCACGGCGGGGCGACGGTCGAGGTGATGCGCCAGCGCCCCGAGTTCGACGCCATTGCGCCCCAGATCAAGGCCTTTTTGGACTACGCCGACCCCTTGCTCGCCGACCCCGTGCGCCACCAAGCCGAGCTGCACCATGTGCTGCTAAAAATGCAGGTGTTGGGGCCCGAGGTGCAGGCCCTGAGCCTGGCGGCCGACAGCCTCATGACGCACCTGATGCAAGACAAGCTGGCGCAAGTGCGGCAGCAGCAGCGCTGGCTCAACCTACTCATGACGTTTCAGGTGCTGCTGCTGTTGCTGGCTGCCGCGGGTTTGTGGGTGCGGCATGGGCGCCAGCAGCGCGAGCGCGCGCAGCTCCAGCGCCTCAACGCCGAATTGCAATTGGCCAAGGCCGCTGCCGAGCAGGCCGACCGCGCCAAGAGCCTGTTTTTGGCCAATATGAGCCACGAATTGCGCACGCCGCTGAATGGGGTGTTGGGCATGCTCGATTTGCTGCTCGATGGCCCGCTGCCGCCGGCGCAGCGCGACCAGCTGCACACCGCGCAGCAGTCGTCCGCGCATTTGCTGTCGATTTTGAACGATTTGCTGGATTTGTCGGCACTGGACGCCGGACAGATCGAGCTGCAACCCGAGCCGGTCGATGTGGCTGCGCTGGTGCAGCAGTGCCACCGCTCGCTGCGGGCCATGGGGGAGGGCAAGCATCTGCACCTGCCCCTGAGCTTGGGGCCCGACTTGCCGCCGTGGGTGCTGACCGACCCGACGCGGGTGCGCCAGGTGGTGCTCAATTTGCTGAGCAACGCGATCAAGTTCACCCCCAGTGGAACGGTGGCGCTTGCGCTGGAGTGCCAACGCCAAGGCGCGCTGGCGCATTGGCGTCTGGTGGTGCGCGACACCGGCATCGGCATCGACCCCGCGCTGAAAGAGCAAATTTTTCAGCGCTTTGCCCAAGTCGATCGCAGCAGCACCCGGCCCCAAGGCGGCAATGGCTTGGGGCTGGAGATTTCGCGCACGCTGGCGCGCCTGCTCGGGGGCGACATCGCGCTCGACAGCACGCCCGGGCAGGGCTCGGTGTTTTGCTTTCACTGGGTGGCCCCGGTTTGCGAGGCGGCGCAGGCCAGCGCTGCCGCTCCAGTTCCAGCTCCAGCCGAAGTCGGTGTCGGCACGCCCGCCACGGGCCGGGGCCGGCGCGTGTTGGTGGCGGAAGACCACCCGGTCAATCGCAAGTTTGTGGCCCTGTTGCTGGAGCGCATGGGCTTGCAGCCCACCTTTGCCGAAAACGGGCGGCAAGCGCTCGAACTGGCCCAGCGGCACGATTTTGATTGGGTGCTGATGGACATCCACATGCCCGAGATGGACGGTTTCGCCTGCACGCAAGCCATCCGCCAGTTGCCCGGTGCGCGCGGACTGGTGCCCATCATCGCCGTCTCGGCCGACGTCATGAATGGGGCGGAGGAACAGGCGCTGGCGGCCGGCATGGACGGGTTTTTGAGCAAGCCGCTGCAGCGCCTGGCCCTGGAGCACACGCTGACGCGCCTGTTGGCTTGCCGCAGCCAAGGGCTGCCCGAGTGAATCGCGCCGCAGCCTAGCCGGCCTTACCAGCCCAGCCCCAAGCGCAGCGGCAAAAACACCGCCATGCCGCAGACGATGGTGCCCAGCACGCCGCCGCGCCAGAAAAACCAAGCCACCCCGGCAGCAGCGGCAAACAGGCGCGCATCCTTCCAGGTGTCGATCAACTGGCCTTGAGTCATCACCACCTCGGGGGCCACCACGGCGGCCAAGGCGGCGATGGGGGCGTATTGCAGGCCGCGCTCGGCCCAATGTGGCAGCTTCCAGTCGCGCTCGCTGAGGAAGAAAAAGCCGCGCGTGAGCACCGTCACCAGCGCCAGCGCGACGATGGCCAGCAGGGTGCGCCAGTCGATTTCAAACACGGGGCGGCTCCGGTGTGGGCCCCAAGCCGCCCGGCCCACGCGGCCCGCGCGGGCCGTGCGCTTCGAGGATCAGGCAAAAAGCCACCGCCGCCGCAATGGCTACCACGATGTTGAGCTTGAGCGGCAGCGCCCAGGCCGCCACCGCCGCCGCTCCGGCCACCCCGGCCGAAACCACGCGCAGCTTGGAGGTGGCGAGCGAACACCCGACCCCGATCAGCGCCAGAATGCCGGCAAAACCCAGCCCCCACTCGATCGGAATGGTGTGCGCCAGCAGCACCCCGAGCAGGCTGGAGCCCATCCAACTGGCGTAGTTGACGCAGCAGTGCCCGGCCAGATAGGCTTGCTGGCGCTGTTTTTCTTCTAGGCTGTGGCCCACCTGATGGTAGCGGCGGGCAAAAAAGACGTAGCTCAAGTCGCCCGTGAGGTAGCCGGTGAGCAGGCGCTGGCGCAGCGGCAGGTGCATCACGTAGGGCCGCAGGTGCGCCGAAAACACCACAAAGCGCAGGTTGACGCAAAACGCCGCCGCCAGCACCACCCACAGCGGCGCGCCGGCGCTCATCAAGGGCACCGCCGCCAGTTGCGCGCTGCCGGCATAGACCAGCAGCGTCATCAGCACCGCTTCGAGCTGGCTCAGGCCGGCCGTGACCATCGCCACCCCGGTCATCAGCCCCCAGGCCGCCACCCCGGCGGTGACGCTGGTTTGCTCGCGCATGCCCTCGGTGAACTCGGGCCAGCGGCGCAGGTCGGCGCGCCAGAACATCAGTTGATGCTACCGTGAGCGGGGCTGCCCAGCACCGTGCCCACCGGCAGCGCATGGCCGGCCAAGAGCGCGGCGGCGGGCAGGCGCTTGCCGCCGGGGCGTTGCAGTTCGGTCAGCAGCAGCACGCCGTCGCCGGTCTGCACCTGCACCCCGTGGGCGTCGGCGGCCAGCACGGTGCCGGGCGGCTGGGCCGGCTGCGGCTGCGCAGGCGGCTGCGGCAACACCCGCGCCGCCCAGACCTTGAGCGGTTCGCCCTGCTGCAGCGTGTAGGCCCCCGGTACCGGGTCGAAGGCGCGCACCCGGCGCTCGATTTGCATGGCGCTGGCGCGCCAGTCGATCAGCGCCTCGACTTTGTCGATCTTGGCGGCGTAGGTCACGCCCTGCTCGGGTTGGGGCTGCGGCCGCAGGGTGCCCGAACCGCCCGCTTGGGCCTGCTGCAGCGCCTGCACGATCAGCTGCGCGCCCAGCTCGGCCAGCTTATCGTGCAGGCTGGCGGCGGTTTCGTGGGCCGCGATCGGCAGCGCTTGGCGCAGCAGCATGGGGCCGGTGTCGAGCCCGGCGTCCATCTGCATGAGGGTGATGCCGCTCTCCAAGTCACCGGCTTCGAGGGCGCGCTGGATCGGGGCGGCGCCGCGCCAGCGCGGCAGCAGCGAGGCGTGAATGTTCAGGCAGCCTAGGCGCGGCAGCGCCAGCACCCAGGGCGGCAGCAGCAGGCCGTAGGCGGCCACCACCGCCACCTCGGCACCGGCCTGTTGCAGCGCCGCGCGCGCTTGCGCGGCGTCGTCGGGGTATTTGCCATCGAGGCGCAGGCTGCGCGGCTGCGCCAAAGGCAGGCCATGCGCCAGCGCCACCTGTTTGACTGCCGAGGGTTGCAATTTCAGGCCGCGCCCGGCCGGGCGGTCGGGTTGCGTGAGCACCAGCGCCACCTCGTGCCCGGCAGCGAGCAGGGCACGCAGCGCCAGCGCCGCAAACTCCGGCGTACCGGCAAACACGATCCGCATGGGCCCGCCGCTGCTCAGAATGGCTGCGCCGAGCGCTGCCCGGGGCGTTCCGTGCTGCGTTCGCCATCGCTGTCACGCTCGTCCTCGCGCGCGGCCTTGAGCAGCTTGGACTTGATGCGGTTGCGCTTGAGCAGCGAGAGGTATTCGACAAACACCTTGCCCATCAGGTGATCCATCTCGTGCTGGATGCACACCGCCAGCAGCCCCTCGGCCTCGATCAGGCGGCTGTGCCCTTGGGCATCGAGGGCGCGCACGCGCACCGCCAGCGCGCGCTCCACGCCGTCGTAAACGCCCGGCACCGACAGGCAACCCTCATCGCCTTTGCGCGTTTCGGGGCTGGCCCATTCGAGCACGGGGTTGATCAGCACCAGCGGCTGGTTGCGCTCCTCGCTCACGTCAATGACGATGACGCGCTCGTGCACATCCACTTGGGTGGCAGCCAGACCGATGCCTTTGGCCCCGTACATGGTGGCGAACATGCGCTCGGTCAGGGCCCGCACGCGCGCATCCACGGCCGCCACCGGGCGCGCCACGCGCAGCAGGCGCGGGTCGGGGTATTTGAGGATAGGTAAAGGTTCGGCAGGGTTCATGGTCAAATCAAAACGAGGCCGACAGACTAAGCAACGAATTTTAGATATTTTCGTCACCTTTGGCTGTCGCTGCACGTGACATGCGGCTATTATCATTGCTGGAGCTGGGGCTTGACTGCACAGCAGGCCCAAAGCGCTTTTTTTGCCATTATTTCCACCCAAAAGCAACCGTGCCCAGCATGCGTGGCCTGCGGGTGTGCCAACGGGGCTTCAGACATGCAAACCACTCCTGCACCCGCCGCTTGTCACTGCGCCATCGACCCGACGGGTCGTCGTGTCGCCGAGCGCGTCGGCTTGCGCCATCTCGTGCCCGCGCTCACCTTGCTGCTGACGGGCGCATGGGCAGGCGCGCAAACCTTTCCCAATCTGCCCATCAGCCCGGCGCAACGCGAGACCGCGCAGCAAGTGGCCCAAGCCGGGGTGCCGCTGTCGGCGCTGGCCCCCAATGCGCCCGAGCGCCACACAGTGCGCCGGGGCGACACGCTGTGGGATATTTCGGCCATCTTTCTGCGCCAGCCTTGGCGCTGGCCCGAGCTGTGGGGCATGAACCTAGAACAAATCCGCAACCCGCACCTGATTTTTCCGGGTCAGGTGCTGGTGTTGACGCGCGTGGGCGATCGCGCCTTTCTGGCGCTCGAAGCAGGTGGGGCGCCGCCCACGGTGCGCTTGTCGCCGCGCATACGCTCCGAGACCTTGGCCGATGCCGCCTTGCCCGCCATCCCCGCGCACATGATCGCCCCCTTCCTGACCGATTCGCAGGTGTTGAGTGCAGACACCCACGCCCGCGCGCCGCGCATCGTGGCCGCCCCCGAGGGGCGCACCTTGTTCAGCCGGGGCGATCGGGTCTATGCCCGGGGCCAGTCCGGTCCGCTCGACGCACTCGAAGGCCGCCCGCTCTTGAGCGCCGAGCACAGCCAGTCGCAGCGCATTTACCGCAACGCCGAGCCCTTGATCGACCCCAGCAGCGGCGAAAAGCTGGGCTACGAAGCCAAGCTGATCGGCAGCGCGCTGCTGGTGGGCAGCGAAACCCTGCGCTCGCACACGCGGGCGGATGGCACGACCGAGCAGCGGGTAGAACCCGCCAGCGTCGACATCAGCGCGGCGATCGAAGAAATTCGCATCGGTGATCGGCTGCTGGCCACGCCGGCGCCGCCCCAGCCGGCCAGTTACGTGCCGCGCGCTCCGCAGATGCAGCTGGCGGGTCGCATCGTGCGCACCCACGGCCATGCGCAGCGCATGGCCGGTCAGTACCAGGTGGTGGTGCTCAACCGGGGCAGCCGCGATGGGCTGGAAGCGGGCCACGTGCTGGCACTGCACCGCAGCGCTGCGGTGCTCACCGACCGCACCGACAGCGCGCGCGCCACGATGCAACTGCCGGCTGAGCGCAACGGCTTGATGATGGTGTTTCGCACCTTTGATCGGGTCTCGTATGCGCTGGTCTTGAATGTGGCCGATGCGGTGCGCAATGGCGACCACTTTGCCACCCCCTAGGAGCCTTGGCATCGATGCCGATGTGGCTGAGCTGGCCGCTTGGCTGCGCCTGACCAACACCGCGGGAGTGGGTGCGGCCACGGCGCGCAAGCTGCTGGCGGCTTTGGGATCACCCCAAGCCGTGTTTGCCTCCGACGCGCAGGCCCTGCAGGCGCTGGTGGGCGAGCGGCTGGCGGCCGCCTTGCGCAGCGCTCCGGTGCAAGGAGGCCGCCTGTTGGAACACGCTGGGGCTTGGTTGGCCGCTGCGCCGGACCGGCATTGGCTGCCCTTGGGGCACCCCCATTACCCGGCTGCGCTGCTGCAAACCCCCGATCCGCCGGTGCTGCTTTATGTGCAGGGCCAGTTGAGCGCGCTGGCGCAGACCCGCACGCTGGCCATGGTCGGCAGCCGCAACCCCAGCCCGCAAGGGGCTGAAAACGCCCATGCCTTTGCCAAGGCGCTGGGTGAGCAAGGGTTTTGCATCGTGTCTGGGCTGGCGCTGGGGGTGGATGGCGCAGCGCACCGGGGTGCGCTGGAGGCGGGTGCGCCCACGGTGGCGGTGGTCGGCACCGGGCTGGATCGGGTCTACCCAAGGCAGCACCATGAGCTGGCGCAACGCATCGCCAGCCACGGCGCATTGGTGAGCGAATACCCGCTCGGTACGCCGCCGCTGGCGCCGCATTTTCCGCAGCGCAACCGAATCATCGCCGGCCTGAGCCTGGGCACGCTGGTGGTGGAGGCGGCGCTGGAGTCGGGCTCGCTCATCACGGCCGATTTGGCGGCGCAATACGGGCGCGAGGTGTTTGCCATTCCGGGCTCGATCCACTCGGCGCAGTCGCGCGGCTGCCACGCCCTGATCCGCCAAGGGGCCAAGCTGGTGGAGTCGGTGCAAGACGTGCTCGACGAGCTGCGCCTGCAACACGGCGCAGCGCAGCCGGTGCAGGGTGAGTTGGCGCTGGGCGAACGCGGCGCTGCGGCGCAGCCAGCGGCCCGTGCCCGCATGGGGCAGGGGGTTCAGGGGCGGCCACCCGTCGAGGCTGAGGGCACGCTGCTGCAAGCGCTGGGCCACGACCCGGTCGGGCTCGATGCCCTGCAGGCGCGCTGTGGCCTGCCCACGGCCGAACTGCAAGCGCAGTTGCTGGAGCTCGAACTGTGCGGCAGCGTGCGGCGCTTGCCCGGCGGCCTGTTTCAGCGCCAGGCGCTGGGCTGAAAGGGCCTCAAATCTGCGCCCCAGCGTTGGGGTCGTCCGGGTTTTCCACCATCTGCGGCGTGGCCTTGATCAGATCCTCGCGCTTGATCCCCAGCGCCATCGCCACCCCGGTGGCGACGAAGATCGAGGAGTAGATGCCAAACAGAATGCCGATGGTCAACGCCAGCGCGAAGTAGTGCAACACCGGGCCACCAAACAGCAGCATCGAGATCACCATCGCCTCGGTGGTGCCGTGCGTGATGATGGTGCGGCTCATGGTCGAGGTGATGGCGTGGTCGATCACCTCCTGCGTGCTCATCTTGCGCTGGCGCTTGAAGGTCTCGCGGATGCGGTCAAAAATCACCACCGATTCGTTCACCGAGTAGCCCAGCACCGCCAGCGTGGCGGCCAGCACGGCGAGCGAGAACTCCCACTGGAAGAAAGCAAAAAAGCCCAAGATGATGACCACATCGTGCAAGTTGGCGACGATGGCGGCGATCGAGAACTTCCATTCAAAGCGAAAAGCCAAGTACACCGTGATGCCGATGATCACGAACAGCAGCGCCAATATGCCGTCGGTGACCAGCTCCTGCCCCACCTGCGGCCCGACGAATTCGGTGCGGCGCAGCTCCACCGTCGGGTCGTGCGCGCGCAGCGCCTCCAGCACCGCTTGGCTTTGCTCGCCCGAGCCCACGCCGGGCAGCGGCGGCAGGCGCATCAGCACGTCGCGCGTGGTACCGAAGTATTGCACCGTCACCTCGGTGTAGCCGATGCCGGCCAAGGTGCTGCGCACCTGCTCCAGGTCGGCTGGTTGCTGGTAGGTCACCTCGACCACCGTGCCGCCGGTGAACTCGACCGATAGGTTGAGCCCGCGCGTGACGAGGAAGAACACCGCCAGCGCAAACAGAGTGAGTGAAATCGCGTTCAGCAGCACCGCATGGCGCATGAACGGGATGTCTTTTTTGACGCGGAAAAATTCCATGGCTACAACCCCTTGCTAATCAATTGGCGGATGGTGAGCCGGGCTTGGCTGCATCGGCCGCAGGCGGCTGCCAGATCACACCGATCGAGATGGATTTGAGTTTTTTCTGCCGCCCGTACCAGGCATTGGCCAGCCCGCGCGAGAAAAACACGGCCGAGAACATGCTGGTCAAGATGCCAATGCAGTGCACCACCGCGAAACCGCGCACCGGCCCGGAGCCAAAGGCCAGCAGCGCCAGCCCGGCCAGCAGCGAGGTGACGTTGGAGTCGAGGATGGTGCCCCAGGCGCTGTCGTAGCCGCTGTTGATGGCCACCTGCGGTGAGGCCCCGCGGCGCAACTCCTCGCGGATGCGCTCGTTGATGAGCACGTTGGAGTCGATCGCCATCCCCAGCGCGAGCGCCATGGCGGCCATGCCGGGCAGCGTGAGCGTGGCTTGCAGCATCGACAGCACCGAGACCAGCAACACCAGGTTGAAGGTCAGGGCGATGCTTGAAAACACCCCGAACAGGCGGTAGTAGACGACCATGAAGACCAACACCACCAGGAAGCCATAGAGCACGCTCTCAAAGCCCATGCGAATGTTCTCGGCCCCTAGGCCCGGGCCGACGGTGCGTTCTTCGACGATCTCCATCGGGGCCGCCAGCGCGCCGGCGCGCAGCAGCAGCGCGATGTTGTGCGCCTCGGTGGTGTTCATCTGGCCCGAAATCTGCACCCGGCCGCCGCCAATCTCGGTGCGGATCACGGGTGCCGTCACCACCTCGCCGCGGCCGCGCTCGAACAGCAAAATCGCCATTCGGTTGCCCACGTTTTGGCGCGTGACATCGCGGAAAATGCGCGATCCGGCCGCGTCCAGCGACAGGTGCACCGCCGGCTCCTGCGTCTGACCGTCGAAGCCAGCCTGGGCGTCGGTGAGGTTTTCACCCGTGAGCACCACCTCGCGCAGGGTGATCACGGTGCGCCCTTCGCGGTCCAGGTGGCGCTCGGAGCCCAGCGGCACCGGCCCTTCGCCGCGCTCGGCGGCGCGCCCAGCCGGGCTTTCATCGACCATGCGCACTTGCAGCGTGGCGGTGCGGCCCAGAATGTCTTTGGCGCGCGCGGTGTCGAGCACGCCAGGCAGTTGCACCACGATACGGTCGGCCCCTTGTTGCTGGATCACTGGCTCGGCCACCCCGAGTTCGTTGATGCGGTTGCGCAGCGTGAGGATGTTTTGCTTGATCGCCTGCTCTTGGATGCGGCGCTGCGCCTCCGGGCTCAGGCTGCCGATGAGCTTGAGCTGCTCGCCCACCAGTTGGCGCTCGAAGCTCAGGTCGGTGTACTGCGGGCGCAGCAGCGTCAACGCCGCTTCCAGCGTGGCCTCGTCACGAAAACGCACCGCCACCGCCTGGCCCTCGCGCGTGATGCCAGCGTGGCGGATGTTTTGCTCGCGCAAGGTGGTGCGGATGTCGCGCGCCTTGCCCTCGGCGCGCTGGTCGAGCGCCCCGGGCATATCGACCTGCATCAGGAAGTGCACACCGCCGCGCAAATCGAGCCCGAGGTACATAGGCATGGCGTTGATGCTTTGCAGCCAGACCGGGGTGCGCGGCACCAGGTTGAGCGCCACCACGTGTCCGGGGTCGGCGGGGTCGGGGTTGAGGGCGCGGTCGATGGCATCGCGCCCTTGGAGCTGGTTTTCGGCGCTGTCAAACAGGGCTTGGATGTTCTGCTGTTCCAGCACCACCGAGGTGGGCGTGATCTCGCGCTCCGCCAGCGCTTGCTCGATGCGCGTCAGGGTGCCGGCGTCGATGCGCACCGCATGCTGGCCGGAAGAGACCTGCACCCCCGGCGCTTCACCATACAGGTTGGGCAGAGAGTACAGGATGGCGATGAGCAGCGCCACCAAGATGGTGGCGTACTTCCACAGCGGATATCGGTTCATGAGCGGGCGGCTCCATTAAAGCCAAACGGCCGGGCGTGAGGACCCGGCCTATCGAGAAAAGACCACGACGATGTCGCTTACTGGAAGGTGCCCTTGGGCATCAGTTGCATCACGGCGCTGCGCTGCACTTGGATTTCGACGCCACTGGTCAGTTCCAGGGTGACGAAATCGTCGCCCAGCTTGGTGATGCGGCCCAGCATGCCGCCAGCGGTGACGACCTCATCGCCCTTGGCCAAGGCGGCAACCATCAGCTTGTGCTCTTTGGTGCGCTTCATTTGGGGCCGGATCATGATGAAGTACAGCACCACGAACATCAGCACCAGCGGCAGCAGGCTGACCAAGGTGCTGGTGGTGTCGCCGGCGGCGGCCTGGGCGTAGGCGGGGGAAATGAACACGGCAGTTTTCCTGTGAGAGGGTCGTTGGAGGGGGCGGGCCACTTGGGGCCCCATGTCAATCGCGCATTCTAAACCCTAGGCTCAAACTTGCGCTGGGCGCGGTGCCGCCACCGGCCGGATGCGCAGCGCCAGCCACACCCCCAGCAGCAGCAAGGCCATGCCAGCGATGGTCAGGCCCTGTGGCCACTCGCCGCGCCACCAGAAAATGTAGATCAGCGCGGCCACGGTCTCGAACACGATCAGTTGCCCGGCCAGCGCCGTGGGCAGGCGCTTGCTGGCCTGATTCCAGCACAGGATGCCGCACCAAGAGGCGAACAGCCCCAGCGCCAGCATGAGCGAGAGGAAAAACAGCGGGTCTGGGCCGAAAGGCATGGGGAAGGTGCTGCCGCTGAGCGCCATCCAGGCCCACACCAGCGCAAAGCCGCACAGCGCCATGGGCAAGGTAGCCAGCCCCTGCGCCGTGGCCCAGACGCGCGGGTTGCGGTCTGGGTGCTGGCGCAGCCAGTCGGCGTTGCGCAGCGGGTACCAGGTCCAGCAGGCCAACGCCCCCAGCGCCAGCAGGGCGCCCAGCGCGTAGGCGGTGAGCGAGGCATCGGGTTGCTGCAGCAAGCGCGTCATCTCGGCCTGGTTCACCAGCCCGATGCCCAGCAGCATGATGCCCAGCGGCAGCATCAGGCGCCGCCACGGCAGCAGGCCGTCGCGTTCGGCGTTGCGCTGGTTGGCGGCAATGGCGATCAGCACCGGCAGGGTGCCGATGATGAGCGTGGTCAGTGGCCCGCCGGTGCCTTGGATGGAACTGGCCAGCAAGGTGTAGTAGGCCAGGTTGCCCACCGCCGCCAGCTTGAGCGCGGTGAGCCAGTCGGAGCGGGTGAGGCGGCGCAAGGCCCCCCAGTCGAGCCAGGCCAGCGGCAGGCACAGCAGCCCAAAGGCGAGGTAGCGCGCCATCGCCAGCAAGGCGGCCGGGTATTCGGGCAGCAGCAGCGGCACCAGAAACACCAAGCCCCACAACATCCCTGCCAGCAAGGCAAAGCCCACCCCTAGCCACATACGGCACCCCGTTGAATCAATGCACCGAGTGTAAGGGGGGCGCTAGGCTCAGCCCCGGTCTGCAGTCGAGTTTTGCGCGCCGGCTTGAGCTGCGGGCTGGGCTGCGGCCCGCCACTGCCCCAGCAGCTCGCTCCAGCGCAGCCGCACCGCCTGCAAATGGCGCGCCTTGACATGGCCAAAGCCCTTGATGCCCTCGGGCAGCGCCGCCAGTTGCAACGCCAGCGCCTTGCGTTCGGGGTGCAGGCCCGGCAGCAGTTCTTCGATCAAATCCTGGTACTCGACTATCAGGGCGCGCTCGCTGCGCCGCTCGGCGCTGCGGCCAAAGGGATCCAGCGCGCTGCCGCGCAGGCCCTTGAGACGGGCCAGCCATTTGAAGGCCGTCAGCATCCACGGGCCAAAAGACTGCTTGATCGGCACGCCGCGCTCGTCGTGGCGCGCCCACAGCGGGGGTGCGAGGTGAAAGCGCAGCGCAAAATCGCCTTCAAACTGGGCCCCGATCTGGCGCAAAAATTCGGGCTCGCTGTGCAGCCGCGCCACCTCGTACTCGTCCTTGTAGGCCATGAGCTTGAACAGGTTGTGCGCCACCGCCTCGGCCAGCGCGCTCTGCTTCGGCCCCAGCGCGGCGGCCTCGGCCTGCTGCACCCGGCGCACGAAGGCGCTGTAGCGCTGCGCATAGGCCTGGTTCTGGTAGGCGCTCAAAAAGGCGCTGCGCCGCTGCAGCAGGGCCTCCAGGCCCGTGCGCGGCTGCAGCGCGATGGTTTGCGCCGGGGCCAGCAGCGCCTGCAGCCGGGCGCCATCGTGCGCGGCCCAGCGGCCCCACTCGAACGCGGCCTGGTTTTTTGCCACCGCCACCGCGTTGAGCTCGATCGCCCGCCGCAGCGACTCGCGCCGCAGCGGCAGCCAGCCCTTTTGCCAGGCAAAGCCCAAGAGCAGCGGGTTGATGTAGAGCGCATCGCCCAGCAAGCGCGTGGCCAGCGCGTCGGCGTCGCAGGCCGCCACCGCCGTGCCGCCCAGTACGCGCTCCAGCGTGGCCTGGCACTGCGCCGCCGGGTTGTGCCAGTCGGGTTGGTGCACGAAGGCCGCTGTCGGGCTCACGTGGCCATTGAGCGCCACCCGCGTGCGCCCCGGGCTCAGGCGGGCTAGGCTTTCCTTGCCGGCGGCCACGATGGCGTCGCAGCCCAAGATCAAATCGGCCGCTGCGGTGCCGACGCGGGTGGTGCAGATGCGCTCCTGCTGCTCAGCCAGCAGTACGTGGCTCCAGGTGGCGCCGCCCTTTTGCGCCAGCCCGGCGGCGTCTTGCGTCACCACGCCCTTGCCTTCTAGGTGCGCCGCCACCCCCAGCAGCTGGCCGATGGTGATGACCCCGGTGCCACCCACGCCAGCCACCACGATGCCATAGACGCCGCCGGGGCTGTCGGTGCAGCCGGGCAAGCTCGGTTCGGGCAAGTCGCCCAGCGACTCGGGCGCGGGCAAGGCGCTGCCTAGGCTGGCCTTGCGCGGCCGCCCGCCTTCGACGGTGACGAAGCTCGGGCAAAAACCCTTGAGGCAGGAAAAATCTTTGTTGCAACTGCTCTGGTTGATCTGGCGCTTGCGCCCGAACTCGGTCTGCAGCGGCTCTACGCTCAGGCAGTTGCTCTGCACCCCACAGTCGCCGCAGCCCTCGCACACGGCGGGGTTGATGAGCACGCGCCGCGCCGGGTCGACCAGCGTGCCGCGCTTGCGCCGGCGCCGCTTTTCGGTGGCGCAGGTCTGGTCGTACAAAATCACGGTGGTGCCCGGCAGCAGCCTAAACTCGCGCTGGATGCGGTCGAGCTGGTCGCGGTGCTCCACCGACACCCCATCCGGCAGGCGCAGCGTGCTGCCGCCCACGGTCTGGTGCAGCGCGCCCCGGTATTTTTCGGGCTCGTCGGTGACCACGGTCAGGCGCGACACCCCTTCGGCGCGCAGGCTGTGCGCGATTTGCAGCACGTGGTGCCCTTCGGCGCGCTCGCCCAGCGGCTGGCCGCCGGTCATGGCCACGGCGTCGTTGTAGAGCAGCTTGAAGGTGATGTTGACCCCCGAAGCGATGCACTGGCGGATCGCCAGCAGGCCGCTGTGAAAGTAGGTGCCATCGCCCAGATTGGCAAACACGTGCGTTTCATGGCTAAAGGGCTGCTGCCCGACCCAGGGCACCCCTTCGCCGCCCATTTGGGTAAAGCCCACGGTGGCGCGGTCCATCCAGATCGTCATGAAGTGGCAGCCGATGCCGGCCAAGGCGCGCGAACCTTCGGGCACCCGGGTGCTGGTGTTGTGCGGGCAACCCGAGCAAAACCAGGGCTGGCGCTCGGCCAGCGGCGTGTCGGCGCGCAGCACCTGCAAGGCGAGCGCTTGGCCCTGCAAACGGTCGAGGTGCGACTGCACCCGCGCCGCCACCTCGCTGCCCTCGGGCAACAGGCCGTGGCGCGCCAGCCGCTGCGCCAGCGCCTGCGCGATCAGCGCCGGTGTCAGGTCGGCGTTGGCGCGCAACAACTGGTTCGCGCTCGGATTCGGCATCGACCACTCGCCGCCGCTGTGGTCGGCACCGACTTCGTCGAACTTGCCCAGCACATCGGGGCGCACGTCGGCGCGCCAGTTGTAGAGCTCCTCCTTGAGCTGGTATTCGATCACCTGGCGCTTTTCTTCCACCACCAGAATCTCGCGCAGTCCGGTGGCGAACTCGCGCGTGGTCTGCGCCTCCAGCGGCCAGACCACGCCCACCTTGTGCAGCCGCAGCCCGATGTGGCGGCAGGTGGCGTCGTCCAGCCCGAGGTCGCTGAGCGCCTGGCGGGTGTCGTTGTAGGCCTTGCCGCTGGCAATGAGGCCGTAGCGGTCGTGCGCGCTCTCGATCGCGTTGTGATTGAGGCGGTTGGCGCGCACGTAGGCGAGTGCGGCGTACCACTTGGTGTCCATCAGGCGCGCTTCCTGCTCCAGCGCCGCGTCGGGCCAGCGGATGTGCACGCCGCCGGGGGGCAGCTCGAACTCGGGTGCCACGATGCGCACCCGATCCGCGTCGATCTCGGCCACGGCGCTCGATTCCACGATCTCCTGGATGGTTTTCATGCCGGCCCAGACGCCGGAAAAGCGGCTCAGGGCCCAGGCGTGCAGCCCGAAATCGAGGATTTCCTGCACGCTGGCCGGGAAGAACACCGGCAGCCCGCAGGCTTTGAAGATGTGGTCGCTCTGGTGCGCGGCGGTCGAGCTTTTGGCCACGTGGTCGTCGCCCGCGACCGCGATCACGCCGCCCCAGGGCGTGGTGCCAGCCAGGTTGGCGTGCTTGAACACGTCGGCGCTGCGATCCACACCCGGCCCCTTGCCGTACCAGAGCCCAAACACGCCATCAAAGCGCTGGCTGCCCGGCGGCGCAAAGCCGAGCTGCTGCGTGCCCCATATGGCGGTGGCGGCCAGCTCCTCGTTCACGCCGGGCTGAAACACGATCTGCTGCGCCGCCAGGTGCGCCTTGGCCTTCCAGAGCGCCTGGTCGTAGCCGCCCAAGGGCGAGCCGCGGTAGCCGCTGATGAAGCCGGCGGTGTTGCGGCCCAGGCGCAAGTCGCGCTGGCGCTGCAGCATGGGCAGGCGCACCAGCGCCTGCACCCCGCTCATGAAAGCGCGCCCGTGGTCGAGCGTGTATTTGTCGTCCAGACTGACGCTGGCAAGGGCGCGCCGAACCGCTTCGGGCAAGGGTGCGTTCATGGTGTGGTCTCCTGTCGCCAAGGCGGGCCGGGTAGGCCGCCAGTTTCCGTTCACCCGCTGCGGCAGCGGGTGCGCTGCGGCCGCTCACAGGATCGCTGCTTGCTGCCGATTGCCACAGATTGTCGCCAAAAAAAGCCGCCCCACGGGCGGCCAGGCTTAGGCGTTTACCCTTGCCTTTTGGGTTCAGCCCAGATGCTGGGCCAAGAAGGCCAGCGTGCGCTCGCGCGCCAACTCGGCCGACGGGCCATGGTGCGCGCCGCGCTGGTCGCAGTTGAAGCCGTGGTGCGCCGCGTAGGTGTGCACCTGCACCTGCGGATGCCGCTGCTGGAAGGCCCGCACGGTGTCGAGCGGGATCCAGTGGTCTTGCTCGGCAAAATGGGCCAGCACCGGGCATTGGGGCTGCAACTCGGCGTCGGCCCCTACCGTCATGCCGCCGCCGTAGTAGGGCACCGCCGCCGATAGGCCCTGGAGCTGGCAGGCGCTGCGCCACGTCAGCAGCCCACCCCAGCAATAGCCCACGATCCCGACCTTGACCCCGGCCGCCAGACCCAAGGTGTCGATGGCGGCTTGGATGTCGGCCATCACGCCCGGCGCCGGCAGGGCATCGACTTGCAGCGTGATGGCAAAGCCGGCCTGCATGTCGGCGTCGGTATAGCCCAGATCCACCCCGGCTTGCACCCGGTGAAAGGTCGAGGGCGCCAAGGCCACGTAGCCGGCCGCCGCGTAACCGTCGGCCACCGCGCGGATGTGCGAATTGACGCCAAAAATCTCTTGCAGCACCACCACGGCGCCGCGCGGGGTGCCCTCGGGCTGGGCCAGGTAAGCAGGGCAGACGAAACCGTCGGCGGCTTTCAGATCAAGGAACGCGCTCATGCAAGTCTCCAGTGAGGGTGGGTGCCCGTGCGGGCGGGGCGGTAGTCAGTCGGCTTCGGGTGCTGGGGCGGGCTTGACAAAGGTCACCGGCACCGGCGCGTGCTGCAACATCTGCTGCGACACCGAGCCCAGCAGCGTGCGCCCGATCAGGCCACGGCCGTGGCTGCCCATGATCACGCCCTCGCAGCCCTCTTCTTCCAGCACCTCGAGCAGCAGGGCCACCGGCTCACCCATGCGCACGTGGGTGCTGCAGGGCAGCCCGGCTGCTTGCACCCGCTCCAGCGCAGCAGCCAACATATCTTGGCCAGCGGCCTGGGCCAGGCGCTCGATCGCCTCGGCGTCGTGCAGCGTGACCAGCTCGTAAAAGGTGGCCGGCTCTTGCACATTGACCAGCACCAACTCGCACGCCAGCCCGGCCTGCGCCATGCGCAGGGCGTACGCCACCGCCTCGATCGACAACTCCGAACCATCCACCGGGATCAGCCATTTCATGCGATGCGCTCCATTGATTGCTTGGCCTCAACTGTAGCGCATCGCTGGCCGGTGGCACGGTGCCTTGCCAGGCGAAAATTGCCGCCGCTCTGGGCAGGTCGAGGCCAGTGCGGCGACAATGCCCCCGATGCCCGATTCGACTGCGCCCAGCGCACCTCCCCCCTTAGGCTTGGCCGCCTTGGCCCCGTTGCAGCAGCGCCCCTTTGCCTTGCTGTGGATCACTTGGCTGACGGCCAACATCAGCCTGTGGATGAACGACGTGGCCGCCGCCTGGCTCATGACCACGCTGACCACCTCGCCGGCTTGGGTGGCGCTGGTGCAGACCGCCGCTACGCTGCCGGTGCTGCTGCTCGGGCTGCCCAGCGGGGTGCTGGCCGATGCCTTGGAGCGGCGCCGGCTGTTGTTGCTCACCCAAGTCTGGGCGGCGCTGGTGGCGCTGACGCTGGTGCTGGTGGTCAAGCTCGATGCCCTGACCCCGGCGCTGTTGCTGGCGCTGGTGTTTGCCAACGGCATCGGGCTGGCGCTGCGCTGGCCGGTCTATGCCGCGCTGATGCCGCAGCTGGTGCCGCGCGCGCAGTTGCCGGCTGCACTGGCGCTCAACGGGGTGTCGATGAACGTCTCGCGCATCGTCGGGCCGCTGGTGGCCGGATTGATCATCGCCAGTCTGGGCAGCGAGTGGGTGTTTGTGCTCAACGCGGTGTTGGCGCTGGGGTGCGTCGCCCTGATCTGGCGCTGGCGCAGCCCGCCGCGCGAGGAGCCGCTGCGGCGCGAGCCCTTTTGGAGCGCCCTGTTGGTGGGGGTGCGCTTTGTCGCCCAATCGGCCCGCTTGCGGCTGGCTTATCTGCAGGTGGGGCTGTTTTTTTTCCACTCGGCCGCGCTGATCGGGCTGCTGCCGCTGCTGGCGCTGCGCTACGAGGGCGCCAGCGCCAGCACCTTTACTTGGCTGCTGGCCGCCATGGGCAGCGGTGCCATCCTGTCGGCGTTGTGGTTGCCGCGTTTGCGCCAAGGGCACAGCCGCGCCTTCATGGTCTGGGCCGGCATGGTGTTGCAGGCGCTGACGATGCTGGTCGTCACATGGGCGCCTTGGCTGTGGGCGGCGCTGCTGGCGATGTTCGTGGCCGGCATGGCGTGGATTGCGGTGGCCAACACGCTCAACGTGGCGGCCCAGTTGGCCATGCCCGATTGGGTGCGCGCGCGCGCCATCTCGGTCTATCAAATGGCGCTCATGGGCGGGGCCGCCTTGGGCGCTGCGGCGTGGGGCAAGCTGGCCCATTGGGTGGGGGTGCCGCTGTCGGTCTCGCTGGCGGCGCTGTCGGCGCTGTGCCTGGCCAGCCTGACCTTGCGCTGGAGCCAGCGCTCGCGCCTGCTGGAAGACCCGGGGCTGGAGGACGAGGGTCGGGCAGCCGAGCCGCCGCTGCAGTAAACCAGCACTGCCTTACAGGCGGTCGAAATCCTGTGGCGCGCCAAAATCGCCCACCACCACGCTGTGCGTGAGCAAGCGGCCGCCGTGCCAGCGGTGCAGCAAATAGCCGGGCGGCTCCAGCCGGTAGCGTGCCGGTTGCTCGGTGCGCAAATCGAGCGCGATCTGGTGCGCGGTCGAGGGGGCGCTGAGCGCCAGCGCGTGCGCCACCCGCGTGACCGTGTGCCGGTGCAAATGCCCGCACAGCAGGGCCTGCACCTGCGGGTGCTGCCACAGCAGCGCTTCGAGTTCGGCCGCACCTTGGCGCAGCGCCATGCCGTCCATCTCGGCCAAGCCGGTGGCATAGGGTGGGTGGTGCAGCAGCAGCAGGGTGGGCTGGTTGCTGGCTGCCAGCGCCTGTTCCAGCCAGCGCAGCCGCTCGGGGCACAGCTCGCCGTGCGCGCAGCCCTCGGCCACGGTGTCGAGCGCCAGCAGGCGCAGCGTCGGGCACTCCCACACATACTGCACAAAGGTGGGGTGCAGACCTTGGCAGGCTTGCAGCCAGTCGGCACAGGCGTGGCGCAGCGCGGCGCGCCGGTCGTGGTTGCCGGGCAGCGGCAAGATCGGCAGGCCCAGCGCCTGCAGCGGCAGCACCAGTTGGCGCAGCAAGGCGTAGTCGGCGGCGCTGCCGCTGTCGCTCAAGTCGCCCGTGAGCAGCAGCAGGTCGGGGGCGGGGTCGCGCGCGCACAGGTCTTGCACGCAGGCGCGCAGCAGGGCGGTGGTGTCCACCCGTGCCCCCGCAGGCGGCGTGGCGCGCAGGTGCAGGTCGGAGAACTGGGCGATCAGCATGGGGGCTTGCTCAAGCGGCTTTTTAGCGCGCAAAGCGCTTGCGCGTGAGCGCCAGCGCGATCCAGAACGCGACCACGGCGTAGCCGGCCAGCACCGCCAGGTGCAGCGCGGCGTCGGCGGGCCACTGGTTGAGGAACAAGGGCCGCACCAGCGCCACCCCGTGCGTGAGCGGCAGCAGCTCGGAGACGGCGTACACCAGGGCAGGCAGTTGCTCGCGCGGGAAAAACACCCCGCTCAAAAACATCATGGGCGTGAGAAAGAGCGTGAAATAGTAGGTGAAAAAGTCGTAGCCATGCGCCAGCGCGTTGAAGATCAGCGCCAGGCAACTGAAGGTGATGCCCAGCAGCAGCAGCACCGGCAGCGCCAGCCAGAGCGTGGGCGCTTGGCTGATGCCCAGCACCAAAATCACGCCCAAAATCGCGCACACGGTGAACAGCGCCTTGAAGGTGGCCCAGAGCATTTCGGCCAGCACGATGTCGTCGAGCGTGACCGGGGCGTTGAGGATGCCGTCCCAGGTTTTTTGCACCTGCATGCGCGAGTAGGCCGAGTACAGGGCCTCGAAGCTGGCGGCGTTCATGGCGCTCATGCAAATGGCGCCGCTGGCCAGAAACAGCAGGTAGGGCACGGCCAGCGCCACCCCGTCGGGGCCGCTCACCGTGACCTGCCCGACCAGCATCCCCATGCCGTAGCCAAAGGCCAGCAGCCAGATCAGCGGTTCGGCGATGTTGCCCACCAGGCTGGGCAGCGCCAGCTTGCGCCAGACCAGCAGGTTGCGCTGGAACACCGGCCAAAAGCGCCACGACAGCCGCGGCGCGCGCCAGTGGTGGGGTGGGGTGCTGGGCAAGGCGTTCATCCTTCTTGGCGGATCTGGCGTCCGGTGAGCTTGAGGAACAGGTCTTCGAGGTTGGCCGGCCGGTGCAGGGTGTGCAACTGCGGCCAGTCGTTGAGGGCGGCCAGCAAGGGGCGCGCGTTCTGCGTGTAGAAAAACACCGTTTCACCGCTCACTTCGACCCGCTGCGCCAGCCCTGCCAGCGCCGACTGCGCCAGCGCCTGCACCTCTTGGTTTTGCTGCGCATAGACCTCGACCACATCGGGTTCCAGGTGCTGCGCGATCAGCTCGCGCGGGCGGCCTTCGGCGATTTTGCGCCCCTGGTCGATCACCACCAGGCGCTGGCACAGGCGCTCGGCCTCGTCCATGAAGTGGGTGGTGAGCAAAATGCTCTTGCCCTGCTTGAGCAACTGTTGCAGCCGCTCCCACATCAGGTGCCGCGCCTGCGGATCCAGCCCGGTGGTGGGCTCGTCGAGCAGCAGCAGCCGGGGGTCGTTGATGAGCGCGCGCGCCAGCGACAGGCGCCGCTTCATGCCGCCCGAAAGCTCGCCCGGCTTGGCCTGCGCCTTGTGCGTGAGGGCGGCGAATTCGAGCAGCACCGGTATGCGCGCCGCCAGCGTGGCCGCATCTAGGCCGAAGTAGCGCCCAAAAACGCGCAGGTTTTCGGCGCAGGTGAAGTCGGGGTCGAGCGTGTCAAACTGGCTCACCACGCCCATCTGCGCCTTGATGGCTTGCGCTTGTTCGGGCATGGGCAGGCCAAAGGCTTGCACGCGACCGCTGTCGGCGTGGGTGAGCCCGAGGCAGATGCGCAAGGTGGTGGTCTTGCCGGCGCCGTTGGGGCCGATCAGGCCCAGGCACTCGCCGGGTTCGAGCGCAAACGAGAGCCCATCGACCACGGTCGTGCCGCCGTAGCGCTTGCAGAGTTGGTCGGCGTGGAACAGGGTGGTCATGGGGTATGCATTGTGCCGCCTTTACACTGCGCTTTGGGGCGTCGAGCGCCAGTCGGTGTAAAAGCAGGGTTGGCGGGCGCATGGGCCGCTGCATGGCCCAAGGCTGTGCCAAAATAATTGCCTGTCTAGGCGATTCTGATGCCCAAGACTTGGTGCTCGGTTGTGGCCGGTGAGGGTGGTTTTTCACGTACAGGGTTCTGGCATGACGAGATCAAGGTATCGCTGCATCACGCAGCAGCTCAAAATAGCTGCGGGTCTGTGCCTGCTGGGTTTTGCTTCGGTGCTGTGGGCTCAACTTCCGCAGCGGCCGCCCCGCCCCGAGTTGCCGCCCTCGGTGTGGCTGTTGACGCAAGCGCAGCAACTCATCCAAATCAATGCCGCGCAACCCCGGATTGCGTTGCAGCAGCGGCCTATCCGAGGTCTGCTGGCTGGCGACGAGTTGGTGGGGATCGACTACCGGGTCGCGCAGGGCCGCTTGTATGGCCTAGCGCGCAGTGGTCGGCTCTACGTTTTGCAGCCGCAAACTGGCCAAGCGCGCTTGGTCAACCCGGGGGCCACTTTGTTGGCGCTGCAGCCTGGCCCAGTCGGTTTTGACTTCAACCCGGCGGCTGACCGCATTCGCGTGGTGCAAAGCAGCGCCCACAACCACCGCCTGCACCCCGACAGCGCCGAGGTGGTGGACTTCGAGCCAGCGGCCCCAGGCACCCAGCCCGACCCCAAGCTGCGCTTTGTCAGCAGCGACCCACATGCCGGGCACGCCCCCGATGTGGTGGCAGCGGGTTATACCTACAACACCCAAAACGAACGCCTGACCAGCAACTACGCCATCGAGCGGCGTTTGGGTCTGCTGGTGTTGCAAGGCTCGCGCGAAGGCGTGCATCCAGCGGTTTCCCCCAACACCGGCTTGCTTAGCACCGTGGGCAGTTTGGGGTTGGGGGCCTTGAACGAGGTGCAGTTCGATATTTCGGACATCGGCAACGTGGCGCTGATTGCGGCCACCACGAGCACCTCGGTGTTGCCGCGCTTGTACCGCATTGATTTGACCACTGGTGCGGCCCGCTTGCTGGGCCCCTTGGCTGGCGGCCAGCCGCTGGTGGGCATGGCGATCGAGCCATGAGCAAGCGTTGGACCTTGGGCGCACTGGCCGTGCTTTTGCTGGCTTGCAGCGGGTTTGCGGCGGCTCAGGCGGGTACGGTCAGCGTCACGGTGCAGGTGCGTGACGCCGCCGGTCAGCCGCTGGCCCATGCCGTGGTGCAATTGGATTCCCCTGCCGCTGCAAACGCCAGCCGGGCGGGTTCGCCGCGCCGCATCGTGCAGCGCCAGCGTCGCTTTGAGCCCGATCAAAGCGTGGTGACGGTGGGTACGGCGATCAGCTTTCCCAACCAAGACACCGTGCGCCACCACGTGTATTCGTTCTCGCCTGCCAAGCGTTTCGAACTCCAACTCTACACAGGCACGCCGGCAACCCCCGTGGTCTTTGATCGGCCTGGGGTGGTGGTGTTGGGCTGCAACATCCACGATGAGATGCTGGCTTGGGTGCATGTGGTGCGCACGCCCCATTTTGGCCAAACCGGGCCCGACGGACAGATTGTCTTAAACGGCGTGCCCTTGGGGGTTTACGAGATTGGGGTGTGGCACCGTCGTTTGCCCGAGGGGGTTGTGGTGCCGCGCCCAAGCCTGCGCGTCCTCGCCAGCACGCCGACCCAAGTCGTTACCCTCAACACCTTGTCGGCACCGTGAAACGCCTAGGCAAACTGTTTGCGCACCCTCCGTTGGTGCTGCGCATTGTGTTGCTGGCTTTGTTGGTGCTGCTGGTGGTGCAAGCGGCGGGTTTTCTGGCGGTGCGCGTGGCCGTGCAGCAGCAAATTGCCACCCAGTTGAGCAATGACCTCGACGTGGCCGACCGCGTCTGGAACAAGCTGTTGCAACAAAACGCCATTCGCCTGCGAGAGGCCTCTGGCGTGTTGGCTGCTGATTTTGGCTTCCGCGCCGCAGTCGCCTCCGGCGACGCCGACACGATGGTATCGGCGCTGCAAAACCACAGCCAGCGCATTGGGGCCTCGATGGCGGCCTTGCTCGACCCGCAGCTCAACTTGGTGGCCTCGACCCTCGAGGAGCCCAGCAAAACAGCCATGCTGCAGGCCATGGTGCCAGGTCTGAGCGCCGAATTGGCGCAAGACCCGCAGGCTGGAAGGCTGGCTATTGCGGGCAGCGACGTGTTTCAGTTCGTGCTGGTGCCGGTGCGGGCGCCCCTTACCGTGGGTTGGGTGCTGATGGGCTTTCCGGTCGGTCAGGTGCAGCTCGATGACATGCAGCGCCTGACCGGCACCCACATCATCCTGACCGTTTACCAGACGGTGGGAGGGGCAGCCAACACCGTGTCGTCGCTGGGCGAGTTTTCCTCTGACATTTACGCGCGCATCCGCACCCAAGCCAGCGAAATTCGCTACCAAGAAGGCATGTGGAAGGCGCGCCACTTGCAGCCTGCCACCCACGGCGGTGCGCTCAGGGTGACGCTGTTGCGCTCCTACGACGAGGTCGCGCAACCTTTCAAAAACCTGCAGTGGCTGCTGGGTCTGATCGCCCTCGCCGGGTTGCTGCTGTTTGCATTGAGCAGCGCGTGGGGCGTGCGTTTCATCACAAGGCCGTTGACGCACCTGACCCGTGTGACGCGGGAGCTGCGCCAAGGCCAATTCCAGACCGAGGTTCCCGGTACCGAGCGACACGACGAGGTGGGAGAGCTGGCGCGGGGTTTTGACCTCATGCGCACCAGCATTGCGCAGCAACGCGAGGCCATCCTCCAGTTGGCGTATTGGGACCGCCTGACCGAGCTGCCCAACCGGGAGCAGTTTCGGCGCAGCGTGCATGAGGCCATCGGGCAAGCACCCCCAGCCGGCTGGGAGCTGGCCGTGCTCACGCTCAATCTGAACCGCTTCAAGCACGTCAACGACGTGCTTGGCTACGGATTTGGTGATGAACTGCTCAAGGCCGTGGCGCAGCGCCTGACACAACAAATGGAGGCCACGGATGGGCTGGTGGCGCGCCTTGGAGGCGATGAATTTGCTTTGCTGCTGCGCGGCTGTGGCCCAGCGGGCGCCGTGCAGGTGGCGCAAAGGATTTTGCAGGCCTTCGAGGCTCCGTTGGCGCTGGGTGAGCAGTCGGTGGATATGGATGCCAGCTTAGGCGTAGCCTGCTGGCCCACCCACGCCAGCCAAGCCGATGAGCTGCTCGGCCGCGCCGAGATTGCCATGCACGCGGCCAAAACCACCAACGAACCAGTGCTGGTCTACGCCCCGCGGCTTGACAGCGCCAGTGCCGAGACGCTCTCGCTGCTGGGCGACCTGCGCCACGCACTGGCGCACCACGAATTGCGTTTGTACCTGCAACCCAAGCTCGATTTGCGCAGTGGCGCCATTGTGGCGGCCGAGGCGCTGGTGCGCTGGCAGCATCCGCAGCGCGGTCTGGTGCCACCGGTGCAGTTCATCCCCTTTGCCGAGCAAACCGGTTTTGTTCGTCAGCTCACGCTCTGGATGTTCGAACAGGCGGCGCTCTGGCTGGCCGCACACGCCAGTGCACAAGCGCCACTGCGCGCGGCCATCAACCTGTCGACACGAGATTTGTTGGATCCCCAATTCCCAGCCCGACTCACCGATTTGATGCAAAGGCATGGGGTGGAGGCAAGCCATTTTTGCCTTGAAATCACCGAGAGCGCCATCATGGACGACCCCCAGCGCGCCGAACACACGCTCAACCAACTGGCGGCGCTCGGGTTTAAGTTGTCGATCGACGATTTTGGCACCGGTTATTCCTCGCTGGCCTACCTCAAGCGCCTGCCCGTTCAAGAGCTAAAAATCGACAAATCTTTCGTCATGGGCATGAGCGACGACGAGAGCGACGCCAAGATTGTGCGCTCCACCATCGACCTGGCACACAACCTGGGCCTTACCGTGGTCGCAGAAGGCGTGGAGTCGCAAGCCATTTTGCAGCGCTTGCAGGCCATGGGCTGCGACGAGGCACAGGGCTACCACATCTGCCGCCCCATGCCGGCTAGCGCATTTGCAGAATGGGCGCAGCAGTGGGCCAAGCCCGCAGCCTAAGCTTAGAATCTGGCCCTTTTGGCCAGCCCCCATGCCCGCATCTCCTACCCCACCCAGCAGCCCGCTGGCGGCACCGCCCCCTTATCACGCTTGGTTGCAGCACGCCTTGCCCAAGCAGGCCCTGACCGAGCTGGCCGGGGCTTTTGCGCGGCGTCCGCTGGGCGCGCTGACGCAGATGGCCATGCGCCGCTTTGCCGCGCGCTATGGCGTGGACATGAGCGAGGCGCTGCAGCCCGACTTGGCCGCCTACGCCACCTTCAACGACTTTTTTACCCGCGCCCTCAAGCCCGGGGTGCGTCCGCTGGCCGAGTCTGGCTTGCTGTGCCCGGTCGATGGGGCGGTGAGCCAACTGGGCCGCATCGAGGGCGACCGCATCTTTCAGGCTAAGGGGCAGCACTACCGCAGCATCGCGCTGCTGGGCGGAGACGCGCAGTTGGCGGCCAGCTTCGAGCACGGCGACTTTGCCACCCTGTACCTGAGCCCGCGCGACTACCACCGCATCCACATGCCCTGCGCCGGGCGCTTGAAGCGCATGATCCACGTGCCGGGGGCGCTGTTTTCGGTCAACCCGGCCACGGCGCGGGCGGTGCCGGGGCTGTTTGCGCGCAACGAGCGCGTGGTCTGCGTGTTCGAGGGCAGGCACGCCGGGCGGCGCTTCGACTTTGCGCTGGTGCTGGTGGGGGCCACCATCGTGGGCAGCATGGCCACGGCGTGGCATGGCGTGGTCAACCCACCGCGCCCGGGCCTACTGCAAGACTGGCGCTACGAAGAGCGTGCCATCGAACTGGAGCGCGGGGCCGAAATGGGCCGCTTTTTGCTCGGCTCCACCGTGGTGCTGCTGTTTCCGCCCGGTTTGTTGCGCCTGAACCCGCAGTGGGCGGCGGAGCAGCCGGTGCGCTTGGGGCAGCAGATGGCGGACTGGGTGGCGCCTGCCTGAACCCTTTTTGCCTTGGCTTTGCTAGGGGGTCGAGCAGGTTGCAGCGTAGTTGGCCTGCAAGCCACGCAACCACCCGTCTTGCACCGGCTGCGTGGCCTTGCCCAGCATGGTGTCCACCATGTTTTGCGCCAGTTCTGCGGGTGGCTGTGGCAGCAGGCCTAGGCGCGAGAACGAGCTGGCCGCGAGGCGCTTGTAAGCCAAGGGCGCGCTGCCCGTGATCGAGGTGTGGCGGCCAGCGTGGGCGCTGGTTTGTTGCAGCAGCAGCGCCGTGCGCTCTGGGTCCAGCACGGTGGCGATCAGCGCCGCCTGGGTGCGCAGCCGCAAGTCGTTGAGCAGGTACATCGAACCGACCTCTTTGCTCCACTGCGGTTTGACCAAAATGGTGTGCAGACAGCGCATGCCGGCCCGGCTCAGCCGGTCGAGCAGGCCGATTTCTCCGGCGTTGATGCCAAAGTGCAAGGGGTGCTGGTTGATCGGGAATTTGTGCTTGATTTCGAGCACCCAGACGCGGTCACCCAAAATCACGGCGCGGTCGAGGTTCCAGACCGTGCGAAACCACGGCTGGATGGCGCAGTTGATCAGGATGCGCGGCAGCAGCACCCGCTCGGCGAGCCGGTCTTGGTGGTAACCCGAGACAAAGCCCCAAAAGGCCTGGCGCTGGCGCAAGCTGTTGCGCACCGAGGCGTCCACCAGAAACGGCTTGGGTGGCCGGTTGCTGAGCGTTTGCAGCAGCTCAGGCAGCCGCTGCGTGGGGCCGGCGCGCTGGCCATCGCGCACCGGCGTGGCCCAGAATTCGCCGTCTGCGTAGTCGAGCAGCCACGGCCTGAGGCAGCGCCCAAGCGCCTGCAAATAACGCCCCAGGCCGGGTTCGCGCTGTCGCGCCCACACAAACCCGAGCCACCCGAGGTCGCTGCGGCCGCTGTCAACCACCACCGTTTCCACATCCAGCAGCACCAAGGGGTGGGCCGCGCAAGCGGGCAGGGCCTGCACGATCTGGTCGAACAGGCATTCAACCACCAGCCCTTCGATCAGCTGGTGCTTGTCCGCCGCCAGAATCCGGCCGGCCAACTCGTGGTCGGACAGATCCAAGTCGGCCAGTTCTCCCCAAGGCGTTTGCATGGCGGCACCCTTTGGTTGCAAGGTGCTGCAAGCATAGCCGCTTAGACGTTGAACAAAAAGTTCATCACGTCGCCGTCGCGCACCACGTAGTCTTTGCCCTCGGAGCGCATTTTGCCGGCGTCTTTGGCGCCTTGTTCGCCCTTGCAGGCCAGGTAGTCGTCGAAGGCGATGGTCTGGGCGCGGATGAAGCCGCGCTCGAAGTCGCCGTGGATCACGCCCGCCGCCTGCGGTGCCGTGGCGCCGATGCGCACGGTCCAGGCGCGCACCTCTTTGGGGCCGGCGGTGAAGTAGGTTTGCAGGCCCAGCAGCTTGAAGCCGGCGCGGATGAGCCGGTTCAGGCCTGGTTCGTCCTGCCCCATTTCCTGCAAAAAGACGAGCCGGTCGGCGGGCTCCATTTCGGCCAGTTCGGCCTCGATCTTGGCGCAGATCGCCACCACCGGCGCGTTTTGCGTGGCGGCGTAGGCTTGCAGCTTGTCTAGCAGCGGATTCGCGGCAAAGCCGTCTTCGCCCACATTGCCCACGAACATGGCCGGCTTGGCGGTGATCAGGCACAGCGGCTTGAGCAGCGCCCGGTCGTCTTCGCTCAGCGCCAGCGCGCGCACCGGCTGGCCCTGGTTGAGCGCGGCCTGCACCGGGCCCAGCAATTGCAGCAGCCGGGTGGCGTCTTTGTCGGTGCCGCTGCGGGCGGCTTTGCCGGCGCGTTGCAGGGCCTTGTCCACCGTGGCCAGGTCGGCCAGGCAGAGCTCGGTCTGGATGACCTCGATGTCCGACACCGGGTCGACCCGGCCCGCCACGTGGATCACGTTGGCGTCTTCGAAGCAGCGCACCACGTTGACGAGGGCGTCGGTCTCGCGGATGTGGGCCAAAAACTGGTTGCCCAGCCCCTCGCCCTGGCTGGCCCCGGCGACCAAGCCAGCGATGTCAACAAATTCGACGATGGCCGGCACCACGCGCTCGGGCTTGGCGATCGCCGCCAGTTGCTGCAAGCGCGCATCGGGCACCTCGACCACGCCCACGTTGGGCTCGATGGTGCAAAAGGGGTAATTTTCGGCCGCGATGCCGGCTTGGGTGAGGGCGTTGAAAAGGGTGGATTTGCCCACATTGGGCAAGCCCACGATGCCGCACTTGAGACTCATATAGGCCCTAAAATGACAATTTCTGAATGTCGCCGATTTTAGCGGCCCCATTTGCTCAGGAGACACGCTGGGCGCGCTGGTGTGCCCCGCCTTCGAAGCCTAGCCTCTACGCCAGCCCTCAAGCCCAACTGATTGCCTCTGCGCCATGCCGCTCGACCCGCACGACTCCACTCCCCAAGAGCTGCCCGCCGCCTTGGAGCCGGTGTTGCACGATGTGCGCCTGCAGCTCGACCCGGACCCGGTCGAAGCCATGCCCGCGCTGCGGCGGCGGCTGGCGGCCTTGCTGCTGGAGGGCGCGCAGGCGCATGATTTTGCGCGCCGCTTGGCCTTTATCGAAGCCGGGTTGCGCCTGACGCTGCACCACCGGCCCGATGACAGCGTGTTGGTGCTGGTGCAAATGCTGTCGGATCGGCAATATGGCTACTGCGCCACCCACGCCCTGCTGGCGGCCAGTTCGTGTTTGCTGGTGGCGCCGCTGCTGCCGATCGAAGAGCCCCAGCGCGGTGCGCTGCTGCGCGCCGCCCTGACCATGAACATTGCGCTGGCCGAGCTGCAAGACCTGCTGGCCACCCAGGCGCAGCAGACCACGGCGCACCAGCGCGAAAAAATCACCGCCCACCCGAACGATTCGGTCGCCATGCTGCGCGCCTTGGGTGTGAGCGACGCCGATTGGTTGCGTTGGGTGCAAGACCACCATGAAGCCCCCGACGGCAGCGGCTACCCGAGCCAAAAAACCGAGCTCGATCTGGGGCAGCAGTTGCTGCGCCTGAGCGATTTGTTCGTGGCGCGCATCAGCCCGCGCAGCACCCGGCGCGGCATGTGGCCGCAGGTGGTGGTGGGCAACCTGTACCTCGAGGCCGAAGCCAGTGCCAGCCCACTGGGCGCGTGTTTTGTGAAGCAGTTTGGCATGTACCCACCCGGTACCCTGGTGCGGCTGAAAACCGGCGAAACGGCGCTGGTGGTGCGGCGCGGGGCCAAGGTCAACACCCCGCTCACGCTGGCCATCACCGGGCCCGACGGCATGCTGCTGAGCATCCCGGTCAAGCGCGACACCCAGTTGCCCTTGTACGCCATCAAGGCCCCGGTGGCGCCCGAGGAGCTGCGCATCCGGCTCGACTTGGCGCGCCTGCTCAAGCGGGTCTGAGCGCCGCTCACCAATCGGCCCAGCGCCCAAACCCCGGCAGGCCCTGCGTCAACTTCAAACCCGCCCCTTGGCGCACGATGGCGTTCATGCCAAAAGTGACGGCGCCCAGCAGCCGCCGGTCTTGGCGGTAGCTTTGCAGCAGGGTGGCGACGGCGTCGCCTTGCTCGATGCCGGTGGCCGGATCCACATCCGGGATCGAGCAGCGCGCGCAGGGCTTGACCGGCTGCAGCCAGACTTCGGCGGGCGCACCGGCGCCGGCAGCGATCGGGAAGCGCAGTTCGTCCAGCCGGTCTTCGTCGTGCGCCTGCAGGCCACCCAGCAACAGATTGGGGCGAAAGCGCTCCACCCCCAGCACCTCCTGCCCGAGCAGGCGCCGGCGTTCATTCAGTTCATCGAGCGCCGCCGCGCTCAGCAGCAGCAGCGGATAGCCGTCGCTGAAGGTGTTGGGGGCCTGAATGCCGCCGGTCCAGTGCACATCCGAGGGCCGCACGCAATCCGGGTCGAAGCGCACCAGCCGCAGCCGCAGGTCGAGCTCGGGCCGGCCCGCCAGCAAAAAATCGTCAAACCACTGCGCCGCCACGTCGCCCATGTCGTAGGCGTCGAGCTCGTCGTCCCAGACCCGCACCTTGCACGGCGCTTCGGCCGCGTCCAGGGCCAGATAGAGCGACAACATGCCAGGCGCCTGCAGCTCCAGTTGCCCCATCCGAAAGCGCGGCCGCACCAGCGCCATGCGCGGCAACTCGCGCTGCGAAACGAATTCACCGCGCTGATCGACCACCATCCAGGTGCGGTCCCACTGCAGCCCGGTCGGCAGCAGCTCGGCGCTGGCCAGCCGCACGCCGGCGCAAGACTTGATCGGATAGACCCAGAGCTGCTCGATCGACAAGGGCAGCGGCGCGTCGGTGTGGAGGGCGGGTAGCATGGGTGTGGCATCCTTTTGGGCGTGATTGTCCAATAGCCGACAATACCCGGCAATATGCACCCCCACACTTTGCTAGAACTGGGCAGCGCGCTGCTAAGCCGCGTGCTGCGTTTTGAACACCCTGCCGACGCCACCGTGGCCGAGTTTTTTCGCCAACAACCCGCGCTGGGCAGCCGCGAGCGCGCGCTGCTGGCCGACGCCGTCTATGCGCTGCTGCGCGATCGGCCGCGCTTGCAGTGGCTGGCCGCCAGCCATCCGGGCCGCACGCCGCAGCAGGAGCGCCCCGCGCGCCCGCAGCGCCCCAATCATCCGGCGCAGCCTCAGGGTACGGCGCACACGCGCGCCTTGCTGCTGCTGGCCTGGACCGGCCCGGCCGAGCGCTTGCAAGCCGCCTGCACGCCCGAGGAATGGAGCTGGCGCACGCAGTCGCTGGCGCAAACCTTGGCCGCCGCCCCGCCCGCCTGCCAGCACGGCCTGCCCGATTGGCTGGCCGAGGCGCTGCGGGCCGAGCTGAGGCGGGAGAGGCTTGGGGTGGTGGGGTTGGTGGATCAAAGCGCAACCGATTCGGGTGCGCAGGCGACAGCGACAGTGGCTGAGGCTGAGGCTGAGGCTGAGGCTGAGGCTGAGGCTGAGGCTGAGTTGGGGGCGCAAGTTGTTGCCGCCGCGCAAGCCTTGCGCCAGCCCGCGCCGCTGGATTTGCGCGTCAACCTGCTCAAAACCAAGCGCCCCGCCGTGCTGGCGCTGCTGCAAGAGGCCGGCTTGCCGGCCACCGCCACACCGCACTCGCCTTGGGGCATCCGGTTGGCGGGCAAGCCTGCGCTGCAGCAGTTGCCCGCTTGGCGCGAGGGCCTGATCGAGGTGCAAGACGAAGGCGCGCAACTGCTGGCGCTGCTGTGCGAGCCCAAGCGCCAAGAAACAGTGATCGACTTTTGCGCCGGCGCCGGCGGCAAGACGCTGGCGCTGGGTGCGCTGCTGCGCAACACCGGCCGCCTGTACGCCTTCGACACCTCGGCGCACCGGCTCGAAGCCCTGAAACCACGGCTGGCGCGCAGTGGCATCGTCGAAGTGCACACGCTGGCGCTGGCGCACGAGCGCGACGAGCGGCTACAGCGGCTGGCGGGCAAGGCGGATCGGGTGCTGGTCGATGCGCCCTGTACCGGCCTGGGCACGCTGCGCCGCCAGCCCGACCTGATGTGGCGCCAGCGCCCGGCCGACGTGGCGCAGCAAGCCGAGCTGCAAGGGCGCATCTTGGCGGCGGCGGCGCGCCTGCTCAAGCCCGGCGGGCGGCTGGTCTATGCCACCTGCAGCCTGCTGCGCGCCGAAAACGAAGCCATCGCCGAGGCTTTCAGCCAAGCCGAGCGGGAATTTGAGCTGCTGCCCGCCGCCCCCATTTTGGCGCGCGCCGGGGTGGAAGGCGCGGAGGGTCTCTGCCACGGCCCCTATCTGCGCCTGTGGCCGCACCGACACGGCTGCGACGGCTTTTTTGCCGCCGTCTGGGAGCGCCGGGGTTGAGGTTAGCGCTTGAGCTCGCGGTAAAAATTTTCGTGCGGGCCTACGGCTTCCAGATAGACCAGGCGCACGGCGTCGTCGCGGGTGTAGCCGAGCAAATAAAGCTGGCCCAAGCAGCGAAACTTGTGCACCCAGAGATCGGATAAATCGCCTTTTTTCTGCTCGCCGATGCCGGGGTCGTGCGCCACCTCTGCAACCGCCGCATCGACAGCAGCCGCTGCGTTGTCGTGCAGCTTCTTGTAGGCACGGCCAAAGCGCCGGGTTTGCCGCACATCCCAGCTCATGCGACGGCGGCTGAGCGCGCAATGAAAGGGGTGCTGTCGGCGCGCGGCTCGGCCATGCTCATCAGGCTTTCGGCGATGAACGAGGCCGGCAAATCGGGGTTGTCGAGCGCGGCCCGCCCGACCTTGGCCCAAAATTCCACTTGGCCCTGCACGGTGCGCAACTCCGCCTTCGCGGCGGCACGGGCGGCGCAAACCAACTCTTCGTCCAATCGCACAGACAAGGTAGCCATGATCAACTCCAAGAAATCTCGTTAGCTACAATTGTAGCGGGAGTTCTGCGGGGGGATCAAAAGCAAAATGCCGAGGCGGGCGCAAGCCACAAATTCACCCCTGCCGCCGGGAACGCGGGCGCGGGTTCTAGAATCCGAAGTTTAGCCCATCTGACCTGCCGTGCTCGCACAGCCGCGCGCGCAGGTGGGGTGCAGTCTGTATCTAGGCTGCATGGTGGCTGGGATGTTGCCCGTTATTCTGTGGCAGTGACTTGAAAGGTCTGCGGTGTCGATCGAATCGTTTTGGAGCGCAATTTTGCATTTTTTGGCCCAGGGCCTGAGCGGGGCCACGTGGTGGCAGGCGCTGCTGGTGGGCTTGGTGTTTACGCACCTGACCATCGTCAGCGTGACGCTGTACCTGCACCGCCATTCGGCGCACCGCGCGCTCGATCTGCACCCGGCGCTGGCGCACGTTTTTCGCGCTTGGCTCTGGCTCACGACCGGCATGAAAACCAAGGACTGGACCGCCATCCACCGCAAGCACCACGCCAAATGCGAGCAGGCAGGCGACCCGCACAGCCCGGTGGTGTTTGGCATCAAAAAGGTGTTCTGGCAAGGGGCCGAGTTGTACCGCGCCGAGGCGCAAAACCCCGATACGCTGGCGCGCTACGGCCACGGCACCCCGGACGACTGGATCGAGCGCCGCCTCTACAGCCGCTGGCCGCAGGTGGGCATCGTGCTGATGTTGTTCATTTACCTGGCGCTGTTTGGGGCGCTCGGGCTGGCGCTGTGGGCCATGCAGATGGTCTGGATTCCGTTCTGGGCCGCGGGCGTGGTCAACGGCATCGGGCACTACTGGGGCTACCGAAATTTTGAGTCACCCGACGCCAGCACCAACGTTTCGCCTTGGGGCATCGTGATCGGCGGCGAGGAGCTGCACAACAACCACCACACCTACCCGACTTCGGCCAAGTTTTCGGTCAAGCCCTACGAGTTCGACATCGGCTGGGCCTACATCCGCGCCCTGTCGGTGTTCGGGCTGGCGCGGGCGCGCAAGACCCCGCCCAAACCGGCGTTCGGGGCCGTGCGCCCGGTGGCCGACGCGGACACGCTCGAGGCCCTGATCGCGCACCGCTACGAGGTCATGGCCGCTTATGCGCAGCAGATGCGCGCCACCGTGGCGGCGGAACTGGCCGGTTTGCAAGCGGGCTGCGCCGACGCCGACGCGTTGCGCGCCGTGCGGCGCTGGCTGCACCGCGACGACGCGCAGGTGCCGCCGCAACACCAGGCGCAGGTGCAGCAGGTGCGCGCGCAGCACCCGCGGCTGGCGCAGATGCACGCCATGCGCGAGGAGCTGCGCCAGCTCTGGAGCCACAGCGCCCGCTCACGCGAGCAACTGGCGCAGGATTTGCACGCCTGGTGCCAGCGCGCCGAAGCCAGCGGCATTGCGGCCTTGCAGGAATTTTCGCAGCGCGTGCGCGCGCTGCGCCCGGTCGCGGCGCTGCCGTCGGCCTTGGCCTGATTGGCCCCCATCCTCAAGGGATTTGTAATGGGATTTCCGTGGCTGATAGCCTTGAAGCTGGTTCCTTGGGGCGATGTGATCGAGCACGCACCGAGGGTGATTGCGGGCGCGCGCCGTTTTCTGGACAAACAACGCGGCGGCGGCGCGGACATCGACGCCGCCCCTGTGCCCACCGGCAACGGCACGCCGCAAGAGCGGGTGCAGGTGCTGGAGGCGGCCTGGCAGCGCATGCAGGCCGACCTGGCCCAGGTGGCGCAGACCAACGCCGATCTGGCCGAGCAAAACGCGCGCCTGATCGACCAGGTGGAACGCCTGCGCAAGCGCAGCCGCTGGCTGGTGGGCGGTGCGGCATTGCTGGCGCTGGGGCTGCTGATGCTGGCTTGGCGGGTGTACTGAGTGGTGTTTTGCGTGGCGCCCGGCCACTATGGTTTGGGCGGGTGCGGGTTTTGGACTTGCAGCGTGGCATCGCAGCCGCTGCCGGCAGCGATCCAGCGCCGCGCCAAGCGGTTCCAGAGCCGCAGCCACAGGTGCCCCTCGGCGCTGGCCACGATGGCCCCGCAGCGGTAGCGCTGCGCCTGCGCCTCCCAGCGCAACATGCGGCAGGCACCGCGCCAGCGCAGGCTCAGCACCATCCCCAGCGGGCACGGCTCGGCCAGGCAACACAAACCACAGCCATTGCAAGATTCGCCTAGGGCCGGCTTGGCCGGTGCGAGCGGCTCGACGTGCAGAATCTGCCAGCGCGGGGGTGCCTCGGGCCGGTGGATGGGCATGGCTCAGGCTGCCGGCGGGCGCTGCGCTGCGCCACGCGCCAGCACCGGCCCCAAGGCGATGCCGGTGTGGCTGCCCTGGCGCACCAGGTCCTCCGGCGTGCCCTGCGCCACTAGGCGGCCACCCTCCTGCCCGCCTTCCGGGCCGAGGTCCAGCACCCAGTCGGCCTCGGCGATCAGGTCCAGGTCGTGCTCGATCACCAGCACGCTGTGGCCGCCATCGACCAGCCGGTGCAACATGCGGATGAGCCGCTCCACATCGGCCATGTGCAGCCCCACCGTGGGCTCATCCAGCACATACAGCGTGTGCGGCGCTTTTTGGCCGCGCCGCCCCAGGTCGTGGCGCACCTTGGCCAGCTCGGTCACGAGCTTGAGGCGCTGCGCCTCGCCGCCCGAGAGCGTGGGCGAGGGCTGGCCGAGCGTGAGGTAGCCCAGGCCCACATCGTGCAGCAGTTGCAGCGGCTGCGCGATGGCGGGCATGGAGGCAAAGAAATCCAGCGCCTGATCGACTTCCATGCGCAGCACCTCGGCGATGCTGCGGCCGCGCCAGCTCACCGCCAGCGTCTCGGGGTTGAAGCGCGCGCCGTGACAGACCTCGCACGGCAGCTTCACGTCGGGCAAAAAGCTCATGGCGATGGTGCGCAGGCCCTGGCCCTCGCAGTGCGGGCAGCGGCCCGCGCCGGTGTTGAAGGAAAAGCGCCCCGGCCCGTAGCCGCGCGCGCGCGCCTCCAGCGTTTCGGCGTAGAGCTTGCGTATCGTGTCCCAAAAGCCGATGTAGGTGGCCGGGCAGGAGCGCGGGGTTTTGCCGATCGGGGTTTGATCCACTTCCAGCACGCGCTCGATGCCTTCGCTGCCGATCAGCGCCTGACAGCCCTGCCAAGCCGGGCGCTCGCCCGCGTCCCAGGCGCGCCGCCCGGCTTGGGTGCTGCGCAGTTGCACCGCCGCCGCCACATTGCTCAGCAGCACCTCACGCGCCAGCGTGGATTTGCCGGAGCCGCTCACCCCCGTGACCGCCACCAAGCGCCGCAGCGGCAGGCGCAGCGTGAGCTGTTGCAGGTTGTGGCGCTGCGCGCCTTTGACGAGCAGCCAGGGGGGGGAGGGGCTTGGGCTTGGGCCTGGGCTTGCGATGGCGCTGCCGGTTGCGGCGGGCGGGCCGGGGGGTGGGGTCGGCAAGGAATCGGAACGTGTGACTGACGCGCCGGCCCCGCCCCCCAGCCCGCTCAGCGCATCCCCACCAACAATCCCACCAACAATCCCACCAAAATCATCCGCCACCCAACGCCTAGCCTGCAGCGGATGGCGCATGGCGTGCAGCAGGTAGCGCCCGGTCTGCGACTCGGGGGCGGCCATCAGGTCGGCCAAGGTGCCTTGGGCCACCACCTGGCCACCGCGCACCCCGGCTCCGGGGCCGATGTCGATCAGGTGCTCGGCGCGGCGGATGGTGTCCTCGTCGTGCTCCACCACCACCAGCGTGTTGCCCTGGCGGCCAAGCTGCTGCAAGGCATCCAGCAAAATCCGGTTGTCGCGCGGATGCAGACCGATGGTCGGCTCATCCAGCACATAGCACACCCCTTGCAGGCTGGAGCCGAGCTGCGCTGCCAGCCGGATGCGCTGCGCCTCGCCACCACTGAGCGTGGGCGCGCCGCGCTCCAGCGTCAGGTAGCCCAGCCCGACTTGCTGCAAAAACCGCAGCCGGCCCAAGATTTCGGGCAACAGGTCGCGTGCAATCTGGGCTTGGCGCGGCGACAAAGCACCGCCCTCGGGCAGCGCCTGCACCCAAGCCTGTAGCGCCTGCACGCTCAAGCGCGCCAGCTCGGCAATCGAGTGGCCTTGGAACTGCACCGCCCGCGCCACCGGGTTCAGGCGGCTGCCCTCGCAGGTGGCGCAGGGCTGCTCGCTCAGGTCATCGAAGTCGGGCTCGCTCAGGCTCTGCTCGCGGCCCTGGCCGTCGTCGGGCGGTCGGCTGTCGTCAAAAGCCTGGCGCTGCTGGCGGCTCAGTTGCACCCCGGTGCCCACGCAATCCGGGCACCAGCCGTGCTTGCTGTTGTAGGAAAACAGGCGCGGGTCCAGCTCGGCGTAGCTGGTGCTGCACAGCGGGCAGGCGCGCAGGGTCGAGTAGCTGTCGAGCTGCCCGATGCCGGCGCCGCCGCCTCCGGCCGCCAGCGCGCTGGCCAGGCTGCCGGGGCGCTCGGTGTCGTCGGGGCCGCCGATGCCGCTGAGCACTTGCAGCACGCCCTTGCCGTGTTCGAGCGCGCGCTCGATCAGCTCGCGCAGCTCGGCTTCGTGCTCGGGCTGCAGCTCCAGGCTGCCCACTGGCAGCTCGATCTGGTGCTCGCGAAAGCGCTCCAGCTTGGGGAAACCGAGCGTGGGCACAAACTCGCCATCGACACGCAAATGGCTGTGCCCGCGCTGGCGCGCCCAATCGGCCAGTTCGGTGTAGAGGCCCTTGCGGCCGCGCACCAGCGGCGCCAGCAAACCGATGTGCTGGCCCCGAAAACGGCTCATCAGTTGCCCCAAAATTGCCGCCGGGCTTTGCGGCTGCACCGGGCTGTGGTCGTGGATGCAGTGCTGGGTGCCCAGTTTGACGTAGAGCAGGCGCAGGTAATGCCAAACTTCGGTGACGGTGCCAACAGTCGATTTGCGCCCGCCGCGCGACAAACGCTGCTCGATTGCCACCGTGGGCGGAATGCCGTGCACGGCATCGACGTCGGGCCGCCCGGCCGGCTGCACGATGCTGCGCGCGTAGGCGTTGAGGCTCTCCAGGTAGCGGCGCTGGCCCTCGTTGAACAAAATGTCGAAGGCCAGCGTCGATTTGCCGGAACCGCTGACACCGGTGATGACGCTGAAGCGCCCGCGCGGAATGGCCAGCGAGAGGTTCTTCAGGTTGTGCTCTTTGGCGTTGACGATCTGGATCGACGGGATGCCGGCCTTGGGCCTGCCCCGAGCCAGCCGCCACGGCGGCGCGGGCTCGCTGGCCTGCAGCCCCCCTTCCGCCTCGGCGTAGGCGCGCAACGCGGCTGCGGTGTGGCTGCTGGGGTGCAGGCGCACTTCCTCGGGCGGGCCTTGGGCCACCACCTGCCCGCCGCCGGCACCGGCTTCGGGGCCGAGGTCGATCAGCCAGTCGCTGGCGCGGATCACGTCGAGGTTGTGCTCGATCACGATCAGCGAATGCCCGGCCTCCACCAGCTTGCGCAGGGCGCGCATGAGCTTGGCGATGTCGTCGAAATGCAGCCCGGTGGTGGGCTCGTCGAACAGCAGCAATTGGCCCAGCGGCGGCGCGGCGGTGCGGCGCGGGGCACTCGCCGCACGGCTCTGCTCGGCCAGCGCCAGGTGCGCCGCCAGCTTGAGGCGCTGCGCTTCGCCGCCGCTGAGCGTGGGCACGGGCTGGCCGAGCTTGAGGTATTCCAGCCCCACCTCCACCAAGGGCTGCAGGGCGGCGCAGAGCGTGCGCTCGAGCTTGCGTTGCGCCGGATCGTCGGGGGCGCTGTCATCTGCGCCCGCGCCAAACAGCGCCAGCGCCTCGCTCACTGTGAGTTCGAGCAGCTCGGCGGCGTTCCAGCCGCGCCCGCCGCGCTCCAGGCGCACCTCCAGCACCTCGGGCCGGTAGCGTTGGCCGAGGCAGTCGGGGCAGCGCAGATAGACGTCGCTCAAGAACTGCATCTCGACGCGTTCGAAACCGCTGCCGCCGCAGCCGGGGCAGCGCCCGTCGCCGCCGTTGAAGCTGAACTTGGCGGCGGTGTAGCCGCGCTGGCGCGCCAGCGCTTGTGCCGCCAGCAGGGCGCGCAGCGCATCCCAGGCGCCGATGTAGCTGGCCGGGTTGGAGCGCGCCGTTTTGCCGATCGGGGACTGGTCGATAAACACCACCGCGCTTAACTGCTCGGCCCCCAGCAGGGCCTCGTGCGCCAGCGGGGCTTGGCCGCTGTGGCCGAAGTGGCGCTGCAGCGCTGGGGCCAGCACGTCTTGAATCAGGGTCGATTTGCCCGATCCGCTCACGCCGGTGACGCAGACCAGGCGCTGCAGCGGAAAATCGACGTCGATGCCCTGCAGGTTGTGGGCGCGCACGCCGCGCAGTTGCAGCCGGGGTGTGCTGGGCGTGACCATGCGTTTGAAGCCAAAGCCGACTTGTTTGCGCCCGCCCAAGTAGGCGCCGGTGAGGGTGTCGGCGTGGCGCAGCTGCTCCGGGCTGCCGTCGAACACGATCTGGCCGCCGCGCGCGCCGGGGCCGGGGCCCATGTCGATGACGCGGTCGGCGGCGAGCATGAGCGCCGGGTCGTGTTCCACCACCACCAGCGTGTTGCCGGCGTCGCGCAGCCTGCGCATGGCCTGCAAGATGCGCCCCATGTCGCGCGGGTGCAGCCCGATGCTGGGCTCGTCGAGCACGAACAGGGTGTTGACGAGCGAGGTGCCCAGCGCCGTGGTCAGGTTGATGCGCTGCACCTCGCCGCCGCTCAAGCTGCGGCTTTGCCGATCGAGTGTCAGGTAGCCGAGCCCGACTTCGCACAGGTAGCGCAGGCGGGTCTGGATTTCGTCTAGCAGCAGCTTTAGTTCGGGTGGGGGGTGGACTGGCGCGGGTTCGTCGGTGGGTGGGTCCTTGGCGGCGGGTTCCTTGGTGGGTTGCGCTGGCGCGGCTGGGGTAGGGGCGGGTTCGTCAGTCGCAGGCTCCGATTCCTCACCCACCCCTACCCCAGCCGCGCCAGCTTCGGCTTCTGTACGCCTACGCCCACTCCCACCAGCGGCCACGGCCACGCCCACGCCCACGCCAGTGGCAGTATCACATCCTGCTCCCGGCGGCGTGCCAGCCAGCCGCGCAAAAAATTCGCGCAAGGGCTGCAAGGGCAGGCGCATCAGGTCGTGCAGACACAGCCCCGGCAGGGCTTCGAGTTGCGCCCGGCTCCAGCCCACGCCGGGCGGCAAAAAGCGCTGCTCGGGCGGCAGCACCGCGTCGGCGTCGGCCTTGGAGCCCAGCCGCCAGAGCAGGCTGTCGGGCTGCAGGCGCGCACCCTGGCAGGCTGGGCATTCGGTGTAGCTGCGGTATTTGGACAGCAGCACCCGGATGTGCATCTTGTAGGCCTTGCTCTCCAGGTAGTCGAAGAAGCGCCGGATGCCGTACCACTGGTGCTTCCAGTCGCCGCGCCAGCCGGGCTCGCCTTCGAGCACCCAGTGGCGTTGCTCGGCGCTCAGGTGCATCCACGGCGTGTCGCGCGGGATGCCGGCCGCCTCGGCGTGCTGCAGCAGCTCGTCTTGGCACTCTTGGTAGGCTGGGGTCTGGATCGGTTTGATGGCCCCGGCGCGCAGGGTGCGTTTGGGGTCTGGGATCACTAGGCCCCAATCGATGCCGATGACCCGGCCAAAGCCGCGGCAGGTCGGGCAAGCCCCGAGCGCCGAATTGAAGGAAAAATGCGCCGGCACCGGCTCGGGGTAGCGCAAGTCGCTCTCGGGGCAGTGCAGGCCGGTGGAAAAACGCCATACGCTGGCCTCGGCGGGCGGCTCGGCTGCCGGGTCGGTCTGCAAATAAACGTTCAACCGCCCGGCGCCGTGCTGCAGGCAGCGCTCGATCGCCTCCAGCACCCGGGCGCGTTCGGCGCGGCTGAGCAGCAGCCGATCGGCCACCACGTCGAGCACCTGCACCGGTTCGCTCTGGCCCGCAACGCCGGCCTGCAGGCGCTGCCCCAGCACCCGGGTGTAGCCGCTGGCGCTGAGCCATTGCTCGATTTCGAGCGCGCTGCTGCTGGCCGGCAACTGCACCGGGAAGGTGAGCAGCAGGCGCGGCTCCTGCCCGCTGCGGGCCTGTTCCTGCTGGCTGCGGCGCAGCAGCTCGGCGCAGATCGAATCGGCGTGGTCGGCGCGCACCGGCAGCGCGGTTTGGCGGTCAAACAGTTGCGCCGCGCGCGCGTACAGCAGCTTGAGGTGGTCGTTGAGCTCGCTCATCGTGCCCACGGTGGAGCGCGAGTTGCGCACCGGGTTGCTCTGGTCGATGGCGATGGCGGGCGGCACGCCCTCTACCCGGTCCACCGCCGGGCGGTCCATGCGGTCCAGGAACTGGCGTGCGTAGGCGCTGAAGGTCTCGACGTAGCGCCGCTGCCCCTCGGCATACAGGGTGTCGAACACCAGGCTGGATTTGCCCGATCCGCTCGGCCCGGTGACCACCGTCAGCTCGCCGGTGCGCAGGTCGAGATCGAGGTTTTTCAGGTTGTGCTGGCGCGCCCCACGAATGCGGATCAGCCCTTCGGGCACAGGAGGCTCAAGGGGCGCGGGCGGCACAGGCAAGGCGGGCGGCACGGGGCAAAGGCTTGGCGCAGGCCGTGGTGCCGCTCAAGGCTTGACGATCAGCACCGGCACCTTGGCGTAGGTGAGCACTTTTTGCGCCACGCTGCCCAGAATCAAGGCCTTTACGCCGGTGCGGCCGTGCGAGCCCATCACGATCAGGTCGCAGCCTTCGTCCTGCGCCGTTTCCAAAATGCCCTCGTAGGTGCTGTTGCGCTCGATCGTGTCGGCGGCAAAAGCCACGCCGCGCGCTTCGCAGCAGGCTTGGATGTCGCCCAACGAGCGGTCGGCTGCCGCCTGCGCCTCGCCCATATAGGCTTGCAGGCCGGCGGCCGAGGCGTCGCCGATGCCGATGTAGGGAAAGGGGTCGATCACGTACAGCCCGACCACGCTGGCCCCGTGCACCTTGGCCAAGTCGGCGGCAAATTCGGCCGCGCCATGCGCCAGTTTGGAGCCGTCAGAGGGCACCAGGATTTTTTTGAACATCGCGACTCCATGCGTTGAGCCGTTTGCACGGCGGGGCCATCATCTTAACCAAGCTGGGGGCGGATTTGGCCAACTGGTTTGGGTGGCAGCAACTGGCTACAGCATTTGGTGGCGGTTTCAGGTGGCGGTTGCTGGCGTCAAGCTGCGCTGATGCGGCCCTATGGCAAGGGGTGCGCCTGGGCTTGGCCGACCCTGCCCGCATCCATGCGCTCATCCAAACGCCCCTCGATGCGCGCTTCGATGCGCCGCCAGCAAGCCCGTTGCTCGTCTGCATTGGCTGCGCTCCAGTGCGCGATTTCGTCCAGCGTGCGCCAGCAGCCCAGGCAGTAGCCGCTGGGGGCGTCCATGCGGCAGATGCCGACGCAGGGCGAAGGCACGGCACCGCCGCTTCGGGCTTGGCGCAGCGCGGCTTTGAGCTTGGGGTGGCGGGGCAGGCTGGCCTGCATATCGTTCATGGGGCAAACTGTAGGGCACCCAAGCCAACCCCGGGGTGTGTGCGCCTATTGCGGCGCAGCGAGCCTCAGTGCGCCGCCTGCACCCTCTTGCCCAGCAGCGCACGCGCCACCCGGGCCAAGGCACCAGCTCATTTCGCACCGTATTGAAGCGGAAAATAGGGTGAAATCGCATGCAGAGAGAGGCGGCAGCTCGCATTCGCACCAACTCTGTGCATGACGGGCAGCAAAGCGGCGGTGAAATCTGGCACGCCTATTGCTACAGAAGACTTGACGGGAATGGTCTGGCATTTGCCGGATTGAAAGTGCCACAAATTCAATAGACGGCTAGGGTTCCGGTCTGCGCGAGCGGGTGTCTGGTCCGAGAGCTATCGACCCCTTTGAGGGGTTACACGGCGGGACAAAAGCCCTGGAGATCTAAGCATATTGTGGTGCGCCGTTTCCGTGTGCCATCTCCAAGGTGTTTTCCATGATCTCACGCCGCCGATTCAAGCAGGTTGCTGCTGCAACCGTATTTTCCGGCCTAGTTGTACTGGGCACCACCACCTTCTTAGACGCACCGAAAAAGAAAAAAAATTTTAAGGTCTGCTGGACCATTTACGCAGGCTGGATGCCTTGGTACTACGCCAAGTCAAGCGGCATCATGGACAAGTGGGCCAAAAAGTACGGCATAACGGTCGATGTGGTTCAACTCATCGACTACGTCGAGTCGATAAACCAGTATACCGCAGGCTCGTTCGACGGCTGCACCATGACCAATATGGATGCACTGACCATTCCCGCTGCTGGCGGCGTGGACTCGACCGCCTTGATCGTGGGTAGCTTTTCCAATGGAAATGATGGCATCGTCATGAAGGGCGAAGGCAAGAAGCTTGCCGACCTCAAGGGCCAGCAGATCAACTTGGTTCAATTTTCAGTTTCCCACTACCTGCTAGCTAGGGCTCTCGAGAGCGTGAATCTCACGGAGAGGGACGTCAATCTTGTCAATACCTCGGACGCCGACCTAGTGGCTGCGTTCAAGACCCCAAGTGTGAATATCGTGCCTGAATCCGTGACCCCGCACCAAAAATACTGCTGATTCCCTATTGAAATCAACATTCTAGACCCCAAGTGGGCTTCACCCTGAAGGTGAAGCCCCCATGCCCGATTTTGTCATCAAACAACTGCCCTACGACTTGAGCCAGCACGCTGGCTTGGCCCTGATTGGCAAGTACCTCAAGCGCATCAATCTCAACGCCTTGGTCGACCCCGCTTACCCCGTGCGCAGCGGCATCGCCAATAGCGACATCCTCAAGAGCTACCTGGGCCTGCTGTGTCTGGGCAAGAACGATTTTGATGCCATCGAAGGCCAGCGCCAAGACACTTTCTTCACCCGCGCCTTGGGCTTGCGATCGGTGCCCTCGTCGCCCACCCTGCGCCAGCGCTTGGACACCCACGCGCCAGCTTGGTTTGACTTGATCGATGACATCAACACCGCGGTTTTGAGCCTCAAGCTCGAGGGCCAGCCCATCGACTTCGGGGCGCTGCCCTGTGCTTATGTGCCACTGGACATCGACACCTTCGCCATGGACCAAAGCGGCACGGCCAAGGAGCATGTGGGGCGCACCTATGCGGGAGTGGACGGCTACTGCCCGCTGGTGGCCTACTTGGGCACCCAAGGCTTTTGCCTGGAGTTTGCCCTGCGCCCGGGCACCCAGCACTCGGCCAGCGAGACCGAATACAACATCGAGCGGCTGCTGCCGCTGGCGGCCAAAGTCACGGCAGCGGCCCAGCCGCCCTTGCTGCTGCGGGCCGACTCGGGCTTTGATTCGGCCAAGCTGATGTGTGCCATCGCCCGACAAGCCAAAGCCCTGCAGCGCGAGGTCGCGTGGCTCATCAAGTGGAACCCGCGCAGCACGCCGGTAGAGACCATCGCCCAGGCACGGGTAGCCGATGCCAACACCGCTTGGACGGTATTGCGCCCCGGTAAACGCCAGTGCCTGTGGGAGCAAAGCGTGGCCATCAGAGACGGTAACGAGAGCCTCAAAGCACGCCGCGTGTACCGCCTGACCGAGCGCACCGTTGACAAACGGGGCCAGCAGATGCTGTTGCCCGAGTATGTGCTGGAAGGCTGGAGCACCACCTTGCCTGAGTCGTTCACGCCCGAGCAGGTCATTGCCTTGTACGCCGAGCACGGCACGCATGAGCAGTTTCACTCGGAGTTCAAAACCGACATGGATCTGACCCGGCTGCCCTCGGGCAAGTTCGACACCAACTACGTGGTGTGCGCGCTGGCGGCCGTGGCGATGAACCTGCTGCGCTTGGTTGGCCAGCACACGCTGCACGGGCCCGATGCACCGGTGCGCCACAGCGCGCAGCGCCGTCGCATCCGCACGGTGATACAGGAGTTGATGTTCAAGGCCGCCCGCATGGTGGACCATGCCCGCCAGTGGGTGTTGGGCTTGGGGGCCAACGACAGGGCCTTTGCGGTGTTTGAGCGCCACTGGCGCGCGCTTGACGCGCTGTAGCGGCCAAGCGCAAAGCCCCAGCCGCTGCCGACCAGCACCCGAAGAAAGATCAGCCAATTGGGAGGCTCCCAAGGATGGGGGCTGCGCGCTTGCAGGCAAAAACACCCATACGGCCTTGTTCAACGCATCCGTTCCCATGCTTTGATAGCGCATGGGCGCGCAAACACGCTCGGCTTGGGCCAAATTTGAGAAATCCAGAGCGGAATTCATGTCCAAATGCTGATTCGGCTTGGGTTAGAGTTTGGCTGCTAATGGGGTCACGGATTCAGGTGAGATTCACGAACTACAGAGCTATCAGGACGACCCTCATCAGCCTTGTACCGCCGTCAACGCCTTGCTCGATGATCACATCTCTCATGTGCGGTCGCAGATAACCGCTCTGCAAGCGCTTGAGAAACAACTCGTTTCACTGAGAGCGAGTTGCAACGATGACCGGAAAGTTGAGGCGTGTGGGGTTCTTGCTGGAATTAGCGAAGGAAACATGCACCAGCAGTAGGTGAAGCATCAACCAGATAATCCGATGAGATGCCGGTCTGTCTCACTCTCATGCAAAGGTAAGATCAACCATTTAATCCGCTTACCCGAAAAACTGAAGCCGAAATTCGCATGACTGGTATGCAGGCCCTCATTGGGGCGCTGGGCTTGGTCGAAGCCGAGCGCTTTCTGGTTGCCGTCTCGCGTGACAAGTTCGACTACACACAGTGGCGCCAAACTGGTCTGCCACCCATGAATCTGGAGGACTTGGCCCATCAGGCCAACCAACTTTCGGCCCAGCTCAGCAAAAACGAGCACAACTAAACCCTCGCCCTCCATGGCTTGTGTGTAAAATCAAGCCTTAACGCTGTTGCCCCGTGCAGCAGCCTGCCAGCCCGCTTGGGGCCGGCTCTATACACCCACTTAACGCGCCCGCCGATCGTGACACGGCACGGCGGTAGCGTGGCCAAACCGCTTTTCTGGCCCACCCCTCAATGCCCCCCGCCAATCCCAGCGCTGCCCCCAGCGCCACCCCCGAGCCCGGGCTGCTGGCTGCGCTGCCGCAGTTGCGCCGCTTGTGGCGCAGCATGTCGGCGCGGCGCAAGGGGCAGAGCGTGGCGCTGCTAGGCCTCACGGTGGTGGCATCGGCTGCCGAGCTGGTGTCCATCGGCGCGCTCATTCCGTTTTTGGCCGCGCTCACTGCCCCCGAAGCCCTGTTTGTGCTGCCCTTCATGCAGCCCTTCATCGCCGCGCTAGGCTTGCAGCAGCCGCAAGACCTGCTGCTGCCGCTCACCGTGCTCTTTGGCTGCGCAGCCGTGCTGGCTGGCCTAGTGCGCATCGGCGTGCAGTGGGCTAGCACCAAGTTGGCCCTGTCTATAGGGCACGACTTGGTGGCCGGCATCTTTCGCCGCACCCTGCACCAGCCCTACACCACACACATCCAGCGCAACAGCAGCGAGGTGGTCGATGGCATCGTGCTCAAGGTTGAGCGCGTCATCAATTTTGTGCTCTTGCCCACCGCAAACGGGGTTGCAGCGGCCTTCATCGTGCTCGTGGTGTGCTTGGTTGTGCTGGCTTTTCAGCCTTGGGTGGCCATCAGCATGATCTTGGGCCTTGGCAGCATTTACGGTTTAATTTATGCCCTTACCCAAGCGCGCCTTATGCGTGACAGTCAGCGTGCAGCAGATGCTACCTCCCTGCGTGTGCAAGCCCTTCAAGAGGGCTTAGGCGGTATCCGCGACATCACGCTCGATTGCACCCATGCCACCTTTTGCACCCGCTTCGAGCAAGCCGACCTCATCATGCGCCGCGCCCAAGTGCGCAGCGTGGTCTATGCCTCCACGCCACGCTTCATGGTCGAGGCGCTGGGCATGGTGCTCATCGCCAGCGTGGCCCTGCTCATGGCGCAGGGCCCCGGCGGCTTGGGGCAGGTGGTGCCAGTACTTGGCGCCCTCGCACTCGCAGCGCAGCGCATGCTGCCGTTGGCACAAAGCATTTACTATTCATGGAGCAACTTAAGCAGCAACCATGGGTACTTGCACGAAGTGCTCACCCTAGTCGAGCAGCCCATGCCCGCCGAGCCCACTGTGGGCAGCACACAGCCCGCACTGCCGTTTGATCACGCCATCGAGCTGCGAAACCTCGGCTTTGCCTACCACACCAATGGCCCGCAAGTGCTGCGCGGCGTAAACATGGGCATTGCCAAAGGAGCGCGCATCGGCATCGTGGGCACCACCGGCAGCGGCAAAAGTACGCTCATGGACATCCTCATGGGCCTGCTGCCCCCCACCGAAGGGCAACTGTGCGTTGACGGCTGCCCGATCACCGAAACCAACCGCCGCGCTTGGCAAGCCCGGGTGGCGCACGTGCCCCAAGCCATGTTTTTGGCCGATGCCAGCGTAGCCGCCAACATCGCGTTTGGGGTGCCCCCAGCACAAATAGACCCTGAGCGCGTGCGCCTAGCCGCACAGCGCGCCCAGATTGCGCAAACCATCGAAGGCTGGCCCCAAGGCTACAGCACCCTAGTGGGCGAGCGCGGCGTGCGCCTATCGGGCGGGCAGCGCCAGCGCTTGGCCATAGCCCGCGCCCTGTACAAACAGGCGGATGTACTGGTGTTCGACGAAGCCACCAGCGCGCTCGACAACGCCACCGAAGAAGCCGTGCTCGAGGCAGTCGAAGGCCTAAGCCGCACCCTCACCGTGATCATGATCGCCCACCGCACCTCCACGCTGCGCAGTTGCGAGGCGATTTATCGAGTGGAGGGTGGTATTGTTCAGGTAGACATGTCGAATGCATAAAATTATTGGTAATGAATTGCTTTCGACTTAACTTTGATAAACTACTTGAATTAAATAACCAAAAGTAACTTAATGGTATCTATATCAGCTTCAAGTGAACCTAGTTGTCACATCCCGGACGATCATAAGGCGCTCGATGAAAGAGATGAGGATGTGTAGCGTACCATTCTTTCATGGCTTGGAGCGGCGTTTTACTCTTGAGGGCTGCTTGGGGTAGTTGATGGTTATACAAGCGCACATAGCGCAGCAGCGTCTGCTCCATGTCCTCCCCGCTGCGAAAGCGGTTGGTCTTGAGCACATCGGCGATGCGCCCATTGAAGCGCTCGACCATGCCGTTGGTCTGGGGCGTCCTGGGCTTGGTCAGGCGGTGCTCGATATCCAGGGCTTGACACAGTTGATCAAACTCATGCGTGCCACTTGGTTGGCGCTGGGCACCGCCAAACAGACGGTCGGTGAACTCTTTTCCGTTGTCGGTCAACAGCTTCTGAATCTTGATCGGGCACGCCTTGTGCAGCGCCCGCAAAAAGCTCGAAGCGCTGCGTGCGCTCTTGTTGCTTTTGATCTGCACAAAGACCCAGCGCGTGGCCCGGTCAATGGCCACAAACAGGTAGCTGCGCCGGGTCTGATCCGCCATCTGGGGCAGGTACTTGAGGTCCATGTGCAGGTAGCCCGGCTCATAGGCTTTGAAGGCCTTGTGGGGCTTTGGGGCCGTGGCGGGCTTGAGGGCGTTGAGGTTGCCCACGCCATGGCGTCGCAGACAGCGATCCAGCCCGGAGCGCGAGGCCTTGCGGCAGAGGAACTCGCGCACCACCGAGAGAAGGTCGTCCAGCGGCAGCAACAGGGTTTTGCGCAGTTGCACAGCGATGATCTCTTGCTGCGGGCTCAAAGTGGTCTGCAAGCGGTGCGCGGTGTGGGATTTGTCGGTAAAGACGTCGCGCCGCTTCCACTTGTAGACGGTGCACAGGCTCAAGTTGTAGCGCTCGGCCAGCACGCTGGCGGGTTCGCTGCTGGCGGCGATTTCGGCCCGGATGGCCGGTGTGGTGCGGGCGCATTTGTGCAGCGAAATGTTCATGTCGCAGGACTCCTGGATGGCTTGAGTTGCTCGATCAGCTCAGTCATGACCGCCCTGGCCATGAACAACGGTGAGCGCCTTGAGTCTATACGATCATCTGGGATGCGACACCTAGTTCTTGGGCGCGCCCCACGCCTTGGGACGCCTTGATTCTGGGCTGCCCGACTTTCGAGCTCTGCGACGCCGACCCCGCCACCTTGCAGCGTGCCTGCCAGCAGCCGGGCCACTACACGGTGCGCGTCGAGCCGCTGGCGTGCACGCAGGCCTTGCACAGCCACGGTTTTTACTATTGCGACACCCTGATCGAGCCCTACTGCCGGCCAGACTGGTTGCTCGAGCACCCCCACCCCGAGGTCGGCCTGCTGCCCCAGCCGCCCCTGAGCGAGCTGCTGGCCATCGCCCACGGTGCTTTTGTGCATGGCCGCTTTCACCGCGACCCCGCCATCAACCGCGCCCACGCCGAGGCGCGCTACGCCCAGTGGCTCGAGCAATTGCACACCAGCGGCAAAGTCTGGGGCCTGACTTGGCGACAAGATTTGTTGGCCTTCATTGCGGTGGAGGGCAATCAATTGGTGCTACACGCCACGGCCAGCCATGCGCGTGGCCAAGGCAAAGCCAAATACCTTTGGTCACCCCTGTGCCGCTTGCTGTTCAAGCGCGGCCACACCGAGGTGCGCAGCTCGATTTCGGCCAGCAACCTCGCCGTGCTCAATCTCTACGCCTCGCTCGGCTTCAAGTTTCGCCATGCAAAAGACATCTACCACCGCCTGAGCCCATGAACATCCCCTTCAACAAACCCTACATGACGGGCAAAGAGCTGTTCTACATCGCCGAGGCCCATTTCAACGGCAAACTCGCAGGCGACGGCCCGTTCACGCGGCGCTGCCATGAATGGCTCGAACAGCGCACTGGGACGCGCAAGGCGCTGCTGACGCATTCGTGCACGGCGGCGCTGGAGATGGCGGCGCTGCTGCTCGATCTGGCCCCGGGCGATGAAGTCATCATGCCCTCCTACACCTTTGTTTCAACCGCCAACGCCTTTGTGCTGCGCGGTGCCACGCCGGTGTTCGTTGACATTCGGCCCGACACCCTGAATATCGACGAGACGCTGATCGAAGCGGCGATTACACCGCGCACCCGGGCCATTGTGGTCGTGCATTACGCCGGCGTCGGCTGCGAGATGGACACCATAATGGCCATCGCCCAGCGCCACGGTTTGTTCGTGGTCGAAGACGCTGCCCAGGGGCTGATGGCCAGCTACCGCGGACGGGCCCTGGGCTCGATCGGGCACCTGGGCTGCTTGAGCTTTCACGAAACCAAGAATATCATCTCGGGCGAAGGCGGCGCCTTGCTGGTCAACGACCCACGCTGGCTGGAGCGGGCCGAAATCTTGCGCGAAAAAGGCACCAACCGCAGCCAGTTTTTTCGGGGCGAAGTGGACAAATACACCTGGTGCGACGTCGGTTCGAGTTATTTACCAGGCGAGATAACCGCTGCATTTCTCTACGCTCAATTTGAAGAGGCTGAAGAAATTACTTCAAGAAGACTAAAAGTATGGAGCAAATATAATGAGTTTTTCATTCAGAATAATAAGAACTCAGTTTTTAGTTTGCCTATGTCGCCTAATGAATGCGTGCATAATGCACACATGTACGCAGTTAGGCTGCCGAGTTTGTCAAAACGTTCGGATTTCATTGCTCACTTAAAATCAAGAGAAGTCAATACTGTTTTTCATTATGTACCTTTGCACTCCTCTCTCTTTGGATGTGGCGTAGGTAGATGCTATGGAAGCATGGAAAATACCAATAATATATCCGATCAAATTGTAAGGTTGCCACTCTGGTTGGGGTTGGAAAAACATCTTAGTAATGTTTTTGATGCAGTTATTTCATGGGAAAGTAAATAAAAAATTATTATCAAGGTTAATTAATAACAAAAACCAAACTAATATGATTTTTATAGCAAATGTCCTTGAAATGAATGGAGGAAGTACTTTTCTTTTGCGGGTTTGCGAAGAATACAAAAAGCAAAACAAGCCTGTTGCAGTGCTTGTACTAAGGAACAAGTTTGATGTAGATATTTTGCAAAAACTAAAAAAATTAGCCAACGTTTATTTTCTTCATGAGTTTTTGATTGAGAATGCAGTTTTTTTTCGTGCGCATCTCACCATTTGGGGGTTAATACACTGGGCTAAATTATTTAAAACCTTTAGTCCGTTTGGATATTCGTTACATGTAATGGGAATGTTCGGCCTTATTTTTGCATGCCGAATGCTCAATAAAAACGAAAAAATAAAAATTTCTGTTGGGATTTATCATCAGAATGAGTTTTTATTCAAAAAAACAAACCATTTTTTCCTCAATAAAGCTTTAGAGTGCTTTGCCAAATTAGATCCCAAGCAAATTGTTTTCTATAACGAGGCAACGAAGATTAATTATGCTCATCACTTTTCCAGGGACTATGCTGAATCTAAAATTTTACCAATCGGAATTCAAGTTCCGGCAGAAATATTTCCTTATAAATCAAACTCTATGGAAATAGTATCATTGGGGAATCTTGTTAATTTTAAAACATATAATGAGCACACGATAAAAACTTTACCACATTTATTAAAAAAATTCCCGCTAATTAAGTATAAAATTTATGGAACTGGTGAAATGAAACATTATTTAGTAAATCTCGTAAGGAAGCTTAACTTAGATAACTCTGTTGAATTTTGCGGAGCTGTAGAGTATTCAAGATTTCAAGAAACTTTAAAAAATTCTGCTCTTTTTGTAGGAAGTGGAACATCTTTGATTGAGGCTGCTTCGTTTGGAATTCCCGCTGTAGTGGGTATTGAGTCCATTGATGAGCCATTAACTTATGGATTTATATCTGATATTGAAGGATTGTCTTATAATGAGAATGTAGATTACCTAAAAAAAGTTTCGTATATTTCTTTGTTTGAAAAATTTTTTGGAGATAAAAAAATAAGAGAAGAACTATCTGCAAGGTGTAAAAAAAAATCAGAAGAATTTTGTATATGCAAAACTATAGCAGGATTTGATGAGCTAAATTTGCAACTTAATAAATTAAATCTTGCAAGCAAGCTATCAAGATATGACCTTACAAAAATGCTAATCTCATTTATTGTTGTTGCCTTTAATCATCTATTTTTTAAAGAAAAAAGTTTTGCATCAAGGAGAAATCAATCATTTTGATGATTAATTAAGCGGAATTCCTCTAAAATGTTAAGCTATAAAAATATACAAAAATTAGTTATAGCTTTAGCTGCTTTTTTGTTTTCATACATCTTGCTTGGGTATTACTCTTATGGAGATCAAATTTTTTATAAGAGATTGTACGAAGCTTTTAAGACTGCTCATTTAAGCGAGGTTATGGGCCTAGGCTTGTTGCATGTTTCAGGCGCAGAGCCAATTACTTTGCATTTACTTTGGGTCGGCGCTGCTGTAGAAATCGAAAAAAATATTTTCATATCTATTTTTAACGCAATTTTAATATACTGTTTAGTGGTTTTACTCGAAAAAAATAAAGCTCCTTTTTATATATATATTCTTTTGCTTACCAATTTTTATGTAATAGTACTGTTGACGGGGGCTGAAAGATTAAAATTCGCTTATATTTTTTTTATATTGGCTGCAATTTCGACATCAAAACTTTATAGGTTTAGCTTTCTTGCTTTGTCTCCTCTATCGCATTTTCAAGCATTAATATATTTTCCTTCGTTAATCTTGCATCACATATCAGCCGATTTAAGGCGGTTGTTGTCTTTATTTATAACAGTCAAGTTGATAAGAATTGTTTTTTTGTTTATATTTTTATTGGTAATAATATCTCTCTTTAAGTTTGGTGAGATAGTTGCCAAGGCTCAAGTTTATATTGCAGAAAACGCAAATTTTATAGAACTAACAAATTTAACAATTTTATTTTTAATTGCAATGAGCGCTACAAGATATAAAGCGAGAATGGTTTTGGTCCATTTACCTCTTTTTCCTGCTGTTTTTTTATTAGGTGGTGAGAGGGTTAACATGATAGCCGTTTCACTAGTGATTTATTTTCTTTTGATAGAGCAAAGGTTGAGTAAGCCTTTGCCATTACTTTTGTTGCTTTACTTTTCTATGCAAAGTATTTTTTTTGTTTATAACATTATTCAATATGGAGATGGGTTCTATAAGCTAAAGTAGTATTTCTTGGCTGTTCAAGTTAAACAACCTTTAAATTTTTTATGTTTTACAATAAAAATCTTTTGATTTCAGGGGGTACCGGCTCCTTCGGTAATGCCGTCCTCCGCCGTTTCATAGATTCGGATTTGCATGAAATCCGCATTTTAAGCCGCGATGAAAAAAAACAGGACGACTTGCGCAAAAAATACAACAACCCCAAGCTTAAGTTCTACATTGGGGATGTGCGCGATTATCAGTCGGTGTTAAATGCTGTTCGTGGGGTGGACTACATTTACCACGCAGCAGCGCTCAAGCAGGTTCCATCTTGCGAGTTTCACCCGCTCGAGGCCGTCAAGACCAATGTGCTGGGCACCGAGAATGTGCTAGAGGCCGCCATCAACTGCGGCGTCAAGCGCGTGGTGGTGCTGAGCACCGACAAAGCGGTGTACCCCATCAACGCCATGGGCATCAGCAAGGCGATGATGGAAAAGGTGGCCGTGGCCAAGTCGCGCAGCAGCAACGGTACCGTGATCAATGTCACCCGCTACGGCAACGTGATGTGCTCGCGCGGTTCGGTGATTCCGCTGTTCACCCACCAGATCCGGGCCGGCCAAGCCCTCACCCTCACCGATCCGGCCATGACGCGCTTCATGATGACGCTGGACGACGCGGTGGACTTGGTGCTGTTTGCATTTGAGCACGGGCAGCCGGGCGAGATTTTTGTGCAAAAGGCACCAGCAGCCACCATCGAGGTGCTGGCGCAGGCGCTTACGGGTCTGCTGGGCGTACCCAACCACCCCATCAACGTGATTGGCACCCGCCACGGTGAAAAGCTGTACGAGGTGCTGCTAAGCCGCGAAGAGATGGTATCGGCTGAAGATTTAGGAGGGTACTTTCGGGTGCCGCCTGACCTGCGCGACCTTAACTACGGCAAGTACGTAGAGCAGGGCGATGTAAAGGTATCAGAAGCGGTGGAGTACAACTCGCACAACACCACGCGCTTGGATGTGGCTGGTATGCAGGCGCTCTTGATGAAGCTGCGTTTTATGCAGGCCGCTGTGCGCGGTGATCTGGTTGAGCCCGAGGAATGATGGCATGAGCACGACAACACGCCGCGTGCTCGTCACCGGCGCACATGGATTTATAGGCAAAAACCTCGTGGTGCGGCTGGGCGAGTTGCCCGGTGTTGCCGCGTGCACCTTTGTACGCGGCGACTCGCCAGCAGCCTTGCCCGCTTTGGTGGCGCAGGCCGATGCGGTGGTGCACCTGGCCGGTGAGAACCGCCCACTGGATGAAGGCGCTTTTGCAGCGGTAAACACCGGGCTGACGGTTGCGCTGTGTGAGGCAATTGCCCACAAGGTGCGCACCAGCGGTGTGCGCGTGCCTTTGCTGCTGGCATCATCCGCTCAGGCAGAGCGCGACAACCCCTATGGCCGCAGCAAACGGGCAGCCGAGCAGGCAGTAGCGGCACTGGCCGATGCCACAGGCAACCCGTGCACGGTGTTTCGCCTGCCCGGGGTGTTCGGCAAGTGGTGCAGACCCAATTACAACTCAGTGGTGGCCACCTTTTGCCACAACTTGGCGCGGGGCCTACCCATTCAGGTTAACGACCCTTCTGCCAGCGTGCGGCTGGTGTATGTGGACGATGTGGTGTCGGCCCTAGTTGCAGCGCTGGAATCACCCACCAAGGGTTTATCCCGCGCTGTGGTGCAACCAGAGTATGCGGTGACGCTGGGCGAGTTGGCGGCTCAGATTCGCGCATTTGACAACTGCCGCACCACACTGCAAACCGATCGGGTGGGCACAGGTTTGGTGCGGGCGCTGTACGCCACTTACGTGAGCTATTTGCCCACCGAGCGCTTTGCTTACGAGGTGCCGCAATACGCTGACCCTCGCGGTGTGTTTGTGGAAATGCTCAAGACGCCCGATTGCGGCCAGTTCAGCTATTTCACGGCGCACCCTGGGGTAACTCGCGGCGGGCACTATCACCACACCAAGTCCGAGAAGTTTCTTGTGATCAAGGGCGAGGCCTTGTTCCGCTTCCGGCACCTGCTAAGCCATGATCTGGTCGAGCTGCGCACCAGTGGCGCCAAGCCCCAAGTGGTGGACACCATTCCCGGCTGGGCCCACGACATCACCAACGTGGGCACCGATGAGATGGTGGTGATGCTCTGGGCCAACGAGAACTTCGACCGCCAACGCCCCGATACCGTAGCCAGTAAGGTTTAGGGGGCATCCGCAGTAGCAAGCCACTTGACTTCAATCATTGCTTACAATAAAAACCTGTTGGCAGAACCGGAGCCCCTGATGAGTACCCTAACCGTCCGCAATCTTGATGAATCCGTTAAGCTGGGTCTGCGCGTGCGTGCCGCACAGCACGGCTGGTCCATGGAGCAGGAGGTGCGCCACATTCTGCAAAACGCGGTGTCAGGTCACACCCCTGGTACCCAGGCGCTGAATTTTGCCGAGCGGGTGAACCAACGCTTTAGGGGCTTGGGTTCCGACGACCTGCCCATACCGCCAAGGCAAGCACCACGCCCTGCTCCCAACTTGTCATGACGTCCGCCTACTTGCTGGATACCAATGTGCTGTCGGAATTGATGCGCGAAAACCCTTCCAGCAAGGTGATGGCGTGGTTTGCGCAACTACCGCAGGCGGCCATGAGAACGTCGGCCATTACACAAGCCGAGATTTTGACGGGCGTGGCTTTGCTGCCTGCAGGCAAACGGCGCGATGGTTTGGCACAAGCGGCCGAGGAAATGTTTGCGTCCGAATGGTCGGGGCGCTGCTTGCCTTTTGACGCCGCTGCGGCAGCACATTGCGCCATGGTTCGAGCACAAAGAGTGCGATCTGGGCGACCCATCACCACAGAAGACGCACAAATTGCGGCTATTGCACTGGCCAATCGGCTGCCACTGGTGACCCGCAACACCAAGGACTTCGAGGGGATCGACCATCTGACGGTAATCAACCCTTGGGATGTAAAACCAAGCGGGCCATGAAGCGCCCGTTTGACCTTGTACTTTCAGCCAAGGCCGGCTGGCCTTGGCACTGCCCCTGCTGGGCTGCATGAGCACCGCAATCGTTTTGCCCCGGGGCTCGTGTATAAAGGAGCGGTTTGAAAATGAATTTACCGAAATCTTTGGCATCGAGCCAAGCGCACTCACAGCCAATGAAGCAACGCCACCTGGAGCACATGGTGCCCAAGGTGTAAGTGCCAAATCAGCGCAGTGATTCCCGGGCACCTGGTGATATTTTATTTGAAGTATGAAGAAGCTTAAAGTCATGTCGGTCGTGGGCACTCGGCCCGAGATCATTCGACTGTCGCGCGTGTTGGCTAAGTTGGATGCGCATTGCGACCATGTGCTGGTGCACACCGGGCAGAATTACGATTACGAGCTGAACCAGGTGTTTTTTGACGACCTGAGTGTGCGCAAACCTGATTATTTTTTGAACAGTGCCGCAGGCAGCACGGGCGCCGCCAACACCATAGGCAACCTGATTACAGCCGTGGATGGGGTGCTGGCCCAAGAGCAGCCCGAAGCCATGCTGGTGTTGGGCGACACCAATAGCTGCCTGTCGGTGATTCCGGCCAAGCGGCGCAAGGTGCCGATCTTCCACATGGAAGCCGGCAACCGCTGTTTTGACCAGCGCGTGCCCGAAGAGACCAACCGGCGCATCGTGGACCACACGGCCGACATCAACCTCACCTACAGCACCATTGCCCGCGACTACCTGTTGCGCGAGGGCTTGCCACCCGACCAAGTGATTAAAACCGGCAGCCCGATGTACGAGGTGCTGCACCACTACTTGCCGCAGATCAAGGCATCTGACGCCTTGGGCCGCTTGGGTTTGCAGCCCGAGCAGTACTTTGTGGTGAGCGCGCACCGCGAAGAGAACATCGAATCGGATAAGTCTTTCACCAAGCTCGTTGCCGTGCTGAACGCCGTGGCCCAAGACCACGGCTTGCCAGTGGTGGTGTCAACTCACCCGCGCACCCAAAAGCGGGTGGACTTGACAGGTGCCAAGTTTCACCCGCTGGTGCGCCTGCTGAAACCACTGGGCTTTCACGACTACGTAAACTTGCAAATGAACGCCCGTGCCGTACTGTCTGACAGCGGCACGATCAGCGAGGAGTCGTCCATCCTCAACTTTCCGGCCCTGAACCTGCGCGAGGCGCACGAACGCCCCGAGGGCATGGAAGAAGCCGCCGTAATGATGGTGGGCCTAGAGGTAGAGCGCGTGCGCCAGGGCTTGGCAATTTTGCAAACCCAGCCCCGTGGCCACGAGCGCGCGCTGCGCTTGGTGGCCGACTACAGCATGCCCAATGTGAGCGCAAAGGTGCTGCGCATTATCCACAGCTACACCGACTACGTGAACCGCGTGGTGTGGAAGAAGTACTGAGGCCGCCGGTGCGCAAAGCCATTCGCGTTCTGCTGCTGACCCAATGGTTTGACCCTGAACCCACCTTCAAGGGCTTGGTGTTTGCCCGCGAATTGGTGAGGCAGGGTTTTGAGGTGGAGGTGCTGACTGGCTTCCCAAACTACCCTGGCGGCAAGCTATACCCGGGCTACAAGCTGAAGTGCTTGCAACGCGAGCACATCGATGGCGTCCACATCACCAGAGTGCCGCTCTATCCCAATCACGACCAATCGGCTCTGAAGCGGGTGCTGAATTACTCCAGCTTTGCGGCTTCGGCACTGTTTTATGGTCTGTTCGTGGCCAAGCGGGCCGATGTGATCTATGCCTATCACCCGCCATTGACGGTGGGCGTTGTGGCGAGCATCATGCGTGTTTTCCTGCGCATTCCGGTGGTGTACGACATTCAAGACATGTGGCCCGATACCTTGCGGGCAACGGGTATGCTTAACAACGCCCGTGCTCTGCGGGTGGTGGATGTGGTGTGCAATTGGGTGTATCGACGGGTGGACCGAATCGTGGTGCTGTCACCAGGCTTTAAGCGCCTGTTGCAACAACGAGGCGTGCCCGAAGCCAAGTTGAGCGTGGTGTACAACTGGGCCGACGAAGGGTCGCTGTCCTCTCCAGTAGGAGAGGTTGCCGCCACATTTCCCAGTGCGGGCCAATTTCGTATTTTGTTTGCTGGCAATATGGGCAAGGCTCAGGCGTTGGACACTGTACTGCAAGCCGCAGAGTTGCTGCAGCAGCAAGGCAGCCGGGTCTGCTGGGTGATGCTGGGTGGCGGGGTAGAACTGGAGCGTCTAAAATCCGAAGCTGCGCGACGGCACCTAAGCAATGTGGTTTTCTTGCCCGCCGTACCCATGACCGAGGTTGGGGCTTACTTGCAAGCTGCGGACGCGCTTCTGGTGCATTTGCGCAAAGACCCGCTATTTGAAATCACGATTCCCTCAAAAACCCAAGCCTATATGGCAGCGGGTAAACTGCTAATCATGGCAGTGGGTGGAGACGCCGCCGAGATGGTCCAACAGTCTGGTGGCGGTGTGGTTACCGAATCAGAAAACCCGCAAGCCTTGGCCCAAGCCGCAGAGCAGTTGGCCAACGCAAGCCCCGATGAGTTGGCAACGATGGGCCGGCAGGCCAAGGCGTTTTACCAACAGCACTTGGGTTTGGAAGTTGGCGTACAGCGGTTTGGTGAATTGTTCAAGCAGTTGGCACAAAGCCGTTGAGCACCATGAAGCGCCTGTTTGACCTTGTACTTTCAGCCCTAGGCCTGCTGGCCTTGGCACTGCCCCTGCTGCTGCTGATCTGGCAGGTGCGCCGCAAGCTGGGCAGCCCGGTTTTTTTCCGCCAGGTGCGCCCCGGCCTGCGCGGCCAACCGTTCCAAATGGTGAAATTCCGCACCATGACGGATGCGCGCGGCCCTGATGGCCAGTTGCTGCCCGACACCGTGCGCCTGACGCCCTTTGGGCGCTGGCTGCGCGCCACCAGCCTAGACGAACTGCCCGAGCTGTGGAATGTGCTAAAAGGTGACATGAGCCTAGTGGGTCCGCGCCCGCTGCTGATGGAATACCTGCCGCTCTACACCCCCGAGCAGGCCCGCCGCCACGAGGTGCGCCCCGGCATCACGGGCTGGGCGCAAGTAAATGGGCGCAACGCCATTGGCTGGGAAGACAAGTTCAAGCTCGACCTGTGGTACGTGGACCACCGCAGCCTGTGGCTGGACATCAAGATCCTCTGGCTCACCGTGAAAAAGGTGCTGCTTCGCGATGGCATCAGCGCCCAAGGCGAGGCCACCATGCCCAAGTTTAAGGGCACGCAAAACAAGGTGCATGGCGACTGAGTTTGTGTTGTAATACGTCAGAGTCATATGACAAGGAGGGTGCCATGACCATCACCGCAAAGGTATTCATGAGTGGTCGCAGCCAAGCGTTGCGCTTGCCTGCGCGCTTGCGCCTGACGGCCAAAGAGGTGCGCATCGAGCAGGTTGGAGCTGATTTATGGTTGCACCCGCAAACTCCGACCACGCAGGACATGGGCGTTTGGCTGCAGGGGTTTTACGCCAACGCAGCGCCCCTGCCAGACAACTTTTTGGCCGACAGGCAAGACCTTCAGCCGCAAGAGCGCAACTGGGGCTGAGCGAGCGCCATGCGCCGCACCTTGGACACCAACATTTGCAGCTACATCCTGCGGCGTCACCCTGCCGAAATGGTGGCGCGCTTTGCCGGGCTTGAGCGCAGCCAAGTGTGGCTGTCGGGCATCGTGGCGGCCGAGCTGCGCTTTGGGGCAGCCAAGTTGGCGTCACCCAAGTTCAAGGCAGCGGTGGAAGCGTGGTTGGCGGGTTTTGACGTACGGCCTTGGCCCCTAGAGGCTACCCACCATTACGCCCACATTCGGGCCACGCTGGAGCGCACCGGGCAGCCGATTGGTGGCATGGATTTGATGATTGCTGCGCACGCCTTGGCCGAGGACTCGGTGCTGATCACCAACAACGCCAGAGAGTTTTTGCGCGTACCGGGCTTGGCGGTAGAGGAATGGGCGCTGGGCGCATAGAACGCAGGAAGCGCAAGCAATGCCCATCATGAAAACGCTGCAGGTGTGACAAAAGCAAATTTTCCGCCATGAAACAAATCGCCATTTTTGGTGCCAGCGGCTGTGGCCGTGCTGTGCTGCCACTGGCCCGCCAGCAGTGGGCCGCCAGCGGCGAGCCGCACCAGTTGGTGTTTGTGGACGACAACCCCCCCGCAGCCGAGTGCAATGGCCACCAAGTGCTGCGCTATGCCGATTGGCTGGCCTTGCCAGCCACCAGCCGACACATCAACATTGCCATAGCCAACAGCAGCGTGCGCCAGAAGCTGGTGGAGCGCTGCATGGCCGATGGTGTGCAGTTCTTCGAGGTGCGCGCCGCGAACGTGGTGCAGCTAGACGATGTGCAACTGGGTGTAGGGGCCATTCTCTGCCCCTTTGTCACCCTCACCAGCAACATCCGAATTGGCAAGCACTTCCATGCCAACCTGTACAGCTACGTGGAACACGACTGCGTGATTGGCGATTACGTGACCTTTGCCCCCGGTGTGATGTGCAACGGCAATGTGGTGGTGCAAGACCACGCCTACATTGGCACCGGTGCCGTGATCAAACAGGGCCAGCCCGGGCAGCCCTTGGTCATAGGTATGGGGGCGGTGGTGGGCATGGGGGCGGTGGTGACCAAAAGTGTGCCGCCAGGGGCCACGGTGGTGGGCAACCCGGCCGCCCCCTTTGCCAGCCGCAAATCGTGAATCAATTACAGCAATTTTTATGCTAAACACCGCCTTTTCCCCCTGGCCCAGCCACAGCGCCGATGAGGTGCAGGCGGTGCTGCAGGTGCTGCAATCGAACAAGGTGAACTACTGGACTGGCACCGAATGCCGCGAGTTTGAGCGCGAGTTTGCCGCTTGGTGTGGCACGCGCCACGCCATCGCCTTGGCCAACGGCACGCTGGCGCTTGACTTGGCCCTGAAGGGGCTGGGGATAGGCCCCGGTGACGAGGTGGTGGTAACGCCGCGCACCTTTATTGCCAGTGTGTCGTGCGTGGTGAATGCCGGGGCCACGCCGGTGTTTGCCGATGTAGAACCCGACAGTGGCAACCTATCGGCCCGCACCATCGAGGCGGTGCTGACGCCGCGCACCAAGGCGGTGGTCTGCGTGCATTTGGCGGGCTGGCCTTGCGACATGGACCCGATCATGGCCTTGGCCGAGCGGCACGGACTTAAGGTGATTGAAGACTGCGCCCAAGCCCATGGGGCCCGCTACAAGGGCCGCAGCGTGGGCAGCATCGGCCACGTGGGGGCTTGGAGCTTTTGCCAAGACAAGATCATGACGACCGGCGGCGAAGGCGGCATGGTCACGCTCAACGATGAACACTTGTGGCGCGCCATGTGGGCCTACAAAGACCACGGCAAAAGCTATGCGGCCGTGTACGAGCGCCAGCACGCGCCCGGTTTTCGCTGGTTGCACGAGAGCTTTGGCACCAACTGGCGCATGCTGGAGGTGCAGGCGGCGATAGGGCGGATTCAATTGCGCCGAATGCCTGAATGGACTGCGCAGCGCAACGCCCATGCCGCCCTATTAAGGCGGGCTTTGCAGCCTTTTGCTGGCCCAAGCGGGCCGGTGCGTTTGCCTGAACTGGCGGGTGCAGAGTCGGTTCACGCGCAGTACAAGTTTTACGCCTATGTGCGCCCCGAAAATCTGGCCACCGGCTGGAGCCGCGAGCGCATCATCGAGGCCATCAATGCCCAAGGGGTGCCCTGCTACCAAGGCAGTTGTTCCGAGGTGTACCTGGAAAAAGCCTTTGACCACACCGGCTGGCGGCCGGCCGAGCGGCTGCCTGTTGCCAAGCAAATGGGCGCAACCAGCCTGATGTTTTTGGTGCACCCCACGCTGACCGTGGCCGAGATGAACCAGGCAGCCACAGTGGCCGCTGGTGTGCTGCACGAGGCTTCTGGTAGTTTGAAATTGGATGAATCTGTTGCTCCATAAACTAAGCTCCCCCATCCTCGCCCTGCCCCGCCCCGCCAAGCGCGCCGTGGCGCTGCTGGTGGACTTGGCGCTGTGCGTGCTCACGGTCTGGTTGGCGTTTTATTTGCGCCTGGGCGAGCTGGTGCCGCTCAGCGGGGCGGCGCGGTGGGCGGTGGCGGGCGCGGTGGCGCTGGCGCTGCCGATCTTTATCGTCTCGGGGCTTTACCGGGCCATTTTCCGCTACAGCGGCTGGCCAGCGCTGCTGGCGGTGGCGCGGGCGGTGGCAATCTATGCGCTGCTGTATGCGGCGATTTTTACCGCCATTGGGGTGCCGGGCGTGCCGCGCACCGTGGGCCTGATCCAGCCGCTGCTGCTGCTGCTGTTTGTGGGCGCTTCGCGCGCGCTGGCGCGGCACTGGCTGGGCGAGCAGTACCAGGGCCTGCTGCGCCGCGCCCAGCGGCCCCGGGTGCTGATCTACGGTGCCGGGCAAAGCGGGCGCCAACTGGCCGCCGCCATGCAGCACAGCCCCGAGCTGCAAGTGGCCGGTTTGCTCGACGACGACGAGCGCCTGCACGGCCACGTGCTCAACGGGCTGCCCATCTACAACCCGGCCGACCTGCCGGTGCTGGCGCGCACCCTAGGCATACGCGATGTGCTGCTGGCCATGCCCAACATTGGGCGCAAGCGGCGCAACGAGGTGATCGAACAAATGCGTGCCGCGCACGTGGCGGTGCGCACGCTGCCCAGCATGAACGACCTGGCGCAGGGCAAGGTGAGCCTGGCCGATGTGCGCGAGCTCGACCTCGACGACTTGCTCGGGCGCGAGCCGGTGGCCCCCAACCACATTTTGCTGGCCAAAAACATCGTCGGCAAGGTGGTGTTGGTCACGGGGGCGGGTGGCTCCATTGGCAGCGAACTGTGCCGCCAGATCTGGGCCGTGCGGCCGGCCAAGCTGCTGCTGCTGGAGCAGAGCGAATTCGCCCTCTACGCCATTCACCACGAGCTCGAAGACAAGCGCACAGCGGGCGCTGCCGGGGCCGACCCGGGGCAGATCGAGCTGCTGCCGCTGCTGGCCTCGGTGCAAGACGCCGCGCGCCTGCACGAAATCATGCAAACCTGGCAGCCGCACACGGTCTACCACGCCGCCGCCTACAAGCACGTGCCGCTGGTGGAGCACAACCCGGCTGAAGGGGTGAAGAACAACGTGCTGGGCACGCTGCGCACGGCGCAGGCGGCGCTGCAGGCGGGGGTGAGCGATTTTGTGCTGGTGAGCACCGACAAAGCGGTGCGCCCGACCAACATCATGGGCGCCAGCAAGCGCCTGGCCGAAATGGTGCTGCAGGCGCTGGCGGCGGCATCGGCGGGCGCGGCGGGCACCGCGGGCACGACCCGCTTTGCCATGGTGCGCTTTGGCAACGTGCTGGGCTCATCGGGCTCGGTGGTGCCCAAGTTTCGCCAGCAAATCCGCGACGGCGGCCCGCTCACGCTCACGCACCCCGACATCACGCGCTACTTCATGAGCATCCCCGAGGCAGCGCAGCTCGTCATCCAGGCCGGGGCCATGGCCAAGGGCGGCGAGGTGTTTGTGCTGGACATGGGGCAGCCGGTGCGCATCATCGACCTGGCGCGGCGCATGATCGAGCTCTCGGGCCTGAGCGTACAAGACGATGCCAACCCCACGGGCGACATCGCCATCGAACTCAGCGGCCTGCGCCCGGGCGAGAAGCTGTACGAAGAACTGCTGCTGGGCGACAACCCCAGCCCCACGCTGCACCCGCGCATCCTCAAAGCGCAGGACGATTTTTTGCCCTGGGCGCAGCTCGAAGGGCACCTGGCCGAACTCGACTTGGCCATGCAGCACAACGACGTGCCCACCATCCGCCTGCAACTGCAGCACCTGGTGCCGGGCTACACCCCGAACGAGGCGATTGTGGACTGGGTTTACCTAGAGCAGCAGGCGGGTTGAGTGGGATTGTGGCAGACCACGGTTTTTCGGTTGTGGGGATCAACACCACCCGTTCGGGCTGAGCCTGTCGAAGCCACGGCAAGCCCTTCGACAGGCTCAGGGCCAACGGCGGACTTAGGCTCAGGGCGGGAAATCGGGGACGGCCCTCTGCCGCTTGACACCTCCCGCCCCGTTAACACCCCCGCCCCGTTTACACTTCCAGCACTTCCACTCTTTGCGTCGCCCCATGCCACTGGACACCCTCACTGGCCCGCTGGGCATAGGCTTGGCCGCCGTACTGGGCCTGCTGATTGGCAGCTTTCTCAATGTGGTGATACACCGGCTGCCGATCATGCTGGAGCGGCGCTGGGCCGCTGAATGCGCCGAGCTGCACCCGGCTGCACCTGCTGTCCCTTCTTCGACCCCCCAAGCCCCCCAAGCCCCGGCGCTCAACCTGCTCACGCCGCGCTCGCGCTGCCCGGCCTGCGGTGCCGGCATTGCTTGGTACCACAACATCCCACTGCTCAGCTACGCCTTGCTGCGCGGCCGCTGCAGCGCCTGCGCGGCCCCGATCGGGCTGCGCTACCCGCTGGTGGAGCTGCTCACCGGCCTGGGCTTTGCCTGGGTGATGCACCTGCACGGCCCGGGCTGGCCGGCGCTGGCCTGGATGGGTTTTGTGGCCGCCGTGCTGGCGTTGGCCTTTATCGACTGGGACACCACGCTGCTGCCCGACGACATCACGCTGCCGCTGCTGTGGGCCGGCCTGCTGGCGGCGGCGCTGGGCTGGAGCGGCCTTGCGCTCGACGACGCGCTGTGGGGCGCGGTGGCGGGCTATTTGTCGCTGTGGTCGATCTACTGGGCCTTCAAGCTGCTCACCGGCAAAGAGGGCATGGGCTATGGCGACTTCAAGCTCTTTGCCGCGCTCGGGGCCTGGTTGGGCTGGCAGGCCTTGATCCCGATCCTGCTGCTGGCCTCGGTGCTCGGGGCGGTGGTCGGGCTGGCGATGAAATACAGCAGCGGCCTGCGCGAGGGCGGCTACGTGCCGTTCGGGCCGTTTCTGGCGTTTGGCGCCCTGCTGGCGCTGGTGCTCGGCCCGGCCACGCTGCTGGGCTGGGTCGGGCTCTAAACAAGGTCCCGCCCGGCCCCATGCGCGCCCACCCTCAGCTTCCCTGGCGCATCGGCCTGACCGGCGGCATCGGCAGCGGCAAGAGCACGGTGGTGGCCATGCTGCAGGCGCTGGGCGCGCCGGTGCTCGACGCCGACGCGCTGGCGCGTGCCTGCACCGCCCCCGGTGGGGCCGCCATCGAGCCCATCCGCGCCACCTTTGGCCCGGCCTTCATCGGGCCCGATGGGGCGCTGGATCGGGACCAGATGCGCGCGCTGGTCTTTGCCCAGCCGGCGGCGCGCCAGCGGCTGGAAGCCATCGTGCACCCGCTGGTGCGCGCCGCCATCGAGCAGGCTTGCGCGCAGATTCGGCAGCAGGGCCGCAGCGACTGCGTGGTACTCGACCTGCCCTTGCTGGCCGAATCCCCGCACTGGCGCGAGCAGGTGGATGCGGTGTGGGTGGTCGATTGCACGCCCGAAACCCAAACCGCGCGCGTGTTGCAGCGCAACGGCTGGCCGCTGGCGCAGGTGCAGGCGGTGCTGGCGGCGCAAGCCAGCCGGGCCGAGCGGCTGGCGCTGGCCGATGTGGTGCTAGACAACGACGCCCCCACCACCCTGGCGCAATTGCAAGCCCAAGTGCAGCGCGCTTACGCCGAGCAACGGCATCAATTCGGGCTATGATCGAAGCGTGATCCTCTACGAGTACCCGTTCAACGAACGCATCCGCACCTACTTGCGGCTGGAGCGTTTGGCCGACCGGCTGGGCCAGCTCGGCGCACAGAGTTCGGCGCTGTCGCATCATTTTGCCCTGCACACCCTGTTCGAGCTGCTCGAAGTCGGCGCGCGCTCCGACTTGAAAACCGAAATCCTCAAGGATCTGGAGCGCCTCAAGCAGCAGTACCTCGGCTATCGGGGCAATCCGGCCATCTCCGAGGTGGCACTGGAAGCGTTCATCGCCCGGCTCGAGGCCCAGTACGCCGCCTTGCAAGAGTGCGGCAAGATCGGCCAGTCGCTGGCCGACAACGAATGGCTGGCGGCCCTGCGCAGCCGCATTGCCATTCCGGGGGGCACCTGCGAGTTCGACTTGCCTGCTTACCACGACTGGCAGCACCGCAGCCCCGAGCAGCGCCAGTTGGAACTGCAAGGCTGGGCGCAGACGCTGGCACCGCTGCTCGATCCGGTGCAGGTGCTGCTGAGCGTGCTGCGCGAAACGGCGCACCCGCAAAAGGTGATGGCCATCGACGGCCAGTTCCAGCAAAACCTGGCCCAAGGCAAAACCTACCAGTTGCTGCGGCTGTGGATCGACCCGGCGCTGCAACTGGTGCCCGAGATCAGCGGCAACCGGATGTTTTTTGCGGTGCGCCTGTTGCAGTCTGGCAGCAGCGGCAAGCCGCAACTGGCCAGCTTGTCAGAAACCGAGCTCGAATTTACGCTCTGCGCCTGAGGGCGCTGGTTGCAACCACTGCAACAGCGGCACCGAGCCCGGCAACAACGGCGCCACCTGCACCGGCCAAGTCTGCCAGGCGTGCTGCTGCCCTTCGCGCATTTGCAGCGGGCCGTCCCAGTCGCTGACCAAGCCCACCTGCAGCCGCACCAGGCCGTGCGGATAGTCCACCCGCAGCTCGCGCCACGGCTGCACGCCGCCGATGCGCAAGCCCAGCTCCTCGTGCAGCTCGCGCTGCAGCGCCTGCGCGGCGCTCTCACCCGCCTCGATCTTGCCGCCGGGGAACTCCCAGTAACCCGCATAGACCTTGCCCGGCGGGCGGCTGGTGAGCAAAAAACGCCCTTGGGCGTCGAACACCACGCCCACCGCCACCTCGATCAGGCGCTGGCCGTGCCCCGGCGCGCGCGGCTGCGTGGCGTCCACCACCAGCAGCGGGGGCGTGCTCATGGATGGAATGAGGGTGGGGCTGCGCCAGATTCCGCCACCGCGCTGGCCGGGTGGTTGCCGGCGTAGTCGCGCGCAAACTGGTGCGCCACCCGGCCGCTGCGCGAACCGCGCTCGAGCGCCCACACCAGCGCCTGCCCGCGCGCGGCCTCGATCGCCGCCTCGGGCACGCCAAAATGCCCCAGCCACTGGCGCACCACGGTCAGGTATTCGTCCTGGCTGAAGGGGTAAAAGCTGATCCAGAGCCCGAAGCGCTCCGAGAGCGAGATTTTTTCTTCCACCGCTTCGCCGGGGTGCAGTTCGCCGTCTTCGTCGCGTTGGTGGCTGAGGTTGTCGCGCTGGTATTCGGGCAGCAGGTGGCGCCGGTTGCTGGTGGCATAAATCAGCACATTGGGGCTGCTGGCGGCCACCGATCCGTCCAGCATCGACTTGAGCGCCTTGTAGCCGGGCTCGCCGTCTTCGAAGCTGAGGTCGTCGCAAAAAACGATGAAGCGCTCGGGGCGCTCGGCCACCAGCGCCACGATGTCGGGCAAGTCGGTCAGGTCGGTCTTGTCCACTTCGATCAGGCGCAGCCCCTGCGGCGCCAAGGCGTGCAGGCAGGCGCGGATGAGCGAGCTTTTGCCGGTGCCGCGCGCCCCGGTGAGCAGCACGTTGTTGGCCGGCAGCCCCTGCACGAAATGCGCCGTGTTGCGCACCAGGCGCTCTTTTTGTGGTTCGATTTCTTGCAAGTCGGACAGCGCCATGGCCCCGATGTGGCGCACCGGCTCCAGCAGCCCGTGACCGCCGCGTTTGCGGTAGCGCCAAGCCAGCGCCGCGCCCCAATCGGGCGCGCTCAGGGGCTGCGGCAGCACCGCTTCGATGCGCGCCAGCAGGGTTTCGGCGCGCTGCAGCAGGCGTTCAAAGGCTTCGTTCATGCGGAGGCGGCGCGCGTTTTAGGAGCGGTAATCGGCGTTGATGCTCACGTACTCGTGGCTCAGGTCGCAAGTCCAGACCGTCTCGGCCGCCGCGCCGCGGCCCAGCCCGACGCGGATGGTGATCTCGCTCTGGCGCAGCACGCGCGCGCCCGCTTGCTCGGTGTAGCCGGGGTGGCGCCCGCCCTGCGTGACCACGTGCACGTCGTCGAGGTGCAGCTCGATCTGGTTTTGGTCCAGGTCGGCAATGCCGGCGTAGCCCACTGCCGCCAGAATGCGGCCCAGGTTCGGGTCGCTGGCGTAGAAGGCGGTTTTGACCAGCGGCGAGTGCGCAATCGCATACGCCACTTGCAGGCATTCGGCGGCATCGCGCCCGCCCTCCACGCGCACGGTGATGAACTTGGTCGCGCCCTCGCCGTCGCGCACGATGGCGTGCGCCAGCGTCTGCGCCAGCTCGGTCAGGGCCGCCAGCAGCAGCAGGCCGTCGGGGCTGGCCAGGTCAGTGATCTCGGGGTGTGCTGCCTGCCCGGTGGCGATCAGGATGAAGGAGTCGTTGGTGGAGGTGTCGCCGTCGATGGTGATGCGGTTAAACGACACCTCGGCCAGCCGCAGCGCCAGCTCGGGCAGCAGCGCCGGCTGGATGCGCGCGTCGGTGGCGACAAAGCCGAGCATGGTCGCCATGTTGGGGCGGATCATGCCCGCGCCCTTGGCCATGCCAGACAGGGTCACGGTCTGGCCGCCGATCTGCAACTGGCGGCTGGCGGCCTTGGCCACGGTGTCGGTGGTCATGATGCCTTCGGCGGCGCGCAGCCAGTGCGCGGGCTGGGCGTCGGCCAGCGCGGCATCGAGCCCGTCGATCACGCGCTGCACCGGCAGCGGCTCCATGATCACGCCGGTGGAAAAAGGCAGCACCTGCTGCGCCTGCAAGCCCAGCCGCTGGGCCAGCGCGGCGCAGGTCTGGCGCGCGTGCGCCAGGCCGCTCTCACCGGTGCCGGCGTTGGCGCAGCCGGTGTTGATGAGCAGCGCACGGATGGCAGCCCCCGCCTCTAGGTGCTCGCGGCACACCTGCACCGGCGCGGCGCAATAGCGGTTGCGCGTGAACACCCCGGCCACGGCGCTGCCGGGTTCGAGCAGTAGCACGGTCAGGTCTTTGCGGTTGGGCTTGCGCACCCCGGCTTCGGCCACGCCGATGCGCACGCCGGGCACCGGGTGCAGGCTGGCGGCATCAGGGGCGGTCCAGTTCACAGGCATGGCGGTGTCTTTCAGTTGCGGTCAGGCCAGCTTGCCGTGGCAGTGCTTGTATTTTTTGCCGCTGCCGCAGGGGCAGGGGTCGTTGCGGCCCACGCGCGGCAGCGCATCGGCCGGGGTGGCGCGGCCACCCAGCAGGCCGCGGTCGGCCACGGTTTCGGCTTCGCCGGTTTCGTTCGGGGCGGTGTAGGTGACGTTGCTAAAGTTCTCGGCGGCGGCTTCGAGCTGCTGCGCGGCCGCACTCACCTGCTCCGGCGTCTGCACCTTCACGTTCATCAAAATGCGCGTGACTTCGCCGCGCACCTGATCCAGCAGCAGCGAGAACAACTGGAACGCCTCGCGCTTGTATTCCTGCTTGGGCTGCTTTTGCGCGTAGCCGCGCAGGTGGATGCCCTTGCGCAGGTAGTCGAGCGCGCTCAGGTGGTCGCGCCAGTGGCTGTCGAGGTTTTGCAGCAGCACCACGCGCTCGAAGGCGGCAAAACTGCCCGGGGTGGCCAGCTGCACCTTGGCCTCGTAGTGGGCGTGCGCGGCTTGCAGCACCTTCTCCACCACATCGGCGTCGTCCATCTCGCTGGCCGCGTGCACCTCTTGCACCAGCGGCAAGTGCAAGCCCCATTCGTCGGCCAAGGTTTTTTCTAGGCCCGGCAAGTCCCACTGCTCTTCCACGCTCTGGGCCGGCACAAACTGGCGCACCACGTGCTCGAGCGCGCCGCTACGCAGGTTGCGGATCTGTGGCCCCACCTCTTGCGTGTCGATGAACTCGTTTCGCTGCTGATAGACCACGCGGCGCTGGTCGTTGGCCACGTCGTCGTACTCGAGCAGCTGCTTGCGGATGTCAAAGTTGCGCGCCTCGACCTTGCGCTGCGCGTTCTCGATCGAGCGCGTCACCATGCGGTGCTCGATCGCCTCGCCCTCGGGCATATTGAAGCGCTCCATGATGGCGCGCACCTTGTCGCCGGCAAAGATGCGCATCAGCGAGTCGTCGAGACTGAGGTAGAAGCGGCTCGAACCCGGGTCGCCCTGGCGCCCGGCGCGGCCGCGCAGCTGGTTGTCGATGCGCCGGCTCTCGTGCCTTTCGGTGGCGATGATGCGCAAGCCCCCGAGCGCCTTGACGCGCTCGTGGTCGGCCTGCCACTGGGCGCGCACGGCGGCGATCTTGCTCGCCCGCGCCGCTTCGTCAAGCGCCGGGTCGGCCTCGATGGCGGCGCACATTTTTTCTAGGTTGCCGCCGAGCACGATGTCGGTGCCGCGCCCGGCCATGTTGGTGGCGATGGTGATGGCCCCGGGCCGGCCGGCTTGGGCGATGATGTCGGCCTCGCGCTCGTGCTGTTTGGCGTTGAGCACCTCAAATGGCAGCTGGGCTTTTTTGAGCAGATCGGCGATGATCTCGGAGTTTTCGATCGACGAGGTGCCCACCAGCACCGGCTGGCCGCGCTCGTGGCACTCGCGGATGTCGGCGATGGCGGCGACGTATTTTTCGGGCGTGGTTTTGTACACGCGATCGAGCTCGTCTTTGCGCTGGCTGGGCCGGTTGGGCGGCACCACCACGGTTTCCAGACCGTAGATTTCTTGGAACTCGAAGGCTTCGGTGTCGGCGGTGCCGGTCATGCCCGAGAGCTTGGCGTAGAGCCTGAAGTAGTTTTGAAAGGTGATCGAGGCCAGGGTCTGGTTCTCGGGCTGGATGCGCACGCCCTCTTTGGCCTCCACCGCTTGGTGCAGGCCCTCGCTCCAGCGCCGCCCGACCATCAGGCGGCCGGTGAATTCATCGACGATGATGATCTCGCCGTTTTGCACCACGTACTGCTGGTCGCGGTGGTACAGGTGCTGCGCCTTGAGCGCCGTCACCAGGTGGTGCATGAGCGCGATGTTGGCCGGGTCGTAGAGCGAAGCGCCCTCGGGCAGCAGGCCGGCTTGGGCCAGCAGCGCTTCGGCTTTTTCGTGCCCGCTTTCGGTCAGGTTGACGGTCTGGGCCTTTTCATCGACCAAAAAATCGCCCGGCTTGGTCACGCCCTCGCCGGTGCGCATGTCTTCTTCGCCCTCTTGGCGCTCGAGGTGCGGCACCAGCTTGTTGATGGCGATGTATTCGTCGGTGTGGTCTTCGGCTTGGCCGCTGATGATCAGCGGCGTGCGCGCCTCGTCGATCAGAATCGAATCGACCTCATCGACGATGGCGTAATACAGCCCGCGCTGCACCCGGTCGCGGGCCTCATAGACCATGTTGTCGCGCAGGTAGTCAAAGCCGTATTCGTTGTTGGTGCCGTAGGTGATGTCGGCGGCGTAGGCGGCCTGCTTTTGCTCGCGCGTGGTCTGCGAGCGGTTGACCCCGACCGAGAGCCCAAGCCAGTTGTAGATGCGGCCCATCCACTCGGCGTCGCGCCCAGCCAGGTAGTCGTTGACCGTGACCACGTGCACGCCTTGGCCGGCCAAGGCGTTGAGATAGACCGCCAGCGTCGAGGTCAGGGTTTTACCCTCACCGGTGCGCATTTCGGCGATCTTTCCGCTGTGCAGCGCCATGCCGCCTATCAGCTGCACGTCGAAGTGGCGCATTTTGAGCACGCGCTTGCTGGCCTCGCGCACGGTGGCAAAGGCCTCGGGCAGCAGCGCATCCAGCGTCTCGCCCTGCGCCAGCCGCTGTTTGAATTCGGCCGTCTTGGCTTGCACTTGGGCATCGCTCAGGCGCTCGAACTCGGTCTCGAGGGCGTTGATGCGGGCCACCGTCTTGCGGTGGGTTTTGAGCAGGCGCTCGTTGCGGTTGCCAAAGAGCTGGGTCAGGAATTGAAGAGGCATGGCAAAAAGCTGGTCTCGCGTCCGGCGGCGCAAGCGGTTCAATAAAGCGGCCGACCGGGCCGGGCTGGGTGCGCGCACGCCGTGCGAGCGCACCAAACATGCATTTTAGCCCCCGTCCACCCAGCCCGCCCAAAGCCTGCGCTGCCCAGAGCCCGCGCTGCGTCGCACTGCGTCTGGTGCCGTGGCTCAGGCCGCCTTGGCCGCCAGCCGCAGGGGTGCCTTGGCTGTGGACTGGGTGCGTTGGGGCTGCGCTGCCCGTGCGCTTGGGGCCTGCTCTGCATCGGCTCGGTACACCGCCAAAGCCTCGCCTAGGCGCAGCGCTTGGCCATGCAGGCTCTCAGCAGCGGCGGCGCCTTCTTCGACCAAGGCCGCGTTTTGCTGCGTCGATTGGTCCAACTGCGCCACCGCCTGCCCGATCTGCGCCACCCCTTCGGCTTGCTCGACGCTGGCGTTGTTGATCTCGTTGATAAGCACGGCCACGCGCTGCACTTGGTCCACGATGTCTTGGATGCTCTGGCGCGCCTGTTCGACTTGGCGCGCACCCGATTCCACGCGCTCGACGCTGGCGCCGATCAGCCCCTTGATCTCGCGCGCCGCTTCGGCGCTGCGCCCGGCCAAGCTGCGCACCTCGGAGGCCACCACCGCAAAGCCGCGCCCGGCCTCACCGGCCAGCGCCGCCTCGACCGCCGCGTTGAGCGCCAAGATGTTGGTCTGGAACGCAATGCCGTCGATGACGCCGATGATGTCGGCGATTTTGCGTGAGCTCTGGGTGATGCCGTCCATGGTCTGCGTGACCTGCTGCACCACCGTGCCGCCGCGGGTGGCCGATTGGCTGGCGGCTTGCGCCAGCGCGGTGGCCTCGGTGGCGGTGGCGGCGTTTTGCTTCACGGTGGCGGTGATCTGCTCCATCGAGGCCGCCGTTTCTTCGACGCTGGCCGCCGTCTGCTCGGTGCGCGCCGACAGGTCGTGGTTGCCTTGGGCGATCTGCTCGCTGGTCGAGCTCAGACCCCCAACTTGCACCCCGACGTCATCGACCAGCGCGCGCAAGTTGAGCCCGGCTTGGTTGAGCGAGCGCGCGATCATGCCGATTTCATCGACCCGGTTCAGGCCCGGCGTTTCGCGCAGGTTGCCGGCGGCCACGTCTTGCGCCTGCGCCGCCAACTGGCGCAAGGGTGCAGCGATCTGGCGCTGCAAAGCCACCGTGCCCGCACCCAGCGCCAGCGTCTGCAACACAGCCAACAGCGCCACCGCCTGCCAAGGGCTTGCGAACACAGCCGGCGCCAGCCACGCCGCACCCAGCAGCGCCAAGATGCCGATCAGCCACATGAGGCCCAGCCCCAAAAACACGCGCCCACCCACCGACAGGGTTTGCCTCAGGTACGACCACGGCGCCAGCAGCCCGGTGCGCACCAGCAAACCTTGGTGGATGGTTTTGCCCCTGAGTCGGCCCGCGCGCATCTGGGCGTAAAGCGCCTCGGCCTGCTCGATTTCGGCACGCGCCGGCTTGGTGCGCACCGACACGTAGCCGGTGAGCTGGCCGTTGCGCAGCATCGGGGTGGCGTTGGCGCGCACCCAGTAGTGGTCGCCGTTTTTGCGCCGGTTTTTTACCAACGCGGTCCAGCTCTTGCCCGCTTTGAGCGTGGCCCACATATCGGCAAAGGCGGCCGGCGGCATGTCGGGGTGGCGCACCAGGTTGTGCGGCTGGCCCATGAGCTCGTCGTGGCTGTAGCCACTGGTGGCGATGAAGGCGGCGTTGCAGTAGGTGATGCGGCTGTCCACGTCGGTGGTGGACATCAGGGTGGCGTCGTCTGGGTAGTCGTATTCCTGCTGGGTCACGGGCTGGTTGTTGCGCATGGTTCGGTCCTGTAGTTTAACGTTCCAGATTTCCCTCACACCAAAAAGCTCTGTCGCCACAGCCATCGTAGCAAGAAACCCTATAAAGCATACAGCAATAGATGTGCGTCAGCATGGCGTTATGGTCGGCTGCGCATAGGTGCGCTGCGACATGGCGGCTTTTTTGTTGTGCGCCTGCAACTGCGGCGCTGCGCGCGCGCAGTCGCCTCACTCCACCGTCACGCTTTTGGCCCGCACCCAAAAACCCAAACAGCATGGGATTTTGCTACCATGGCGCCACCAAACCACACTACCGCACCAGAGGTTGCTTCCATGAACGCTATCGAAATCGACTCCATGCCGGTGGCCCAAAAACTGCGTTTGATGGAGGCGCTGTGGGAGTCGCTGTCCCAAACCCTAGACGCCCCCGACAGCGAGGCCGCCCCGGATTGGCATGCGCAGGCCTTGCAGGAGGCTGAAACTGCGCTGCGCGCGGGCCGAGCCGAGTTCATCGACTGGCAAGCCGCCAAACAAATCTTGAGTGCGCGCAGCCGGGCATGACCATCCGCCTGCTGTCCTTGGCGCTCGATGACTTGGACGCTGGACGGCGCTTTTACGAACGCCAGCAAGCCGGCTGACAAGATGGGCAGATTGCGACTGACCAGCTTGGATGGTTACACCGTGGTTCTGCGCTGATATACCGCCAGCGCCTCACTCAGACGCAGCGCCTTGTGGTGCAGACTTTCGGCCGCATGCGCGCCTTCTTCGGCCCGGGCCGCGTTTTGCTGCGTCGATTGATCCAACTGCACCAACGCCTGCCCGATCTGCGCCACCCCTTCGGCTTGCTCGACGCTGGCGTTGTTGATCTCGTTGATGAGCACGGACACGCGTTGCACCTGATCGACGATGTCTTGGATGCTTTTGCGCGCCTGTTCGACTTGGCGCGCACCCGATTCCACGCGCTCGACGCTGGCGCCGATCAGCCCCTTGATCTCGCGCGCCGCTTCGGCGCTGCGCCCGGCCAGGCTGCGCACCTCGGAGGCCACCACGGCAAAGCCGCGCCCAGCCTCGCCGGCCCGCGCCGCCTCGACCGCGGCGTTGAGCGCCAAGATGTTGGTCTGAAAGGCAATGCCGTCGATGACGCCGATGATGTCGGCGATTTTGCGCGAGCTCTGAGAGATGCCGTCCATGGTCTGCGTGACCTGCTGCACCACCGCGCCGCCGTGGGTGGCCGAGGTACTGGCGGCTTGTGCCAGCGCAGCAGCCTCGGTGGCGGTGGCCGCGTTTTCCTTCACGGTAGCCGTAATCTGCTCCATCGAGGCTGCGGTTTGCTCTACGCTGGCGGCGGTCTGTTCCGTGCTCGAAATTGAATTGGCTATGTACTCACTGGTTGAGCTCAGGCCCCCGACCTGCACCCCGACGTCATCGACCAGCGCGCGCAAGTTGAGCCCGGCTTGGTTGAGCGAGCGCGCGATCATGCCGATTTCATCGACCCGGTCTAGGCCCGGCGTTTCGCGCAGGTTGCCCGACGCCACGTCTTGCGCCATCCGCGCCATATTTTGCAAGGGCCACGCGATCTGTTGCTGCAGCGACCAGTTGGTCAGCAGCATAACAACCAGATTGATCACCCCAAGCCCGATCAACACCTGCCACGAAGGGTTGAAAATCTGCGGCATCCATTGCGATAGCAGCTGTACCGCTGCCATAAAGATCAACCACATGCCCGCCAAACCCAGCCGGATGCGCCACGCCATGGACATGGTCTGGGTGATGAAAGACCACGGCGCCAGCAGCCCGGTGCGCAGCAGCAAGCCTTGGTGCAGCTTGAGCCCGCTCAGACGGCCCGCGCGCATTTGCGCGTAAAGCGCCTCGGCCTGCTCGATTTCGGCACGCGCCGGCTTGGTGCGCACCGACACGTAGCCGGTGAGCTGGCCGTTGCGCAGCATCGGGGTGGCGTTGGCGCGCACCCAGTAGTGGTCGCCGTTTTTGCGCCGGTTTTTTACCAACGCGGTCCAGCTCTTGCCCGCTTTGAGCGTGGCCCACATGTCGGCAAAAGCGGCCGGCGGCATATCGGGGTGGCGCACCAGGTTGTGCGGCTGGCCCATGAGCTCGTCGCGGCTGTAGCCACTGGTTTCAATGAAAGCGGCGTTGCAGTAGGTGATGCGGCCGTCCACGTCGGTGGTGGACATCAGGGTAGCGTCGTCGGGGTAGTCGTATTCCTGCTGGGTCACGGGCTGGTTGTTGCGCATGGTTTGCTTCTGTGGTTCCACTGTTGCGAATTCGATACACCCCGTGACCGTGTCCACACGGCCGCCGTTGCAAGGAACGCTGGAGGCTTATATTAATAACTACGCAACATTTTATCCGATATAAATGACCAAATAAACTGATTTAGATGCCTTAATAAAATGATTTATATGGCCGTCTAGACGGCCGCCACACCAAGGTGGCGTTTTTGTTGTTTAACCACAACAGCAGCGCGGCGCGCCCCCACCCCCTCACTCCACCGTCACGCTCTTGGCCAAGTTGCGCGGTTTGTCCACGTCGGTGCCGCGCGCTAGGGCGCAGTGGTAGGCCAACAGCTGCAGCGGCACCACGTGCAGAATCGGACTCAGGTGGCCGTAGTGCTCGGGCAGGCGGATCACGTGCAGGCCCTCGGCGCTGCGGATGTGGCTGTCGGCGTCGGCCAGCACGTAGAGCACACCGCCGCGTGCGCGCACCTCTTGCATATTGCTCTTGAGCTTTTCTAGCAGCGCGTCGTTGGGGGCCACCACCACCACCGGCATGGCGCTGGTGACCAGCGCCAGCGGGCCGTGCTTGAGCTCGCCGGCCGGGTAGGCCTCGGCGTGGATGTAGCTGATCTCCTTGAGCTTGAGCGCGCCCTCGAGCGCGATCGGGTAGTGCGGCCCGCGCCCCAAAAACAGCGCGTGCTCGTGCTGGGCAAAGGCCTCGGCCCACTGGATGAGCTGCGGCTCGAGCGCCAGCACCGCTTGCAGCGCCAGCGGCAGGTGCCGCATGTCCTTGAGCTGTTGCGCTTGCTGCGCCGCATTCAAGCGCCCGCGCGCCTGCGCCAAAGCCAGCGTGAGCAAAAACAGCCCCGCCAACTGGGTGCTAAAGGCCTTGGTGCTGGCCACACCGATCTCGACTCCGGCGCGCGTCAGGTAGGTGAGCGCGGTCTCGCGCACCAGGGCGCTGGTGGCCACGTTGCACAGCGCCAGCGTATGCCCCATCCCCAGGCTTTGGGCGTGGCGCAGCGCGGCCAAGGTGTCGGCGGTCTCGCCGCTCTGGCTGATCGCCACGACCAGCGTGCGCGGCTCGGGCACGCTGGTGCGGTAGCGGTATTCGCTCGCCACCTCGACCGCCGTCGGCAGGCCGGCCAGCTCTTCGAGCCAGTATTTGGCCACGCAGCCGCTGTAGTAGCTGGTGCCGCAGGCTAGGATCAGCACCCGGTCGATCTGCGCAAAAACCGCCGCCGCAGTGGCCGGCTGCTCGCCCAAGCCGTCGAACAAGTCGGGGGCTATGGCCTCCACGCCCTCGAGCGTGTCGGCGAGCGCGCGCGGCTGCTCAAAAATCTCTTTGTGCATGTAGTGCCGATAGGGCCCGAGCTCGGCCGCGCCGGTGTGCGCCTGCACCGTGCGCAGCGGGCGCTCGGCGGCAGCGAGCGGCTGGCCGCTGCGGTCAAAAATCCGATAGCGCCCCAACTGCAGATCGACCACATCGCCTTCGGCCAGATAGACGATCTGATCGGTCACGCCGGCCAGCGCCATGGCGTCGCTGGCGAGGTAGTGCGGCTGCTGCGGCTGCGTGGTGCCGCCCTCAGTCTCACCACCGCCCACCCCCAGCACCAGCGGCGAGCCGGCGCGCGCGCCCACCACACGCTGCGGCTCGGCGGCGTGCAGCACCGCAATCGCGTAGGCGCCGTGCAGCCGCGCCAGCGCCGCGCGCACGGCGGCCAGCAAGTCGCCCTGGTAGAGCGCATCGACCAGATGCACGATCACCTCGGTGTCGGTCTGGCTGGCAAAGGCGTAGCCCTGGGCCTGCAGCTCGGCGCGCAGTTCTTCGTGGTTTTCGATGATGCCGTTGTGCACCAGCGCGACCCGGGCTGGGCGCTGCGCGGCGGCATCCAGCGGGCCGGGGCCGTGGCTGAAGTGCGGGTGCGCGTTGTGCTCGGCCGGCGCGCCGTGGGTGGCCCAGCGCGTGTGGGCGATGCCGGTGCCAGCGCTCAAGCCATCGGCTTGCACCTGGGCGCGCAGTTCGGCCACACGCGCGGTGCTGCGGCTGCGCTGCAGGCCGCCCGCCGCGTGCAGCGCCACGCCGCACGAGTCGTAGCCGCGGTACTCCAGCCGCTGTAAACCCTGAACCAAATGCGGCAACACATTGCCACCCGAAACCGCTGCCACGATGCCACACATAGGGAATAACCTTGCTTGAGAATAGAATGGGAAATCGCGATGCTAACGGCAAATGCGGCGCGCAGCGCCCACATTGCAGCGCAAGCAGCGACCCGGGAACCCTAGGGCGCGCTTTGCAGTCCACCCAAGTCTTCACACCCATCTTTGTTTCAAGGAGTTTTACGCATGCCCTGGCTGGCCCACATCCGCCTTTTGTTTCTTGCCGCCGCCCTTGGGCTGGCCGCGCTGGCTCCGGCGTGGGCGCAAGACTTGGTGAGCGCGCGCAACCCGACCATCAACATGCGCGCCGCCCCCAGCGCCAACGCCGAAGTGCTCTGGCGCCTGTCGCAGGGCTACCCGCTGCAGGTGCTCGAGCGCCGTGGCGACTGGCTGCGCGTGCAAGACTTCGAAGGCGACCAAGGCTGGGTGGCGCGCCGCGTGGTGGGCGACACCCCGCACCACATCGTGCGCAGCCCGCGCGCCAACCTGCGCGCCGGCCCCGGCACCCAGCACCGCGTGGTGCACACCGCCGTCTATGGCGACATTTTGCGCACCGTGCGCCGCCAAGGCGACTGGGTGCAGGTGCAGCGCCCCGACGGCCGCGGCAACGCCTGGGTGGCCAGCGAGCTGCTCTGGGGCTGGTGAGCCATGCTGCACCGCCACCTCAACCACCAGCGCTACACCTTGGCCGCCATCGATGATGCCATTGCGCGTGGGCGCTGGGGCGACTGGGCCGAATTGCGGCAGGCGGCTTTATCCGATCCCGTCCTGCTGGACAAAATCGAACGGGTCTGCCAGGCCCGCACCGCCGACCCCTACGCCCAGCGCTACCACTTTTGGCGCCACTATGCCCAGCAGCACCGCGCCTCTGCCTGATTGGGAACTGGTGCTGTCGGCCGCAGCCCGGCTGCAACACCTGCTGCCCGAAGCGGTGCTGGTGGGGGGCACCGCAGCCGCCCTCCATGCCCAGCATCGCTTCTCGCGCGATGCCGGGCATGTATTGGGCGATCTGCGTCACCGTTTCGATGCCGTGCTGCAAGAATTGGAGTCGGTTGCGGGCTGGAAAACCGCTCGGGTGCAGCGCCCGGTGCAAATTTTGGGCAGCCTCGATGGCATCGAAACCGGTGTGCGCCAACTCATCCGCGAGCAGCCGCTCGAGACCACGGCACTCGACTACCACGGCCAACGCATCACCTTGCCGACCCCTGCCGAGATTTTGCGCATCAAAGGCTTGCTGATCCTCAAACGCAACGCCACCCGCGACTATCTCGATTTCGTGGCCTTGGCCGAGCACATGGGCGCTTCAAACGCAGCCCTTGCGCTGCAAGCCTTCGACCGACTCTATCCGCAGGCCAGCGGCGAGTCGGCGCTGCAACAACTGCAAGTCCAATTGGCTCACGCCCTGCCCTACGACCTAGAGCAAACCGAACTGGCCGAGTACAAAAACCTCGATCCGCGCTGGCACGATTGGCGCACCGTGCAAGCCCACTGCGTCCAATGCGCAACCCTCATTTTCGACCGCGTTTGTGAACTCGAAGCGGCACCCCAGCCAGCTTGCGCCCCGCCCTCTGCCCAATAGCTGCAGAGCCTCCCTGGCTGCACCCGCCTCAGCCCTTGCCCTTCTTGGGCCGCTGCCAGCCCGGCAGGCTGATCTGCTTGCCGCGCGCCACCGTGAGCGCGCCTGGCGGGGTGCTTTTGGTCAGGGTCGATCCGGCCCCTATGGTGCCGCCCGCGCCCAAGGTGATGGGCGCCACCAACACGCAGTTGCTGCCCACGTGCACGTCGGCTTCGATCACGCTGCGGTGCTTGGCCGCGCCATCGTAATTGGCGGTGATGCTGCCCGCGCCGTAGTTCACGCGCTCGCCCACCGTGGCATCGCCCAAGTAGGCTAAGTGATTGGCCTTGGCACCGGCGGCGAGGGTCGAGTTTTTGACTTCGACAAAGTTGCCGATGTGCACCTCGGGCCCGAGCCGGGTGCCGGGGCGCAGGCGGGCAAAAGGCCCCACTTGCGCACCAGCCCCCACCTGCACCGGGTCGCGCTGGCCGTCGATGTGGCTAAAGGGCAGAATCTGCGCCCCGGCTGCTATGCGGGCCTGGGCAATCACGCAGTTCGCCCCGATGCGCACCCCGTCGCCCAGGTGCACCTCGCCCTCGAACACGCAGTTGATGTCGATCTCCACATCTTGCCCGCAATGCAGGCGGCCGCGCACGTCCAGCCGCGCCGGGTCGGCTAGGCGCACGCCTTGGGCCATTAGGTGCTCGGCGTGGCGGCGCTGCAAGGCGCGTTCGAGCTCGGCCAGTTGCGCCGGGCTGTTCACGCCCGCCACCTGCAGCGCGTCGTCTATGCGGTGCGCCTGCACCGGGCAGCCCGCTGCGCGCGCGTGGCGCACCACGTCGGTCAGGTAGTACTCGCCTTGGGCATTGCGGTTGTCCAGTTGCGCCAGCCAGGGGCGCAGCAGCCGCGTCGGGGCGGCCATGATGCCGCTGTAGATTTCGTCTATGGCCAATTGCGCCGCGCTGGCGTCTTTGTGCTCGACGATGGCTTGCACGCTGCCGTCGGCGGCCCGTTCGATCCGGCCGTAGCCGCTCGGGTCGGGCAGGCGCAGCGTCAGCAGCGCCAGTTGCTGGCCCGCGCACAGCGCCAGCAGCGCGCGCAGCGTGGCGGCCTCGGTCAGGGGCACATCGCCCGAGAGCACCAGCGTCACCCCGTCGTCGGGCAACAGCGGCAGCGCCTGCTGCACCGCGTGGCCAGTGCCCAGTTGGGGCTGTTGGCGCACGCAGCGCAGCGCCAGCGGCAGCGCCGCGCCCCAGTCGGCCAGCGCCGCTTCCACCTGCTCGGCCTCGTGCCCGGTCACCACCACCGCTTGCCGCGCCTGCAGTTGCGCCGCCTGCTGCAGCACATGCGCCAGCAGGGGCTGGCCCCCGAGGCGCTGCAGCACCTTGGGCCAGCGGCTTTTCATGCGCGTGCCTTTGCCGGCAGCCAACACCACCACGTCGAGCGCAAAATCCATCCTCAAACTCCGTTGTCTGCAGCATGGGCGCTGCCTTGGGGGCCAATTATCCGCGCTCCGGTGGCATCAGCCGCTTCAGGAGCCACTTGCTGGTGCCACGCACCCGCGCAAGCAAGCCACCGCCCCCCGTTCAGCGACAATCGCCGCATGAATGCGACTTATGTGCTCACGCTCTCGTGCCCGGACAAACCCGGCATCGTCCATGCGGTCTCGGGTTTTTTGCTGCAACACGGCGGCAACATCGAAGAAGCGGCGCAGTTCAACGACCACGCCACCGGCTTGTTTTTCATGCGCGTGCAGTTCGTCTGCGAGTGCGTGAGCGAGCCCGAATTGCGCCAGCAGGTGCAGGCGCTGGCGCAGGCGCACCAGATGCGCTGGGGCTTGCACGCCTGGCACGAACCGATGCGCTGCGTGATCTTCGTCAGCCAGCAGGGCCATTGCCTAAATGACCTGCTGTTTCGCTGGAAATCGGGCCTGCTGCGGCTCGATATCCGCGCCATCGTCAGCAACCACCGCGATTTCTACCAGCTCGCCGCCAGCTACAACATCCCCTTCCAGCACCTGCCGCTGCGCCCCGGCCACAAGGCCGAGGTGGAGGCGCGCCAGCTCGAACTGATCGCGCAAGAGCAGGCCGAGCTGGTGGTGCTGGCGCGCTATATGCAAATCCTCTCGGACGGCATGTGCGAGCAACTGGCCGGGCGCGCCATCAACATCCACCACAGCTTTTTGCCCAGCTTCAAGGGCGCCAAACCCTACCACCAGGCGCACCAACGCGGCGTGAAGTTGATCGGGGCCACGGCGCATTACGTGACCGCCGCGCTCGACGAAGGCCCGATCATCGAGCAAGACGTGGCCCGGGTGGACCACAGCCTGAGCGTGGAAGACCTGGCCGCCAGCGGGCACGACACCGAATGCGCGGTGCTGGCGCGCGCCGTCAAGTGGCACAGCGAACACCGGGTGCTGCTCAACGGCCACAAGACCGTGGTGTTTCGCTGAGCTAAAATGGGTACGTTGCTACAAACCCCCGAGGTGTGCCATGACCGTCACCACCTTTTCCAGCCGCGAGTTCAACCAAGACGCCGGCAAGGCCAAGAAAGCGGCTTTGCAGGGCCCCGTTTTCATCACCGACCGCGGGCGGCCCGCGCACGTCCTGCTGTCGTTTGATGAATACAAAAAGCTCACGGGTGAGCGCAGCAAAATCGCCGATCTGCTCGCCATGCCCGGCCCCGAAGTGCCAGAGCTTGAGTTGCAGCCGCAGCGCGACCTGGCCCAAGCGGCGGCGTTCACCTGAGCGCAGCCCATGTATTTGCTCGACACGAATGTGCTGTCTGAATTGCGCAAAATCCGCCTCGGCAAGGCCGATGCGGGGGTGGCGGCTTGGGCCGACCGTGTCGATGCCGCCGACTTGTACCTGTCGGTGATTTCAGTGCAAGAGTTGGAAATTGGCGTGCTGCTGGCCGAACGCCGCGATGCCGCGCAAGGGGCCACGCTGCGGGCTTGGCTGAACACGCAAGTCTTGCCCGCTTTCAGTGGCCGCATTTTGGTCGTCGATGCCGCCGTGGCGCTGCGCAGCGCCCGGCTCCACGTGCCCGACTCCCGCCCCGTGCGCGACGGGCTCATCGCCGCCACCGCGCTGGTGCACGGCTTGGTGGTGGTCACCCGCAACCTGGCCGACTTCGAGCCCACCGGCGCCCAAACGCTCAACCCTTGGGCCTTGGCTTTATAAAAGGCGTCTGTCCATGGCCGTTCGCATCCCCCCCATCCAGTGCCTGCTCACCTTCGAGGCGCTGGCGCGGCTGCGCAGCGTCACGCAGGCGGCCGAAGAGCTGTGCGTCACCCCCAGCGCCGTCAGCCACCGCGTCAAGCAGCTCGAACTGGTGCTGGGCGTGAAACTATTTGGCCGGGCCGATTTTTCGCTCACCACCGAGGGCAGCGAATACCTGGCCCATGTGCGCGAGGGGCTGCTGGCGCTGCAGCGCTTTCCCAGCCACCAGCCCAGCCCCGGACGGCGCAAGCTGCGGCTGGCGGTCACGCCCACCTTTGCGCGCTCGCTGGTGAAGCCACGCCTGCAGCAGTTTGCGCAAGCCTACCCCGAGATCGACCTCACGCTGCAAGTGAGCATTCCGCTGCTCGACGTGGTGGCCGAAGACGCCGACCTCACCATCCGCTTTGGCACCGGGCGCTACGCCGATGTGGAGCACATCTGCCTGGTCAAAGACGCCGTGCTGCCGCTGGCCTCACCCGCGTTCCTGCGCGAACACGGCCCGTTCGAGGCCGCGTCAGACCTCGAAGGCGTGCCGCTGCTGCGCAGCCCGCTGGAGCCGTGGCGCACCTGGTTTGCAGCCCAGCACCTGGACTGGCCCGAACCCAGTGAAGGCTCGCAGTTCAACGACATCGGTCTCATGTGCGACGGTGCCGCCGCCGGCATGGGCGTGGCGCTGGTGCGGCTGCGCTTGGGCGCGCCGTGGCTGGAAAATGGCTCGCTGGTGCGCTTGGGCGAAACCGAGCCCTTTCGCACCCCGGTGCCCAGCCCGCACGCGCACTACCTGTGCTGGCGCACCGGCACCATGGAGCGCTGGGAGTGCGCGGCTTTTGCCGAGTGGCTGAAAAAGGCGTTGGGGTAAGGGTTGGGTTTCCCCTGCCTGCCGACAACTAAGCAGGCAAACCCAAACTGCGCCGTATCTTGGCCATTTTGGCCGAGCTTTCGGGGTCATTACCCGCATTGCGCACGGCTTCGCGCACAAATACAAACAACAGCAAAGCAAAACCCGTAGCCAGTGAGGCTATGGTGGCCATGATGGCGCGCCGCGGGCTGGAGCGCTGCTCGGGGGCTTGGGCGATGTCGAGCACTTGAATGCTGGCGCCTTCGCGCGATTCGTCCACCCGGGCCATTTCGTATTGCTTGACCATGAGCTCGAACAGGGTTTGCTGCAGCGTGAACTCGCGCAAGCGCGCAAAGTAGCCGGGGTTGTTTGGGTTGGTGCCGGCCGCTGTGTTGGGGGTGGCCCGTTCTTGCGCATCGAGCCGGTTTAGCTGCCCCCTCAGGGCACCCAATGTAGCCATGGCTTGGCGCAGCTCGGGGGCGGCTTCGCTGAGGTGGGTGCGCATGCTGGCCACTTGCACCTCTTGTGCGGTAACCTGGGCGCGCAGCAGGGCCACGGCTTGCAAGGCGGCACCGGGCTGAATGTTGAGTGCCCGCACATTCACACCCGTGGCCATTAGGGCTTGCTCGGCCTCTTGCAGGTCGGCACTGACCTTGACCAAATGCTGCTCAAAAAACTTGCGCCGGTGCTGGGCCTCGGTAAGCGCCAAGCGGCCTACTAGCTGGCCTAGCTCTTCTACGTAGGCGTTGGCCACTTGGGCGGCGAAGGCGGGGTCGGGGTCGTCGAATGCGATGGTAATTAAGCCGTCGCGGCCGCTGCTGATGCGGGTGCGCTCGCCCAAAGAGCGGGCGGCTGCCTCGCGGTTGCGGCTTTCGTAGCGCTCCATGAGGGCAAAGCGCTCGACTAGGCTGTCTTGAACCGAGCGGCTGCCCAAAAACGCCACAAACTGATCGGCCGGGTCGGCAATGCCCCCCGCTGCACCGGCCAAACCCGCCAGCCCACCGAGCTGCTGCAGCATAGCCGCGGCGGCGCTTTGCTGCTGCATGGGCGGTAAAAACTTGGTTTGCGCGGTGTAGATGGGCGTCATCAAAAAACTGATGCCCAGCACCGCAAAGCCCACCAGCAAGGGGGCAATGATGAGCAGCTTGAGGTTGGCGGCGATGGTGGCGAACAGATCGAGCAGAGAGATTTCGTCCTCATCTGGGGTGCCGTTGGGCTGGCTGGGGCTGGCTTGCGGGTTCATGGACTGCACTGGTCTGCTTAGAGGGTGCGCAGGGCGGCGAGCCCCAAGCCGAGGTTGGCCAGCACCTGGGTGATGTCGCGTGCGTTGCGCAAGAACAGGTTCCAGCCGGTTTCGCGCACTTCGCGCTGCGGCACCACCACGGTGTCGCCGGGCATGAGCGCCACAGCCTCTAGCCCGCCCCCAAACCAGCCGCCCTGGTCTGCACTGGCCAAGATGGTGCCATCGGCGCGCAGCACAAAGGCTTGCGAGGCGTCGGCTTCGGCCGTGAGGCCGGCCAAGCGAAACACATCGCCCACGGTGCGGCCGGGCCTGAAGATGAAGGTGTTTTCGTTGTTGACCGCGCCAAAGGCAGACACGAAGCCGGGCACGCTGGGCACCACGATGTGGTCGCCGTTTTCCAGCGGCAAGTTGGGCAGGGCCGCCAAGCTGGTGTCGCGTGGGTCGATTTCGAGCGCCACGCGGCCGTTGCTGCGCATGGTGCGCAGGCGCTGCACCTGCTGGCGCTGCGCTTCGCGCTGGGCTTCGATCAAGATGCTGGCGCGGGCTGCATCGGCTCCACCTTGCAACGCGGCAACTTGTTGCGCAGATTGGGCTTGCAAGCCAGATTCGAGGCGGGCAATGAGTTGGTCAAGGTTTTGCTGCTGCTGGCGCCGCACCGATTCGCGCGCCAAGTGGGTGCCAAACACATAGGCGTGCGGGGTAAGCCCGCCAATGCGGCGGATGAGCTGGGGCAGCGTTTCGCCGGGCAGGGCCACATAAACACCGGGCACCGCCACCTCGCCTTCGATGCGCACCACGCGCTCTTGGCGCTGCAGCGGGGCTTGCAAGTCGCTGAGGGTGAAAATGGTGACCACATCGCCAGGCTGGAGTTCGAGGTCTTGGGTGGCGTCGCGCTGCAGCACCAAACGGCCCAGGTTGAAGGGGATGAGCTGGCGCTGCAGGGTTTGGCGGTTGAGCCGCTCGATGACGGCGTAGTCCCAGTTGATGGCTTCGGCGTTGATCTGGAAATGGCGCTGCAGGGCTTGCGCGCCCCCTTGCGGCCCGCCAATCAGTTGCACCAATTGGTTTTGGCGCTGAAAGAAGTTGGCCTGGATAAGCGCCTCGGTCTGCGGGATGAGCTGTGACAGGCGCATGCCCGGCGTCCACGGGTGGCGCAGGGGCGCTGCCACCGCACCTTGCAGCGTGACAGCGTTGGCAAACTCTGGGCTGATGGAGAGCAGGGTTAGGATGTCGCCATCGCGCAGCACGGTGCGCAGGCCGGCGGCGTCGAGCGCCAGCTGGGCCACTTGGCGCGCTGGGATGGCTTGTGGATCGATGCGCTCCAGCAAGGCCATTTGGGTGGCTGCCAGCACCGGCACCCCACCACCGGGGGCGAGCACATCGGAGATGGTTGCGCCGGGTTTGAGCTCGTACAGCGCGGCTTGATCAAATGCACCGGTGACCGCCACCTGTGGGCCTACTGGTGGGATGACGATGACGTCGCCGGGCTGCAGCAGCACGTCTTGCGACTTGTCGCCTAGGGCGATGAAACGGTATAGGTCGAGCGTGGTGACGGTGCGGTTGGCGCGGCGCAGTTCGATGGCGCGCATGGAGCCGTTGGCGCTGGGTCCGCCACTGGCAAAGAGGGCGTTGATGAGGGTGCTGAGGCTGGAGATGGTGTAGGTACCAGGACGGCTGGCCTGCCCCACCACATACACTTGGATGCTGCGCAAGTTGGCCACGGTGGCCGAAAGCTCGAAATTGACCAGCACGCGGCCCAGGTGGTTGCGCAATACGCCCTCTAGCTGCTCGGCGCGCACGCCGGCCAGCGTGAGTGGGCCGGCCCGGGGCACCTGCACCTGGCCATGGCGGTCGATGGTGAGCGCGGCCGCAAAGTCGGCCAAGCCCCACACATTGAGCTGAACGGTGTCGCCGGGGCCCAATACATAGCTGCCGGGCACGGCAATGTTGCTGATGGGGGCAAAGGTCTGCGGCTGCGCAAAGAGCTGGGCCCCAAAAATGGGCAACAACTGACCGGTGCTTTGCTGCACAAAGCTTTGAAACTGCGTGGGCGCAACCACGGTTGCAAGCGCTGGCCGGCTGGGGCCTGCAGTCAACTCTTGAGGTGTTGGGCTGGGAGCATTGGCTGCTGCAGCGGCTGGCTGCAGCCCCGTACCAGCGCCTAGTGTGCCAGGTGTTGCCCCACCTGCTTGGGTTGGCAAGCCCGGCAATGCCAACATCCCGGCCGGCATACCCAGAACGGCAGAGCCAGCAGAAGCAGCGGGTGCCGCACCGAAACCGCCGACGGGTGCCGGCGCACCCACCACTTGGGCACTGGCAGCACCCACTGATGCTCCTAAAACCACGGCACAGACGAACTGGGCACACTTATGGCTTAGGCGCTTGGCAAATTTCATGGACATCCCTAGGAAAACAGTTGTGCGGATTGTAAACAGCTTGGGGGCGGCTTCAAAAGCTCCAGTCGGCATGTATCGAGTGTGCGGTCAGGCGCACACGCGGGCCGCGCTCGGGGTTTTCTTGCTGCAGCGACAGCAGGGTGCCAATGCCATAACCCAGCAGGGCACCGCCCACGGTGTCGGACAGCCAGTGCTCGCGCTGCTGCACCCGCCCCAGCGCCGTGGCTGCCGCCAGCCCATAGAGCCAGGGCATTTGGTGCTGGCGCGCAAAGGGGGTGACCAGGGCAAAAGCCAGCGCGGTGTGGTTGGAGGTGAAGCTGGAGCGGTGTGAACCCGAACCCGGGCCTTCGAATTGGCTGCTGCCTTGCCCTTGCAGCGGCCGGCTGCGGCCCGCCAGGGTGCGCACTACCATGCTCGCCCCCAACGCACCGGCACCGGCCAGCAGGGCCGTTTGCGCGGTGCCAGAAGCGGCGGGGCCTGCCACGCCGGTGGCCAACAGGGCCGAGCCGGCGGTGAAAGCCAATGGCAGCGCATTGCCCACATCCCCTAGCCGATCCCAGTTGCCGCCTTGGTTGCGTGCGGCCCAGCGGTCGGCGCTGCGGTCGAGCAAGGCGCTGCCCAACACCGCCGCCCCAGCCCACAGCCATGTTTGGGTGGGTACGGCACCCACTTGATCGAATAGCTGGCCGGCACTGGAGAGCGGGTCGTCAAAGGGCTGCGGCGTGGGCTCTTGCAGCACATACGCGGTGCGCTCGGCGCTGCGCCGCGGCTGGGGCGCGGCCGGACGCCAAAACAGGGCCCGACCGCTGCGCGCTTGGGTGAGGTCAAAGAGTGTGTCGGAACGGTTGAGGCGCGCCCCACCGTCGCGCGTGAGGGGCTGCCAGCTCAAGTTGGCCACGCCGGAGGTGGAGATGGGCAACATGGCATCGAAGGGGATGCGGATGTAGATGCCTTTGTCGAAGCTGCCCTCGCCAAAAACGGCAAAGGGCACGTCGGTGAGGGTGGCCCAGGCCCCAATGGAGGTGCCGTTGCGAAAGGTGCGGCTGATGTCGAGCGTGGCTCCGTGGTCACCCGCCAGGTAGCGCCCGGCTTGGATTTTGACGTGCACGTCGTTCCAGCCGGTGTCCCAATTGAGGGTGGCGTGGCCGGTGGTGACGCGGTAATCGCGAAACGAAAAATCTTGCCTAAAGCCGCGCTGCTGCACGTGGTTGATGTCCACCCCGAAGGACCACGAGCGCCCGAAGGGCCGGTACAGCCACTCGGCCCCCACACCGCCGTACATGCTTTCGAGCAGCCCCGCATACACGCTGGCGTAGTGGTTGCCCCCGAGGTGCCGGGCGTGGGTGAGCTGCAAGCGCGGCAGCGTCAAGCGGCTGCTGGTGACGTATTCGCGGATGTAGGTGCGCACCCGAGGCAGCGCGCTGTGGCCCGGGAAGTTGAAGCGGTCAAAGTTGTCGATCAGGCGCAGGTGCGCATTGCCGCTCACCCAAGTGCGCTGCGTCAAGCGCCACTGGGCATCGGCCCCCACACCCAACTGGTACAGCAAGAAGCCATCGGGGCCGCCGATGATCTGGCTAAACGTGGGTGCCCATTGGGCGCTAAAACGGGGCGGATTGGCCTGCCAGTGATCCGGCGGTGCACTGCTTTGCTCAATCGGGGCAAAGGCCAAGTTGTGCGGCTGCTGCGCCACCAGCGCCTGCGAAGGGGGCAGCGCTTGGGTTTGCTGCAGCAGCCATTCGGTGCGGTCGATGTGCAGCTCCGACAAGGGCAGGGCGTGCCGTGTGAGCTGCAGCCTGAAGCTGCGCACAGAGGCCGGGGCCAGCGCGTGCATGACGCGGATGGCGCGCTCGATGCGCTGCTCCAGGTACGGCGACGGATCGATCTCGGCCACCACCAAGGCTTGGTCGTGCGTTTGCTTGACCGACTGCACTTGCCAACTGGTGAAGCGGTTGATTTCGCTGGCCACATCGGCCCAACCCGCAGCGGGCAAGGCGGCCGGCATTTGGGTGCGCAAGGCGGGCAAGACCGGGTCGAGCAGTTTGGGCACGTAGGCCTGGCCTAGGTTGCCTTGCAGCGTGAGGCCAAACGCCACCCGGTTGCCGCGCTGCCACGAGAGCGCCAGCTCGACCGTGGGGCCCCAGCGGTACACCACGCCCAAATTGATAGGGGAATCGACCGGCTGCGCGTTGTCCAGCGGCTCGGCCTGGTAGCTGTTGCCGTCGAGCTCGGCCTTGAACACCCACGGGCTGCTGGGTGAGGCCCACTGCACGCCACCAAACACGGCGGCGGGTCCGGTAAACAGCTTGTTGAGGTTGAAATCGCCGCCCTGGCCCACGTCGGCGGCGGCGCGCTGCTCGAAGCGGCTACCCAACAAACGCAAGGGGTTGCTCACGTTGCCGCGGCTGCCCATATTGCCCCAACCCAGGCCGAGGGAGGCATCCCAGTTGCCCCAGCGCTTGCTGGCCACCAGGTATTCGCTGGCAAACAGGCCGGTGCCGCCGATGTCGCGCACGCCCAGGGCGATGGCGGGCCAGGTGGCGCTTTCGGGGCTTAAACGCAACTTGAGATCGATGGATTTGTCTTTGAGCGACTGATCGCCCGCGATGGCCGGGCCGTAGAGGCGGTTGCCAATATCGGTGTAGCGAAAGCCAAACTGGAGCCAATCGAGCGGCTGCAGCATGAAGTTGAGGCGGGTGTAGGGCTGCACCTGGCTGATGCTGGTGCGCACGGTGCCGGCCGGCCCCATGCGGGCACTGGGGGTTTGCAGCAGGCCCAGTTCGCCCCAGTCGTTGCCGGTGAGCACGGGGCCACGCGGCTCGTGGTGCAGATTGGGTTGCGCCAAGGCCACGGCGGCGGCGGGTGTGCTGTGGCCTTGTAAAGCGGGGTGGGCGTCGGGCGGTGCCTGGGTGGCCAGCAAGCGCGCCAAGTTGGACGAGAGTTCGGGGCCAAGGCCCGAGTTGCGCTCGGGTGCCCAGATCCAAGCACCTGGGCTGGGCTGGTACTGGGGGCTGAGGTTCCAAGGGGCTACGCCAAAGCTTTGCACCCGCCCGTCGGCCTGCGCCACCCACACCGTATCCACGGGCGGGCTGTGTGCGGCGTGGAGCCGGGCGCAGGCTTGCAGATAGTCTTGTGCCCAAGCACCTGGCTGGTGCCGCAGCAGGCAGGGCAGGCCAGAGGAATTGAGCACCACCACCTGGGTGGGGCGCGCAAAGTGCACAAAACTGTGGCCGGGCCCGGCTTGCGGGTCGCTCTCGGGCATGACTTGCAGGGCCCGGGGGTCGTGCGTGGCCAGCGTGAGGCGCCCGGTAACCGGCAGGGCCAACAACCAAGCGCTCAAGGTTTCGTGTGCTTGGGCACTTAAATCACCGCGCTGCCGCGCCGATTCGAGGCCGGCCAGCACCGCCTCGCGCAACAGGTGCTGCGGCTGGCGCTCGCTTTGGGCGTGCCAGTGCAAGGCTGTGGTGTCGGCCAGCGGGCCATGCACACGCAAGGCCCAAGCACTGAGGCGCTCGCCCGGCGCCGGTTCGGGCCCTAGGGCGCGCTCGGCTGCCCCTGCACCCTCGACCGACATGACAGCAAAAACGCTGAGCAAAGCCAGCGCCAAGGGATGTATGCGCAAGCTCATGGAAGCGGGGTGAGTGCAAGGGGCCAAGGCGCCAGATGAAAGCAGCGCTCGGCCGACAGGCACTGGTAGGAGTACACCACCTGCTGCTGCCCGGCTAGCGCAGCCACGGCGAACCAAGCAGGCGGCATGAGGGTGGAGGTTTCCTCAAACCACTGCCACTGAGCGTAGGCGCTGCTTTGGAGCTGGGAGCGCACATGGCGCAGCAAGGCAGGCGGCACTTGCTGCCAGCCGCGCGGGTGCAACTGCACCTGATCGGGCAGGCCAAAGCGGTAGCGATTGGGAAAATCCCATGAGCGGGTGTAGGTGGTCGGGCCGGCAGTTGCAGTGGGCCAAACTGGAATGCCCTGATCGAAGCGCAACCGGGCCGAGCTGGCAGACTGCTCGGTAAGGCCCACGAGGCGGCCGCCTTGAGTGCGCAACACCTCTTGCGCGGCCGAATACCAAACCAAAGTGGATGGCTGGCTGGGCTCTATGTAACCCAAAGCCAAAAAGACCGGCGCGTGACCGTCTTCGGCCAAGTAGAGGTAGGTGAGCGCAGGGTTGAGCCGCGCAGCAAAAGCGGCGGCTTGGGGTGACCCGGTCCACAAAGGGCTGAGCAGAGAACCCACCACACGAACGGTGGGCGCGGTAGGAGTGGCGCACCCGGAAAGCACAAGCGCTGCGGCCACCACTGCGGGCCACAGCAAAGCCAAAGGAAACACCCTAGCCAGCCTGCGATCTGCGCTGCGCACAAGCAGGCTGGGGTTGAGCCGGGTTACTGAGTGGCTACCGTGGCCACCGTGCCATCACCGGCAATGGCGGAAACCACCACCGCAGCAGCCACTGCACCCAGCACCAAGGTGGTGGTGGCAACGCCGCCCACTGCCCCGGCCCCTGCCGCTGCAGCACCAGCCGGTGCAGGCGCAGCAACCGGAGCAGGCGTTTGGGCCAGCACGGGGGAAGTGATGAGCGCGGCTGCGAACAAGGCAGCCAGTGTGGGTTTAAGTTTCATGAGGTTTCCTCCAAAAAAATATCTAGAACCAATGACGCAAAGAAGCATAACACCGTTTGTGCCACGCACGATGACAGTATACATAGCAGCTTGGCCGCATGGCTGCGCCAGACAGATAAAATTGCGCGGCTTCAAATGTTGCTCAAAACCCACACAGCCGCAGGCGCCCGCGATGGCATTTGCGCAGGTGCAGGCAGTGTTGCGCACCTGCCACTTGCTGGAGGTGCCGGTGCTGGCGCACCAGCACCATGGAGCGCTGGGGTGAGGGAGGCCGCTCCCTCACTCGATCGCCAGCCGCTGGCCGCTGCGGCCGCGCTTCTTGGGCAGTGTGAGCGTGAGCACGCCGTTGTCGTACTTGGCTTTGGCCTCGGCCTCGTCGATCTCGAGCGGCAACTGGAAGCTGCGCGCCACCGAGCCGTAGTAGCGTTCGCTGCGCAGCAGCTTGTCGTCGGAGGTCTGGCGGTCTTGCTGCTTGATTTCAGCGCGCAGGCTCACGATGCTGCCGTCGATGGTGACGTGGACGTCTTCGCGCGCCACACCGGGGATTTCGGCCTGCACCTGGTAGGCCACGGGCGTTTCGCTCACATCGACCTTGATCGACTGCGGCAGCGCGTCGCCGTGCAGCGGTTTGATGAAAAAGCCGGGAGACGCCATGTCCTTGAAAAAGTCGTCGAACAGGCTGCCACGGGGAATGAGGTGGTACATGATGTGTGCACTCCTTTGCTTGCCAATGCAGTGTGTGGGACTCAAGGCGCCGCAAACCCTTTGCGGCCGCCCACACAAGATAGCGGCCCATGATGAAAATTTCAAGGCCCTGCCACGGCTTTCGACCCGGTGGCGGCTTCAATCCCTAGGCCCAATTTTTTCACACCCGACTTGGGCCCCATGCCCTACACTGCGGCGGCATGAATACCGCCCTTGCCTTAAGCCAACCGCCCCAGCCTGCCAGCAGCGGCCCCGCTGCCCAGCGCGCCCAGCGCCAAGCCGAAGTGGTGCGCGCACTGGCCGCGGTGCTGCCCGGCCACGCCCTGCTGCACACCCTGGAAGACACCACCCCCTACGAGTGCGACGGCCTGACGGCCTACCGCGAGCGCCCGCTGGCGGTGGCGCTGCCCGAAACCTTTGAGCAGGTGCAGGCGGTGCTGCGCACTTGCCATTTGCTCGAGGTGCCGGTGGTGGCGCGTGGGGCCGGCACCGGCCTGTCGGGCGGGGCCATGCCGCACGCCTTGGGCGTGACGCTGAGCCTGGCCAAGTTCAACCGCATCCTGCGCATCGACCCGCTGGCGCAAACCGCCGTGGTGCAGTCCGGGGTGCGCAACCTGGCGGTGAGTGAGGCCGCCGCCGCCCACGGCTTGTATTACGCGCCCGACCCGAGCAGCCAGATCGCCTGCACCATCGGCGGCAACGTGGCCGAAAACTCGGGCGGGGTGCACTGCCTCAAGTACGGCCTGACGCTGCACAACGTGCTGCAAGTCGATGGCTTCACCATGGCCGGTGAGCCACTGCGCTTGGGCGGCAGCGCCTTCGACAGCCCGGGGCTGGACTTGCTGGCGCTGCTGGTGGGCAGCGAGGGCATGCTGGCGGTGGTGAGCGAAATCACCCTGCGCCTGACGCCGCGCCCGCAACTGGCGCGCTGCATCATGGCCAGCTTCGACGACGTGCGCCAGGCCGGCGACGCGGTGGCGGGTGTGATTGCAGCGGGCATCATCCCGGCCGGGCTGGAGATGATGGACAAGCCCATGACCGCTGCCGTGGAAGATTTCGTGCACGCCGGCTACGACCTCGACGCCGCCGCCATCCTGCTGTGCGAGAGCGACGGCACGCCCGAAGAAGTGGAAGAAGAAATCGGCCGCATGAGCGCGGTGCTGCGCGAGTGCGGCGCGCGCGCGATTGCCGTGAGCCAGAGCGAGGCCGAGCGGCTGCGCTTTTGGAGCGGGCGCAAAAACGCCTTCCCGGCCTCGGGGCGCATCAGCCCCGACTACATGTGCATGGACAGCACCATTCCGCGCAAGCGCCTGGCCGACATCCTGCTGGCGATCCAGGCCATGGAGCAAAAGTACGGTCTGCGCTGCGCCAATGTGTTCCACGCCGGCGACGGCAACCTGCACCCGCTGATTTTGTTCGACGCCAGCGACCCGGACCAACTGCGCCGCTGCGAGCTGTTTGGCGCCGACATTCTGGAAACCAGCGTCGCCATGGGCGGCACCATCACCGGCGAGCACGGCGTGGGCGTGGAAAAGCTCAGCTCGATGTGCGTGCAGTTCAGCCCCGAGGAGCGCGAGCAGATGCTGGGCGTGAAACGCGCCTTCGACCCCAAAGGCCTGCTCAACCCCGGCAAGGTGATCCCAACCCTGCACCGCTGCGCCGAGTACGGCAAGATGCTGGTGCGCGGCGGCCGGCTGGCGTTTCCGGAGCTGGAGCGTTTTTGACCGCAGGAATTTTTTGAACCGCCGCCATGACCAAAGCACCCACCTTGCAACCCACCGCCACGAGCGATTCCGACGCCAGCTTGCGCGCCGTGCTCGACGGGTTTCCTGGGCTGTTGCTGGCCATCGTGTTCGGCTCGGTCGCGCAAGGCCGCGCCACACCAAGCAGCGATCTTGACATTGCCGTGGCCGCCCGCCACGCCCTGAGCGCCGAGCAGAAAATGGCCTTGGTCTGCGCCTTGGCCACCCGCACTGGGCGCCCCGTTGACCTCATAGACTTGCATACCGTCGGCCAGCCCCTGCTTGGCCAGATCGTCCGGCACGGCCGTCGAGTGCTCGGTAGCGTTGCGGCACACGGACTATTGATCAGCCGGCACCTGACTGATGAGGCCGACTTCTTGCCCCTGCAAAATCGAATACTGCAAGAAAGGCGGCTCGCATGGATCGGGAAATAGTGGAACAAAAGCTGGAATCGCTGCGCCGCTGCCTGCACCGCGTGCACACACGCTGCCCCGCCGACGCCACCACGCTAGCAACCGATTTTGACCTGCAAGACATCGTATCCCTCAACCTGAGCCGCGCCGTGCAGCTCTGCGTGGACATCGGGGCGCACTTCATCGCCGCCAGCGAACTGCCCCCACCCGCCACGATGGGACAAACATTTGACCTGCTGGCGCAAGCGGGTGTGGTCGATGCACAACTGGCCGATCAACTGAAAAAAGCCGTCGGGTTCAGAAATTTGGCCATGCACAACTACGATGCCATCAACTGGCACATCGTGCATGCCATCGCTCAACACCACCTGCAAGACTTCACCGCTTTTGCCCGAGCCGTGATGCGGGCACTGGATGCGCGCGCATGAACAAAATGTGACGCAGAGCCAAACTGCGCCGCTGTGAGCTGTTTGGCGTCAAGCGCGCCTTCGACCCCAAAGGCCTGCTCAACCCCGGCTGTAGCGGTTTTTACGCGCTGCTGGCTTGCAGATTTGGCGTGGCCGACTTGCGTCGATCTCAATATGAGATATAATGCCACCATGAAAATCATCAGCAACAGTGCCTTGCGGGCCTTCGCTGCCGAGCATCCTCAGGCCGAAGCCCCCTTGCAGGGGTGGCGGCGGGTGATTGAAAAAAACCGGTTTGCCAACTGGGCTGAGCTCAAAGCCGCCTTCAACGCGGTGGACAAGGTGGGCCCGTTGGTGGTGTTTGATATCGGCGGCAACAAATACCGCCTGATCGCATACATCCGATTTGAGAAGCAGATTGTTTACATCAAGGCGGTGCTCACGCACCGGGATTACGACAAAGGAGCCTGGAAAACCGGCGCCTGATCGCGCAGTTTCAAGGAGCAGCACCTCATGAATGCACATATCGACATCAAGCACCTGCTCCCGGCCTGGGAGCAGTTCCGCACCACCACCAACATCGCCCCCATCCGGGATGAAGCACACTACGCACGGATGAGCGCAATGCTTGATGCCCTGCTGGATGAAACGCAAGGCGACGAAAACCATCCCGCCATGGATCTGGTTGAAATCGTGGGCGACCTGATCGAGGACTACGAGGCTGCGCATCACCCCCTGCCCGAGACCACCGGCGTGCAAGCCCTGAAATTCCTGATGGAGCAGCACGGCCTCAAGCAAAGCGAACTTGCCGAGATCGGTAGCCAAGGCGTGGTCTCTGAAATCCTGACCGGCAAACGCGAGCTGAACATTCGGCAAGTGCGGGCGCTGAGCCAGCGCTTCGGGGTTTCGGCCACGACCTTTGTTTAAAACCCTTAAAGCGCGCGCTTGTCCGCCAAGGATGCGCCTGTGAGCGAGCTGGCCGGATCGGCTACAGTCCGATCATGACGCCCGCCGCCTTCGAGGACAAGCTGCCGCCCTCTTTTTTTACCAGCCTCTACGATGAGCTGGGCCGGGTTGCCGACGACGCGCCCACGACAGACTCAACACAGGGCCTACAGGGCCTAGACGACCCCGGCGACTACCAGGCACACGACCGACTTGATCGTGACGCAGTCCAGCCCCCATCGGCGCAGCACGGCCTGCCCGGGCCTATTGCCCAGCACGCCTACGACCCGCACAGCCCCGGCGCACACTGGCAACTGCTGGCCGAGAGCCTGCGCGACGCCGCCATTTTCTTCCTCGACGCCGAGGGGCGGGTGTGCGACTGGACGCCGAGCGCCGAGCGCTTGCTGGGCTTTCGCGCCGAGCAGATGCTGGGCCAGAGCGTGGCGCGCTTCACCCCGGTGCGCGAGCCGGCCAGCGCGCAGCCCGCAGCCCCACACCAGACACAGAGCCCGACCCCGGGCACAGAGCCCGACCCCAGCGCACCCGACCCCTTGGCGCTGGGGCTGGAGCGCGCCGCCCTGCTGGGGCAGAGCGAGACCCCGGGCTGGCAGCGGCGCGCCGACGGCAGCCTGCTGTGGGCGCACACGCTGCTCACCGCCTTGCACGACCCGCACAGCGGCCAGACGCACGGCTACGCCTGCCTGATGCGCGACAACACCGAGACCAAGCGGCTGCTCGAGCTGCTGGAACACCTCAACGCCGCGCTCGAAGTCCGGGTGCAAGAGCGCACGCGCCAGTTGCTGGAAATCAACCACGACCTAGAGGCCTTTACCGCCTCGGTTTCGCACGACCTGCGCGCGCCGCTGCGCCACATCGGCAGCTACCTGGAGCTGCTGCGCGAAGACCTGGGGCCCGAGCTCGGGCCAGAGGCGCAGCGGCACCTCGAGACCATCGGCGGCGCCGCCGAGCACATGAGTCAGCTCATCGACGGCTTGCTGGCCTTTTCGCGCCTGGGCCGGGCGGCGCTGCAGCGGCACCCCGTGGCCATGGGCGATTTGCTGCGTTCCAGCCTGAACCGGCTGCAGCACGACCCTGCGCTGCAACGCCCGAGCGAGTGCCTGTGCTGGCAACTGCCACCCGATTTGCCCCCTGTGCAGGGCGATGCGCGGCTGCTCAGCCAGGTGTGGGACAACCTTTTGTCGAACGCGCTCAAGTACAGCCGACCGCGCCCCGTGGCCGAAATTCGCATCGGCTGGCGCGCGCAACACAGCCCCAATGGCTCGCCCGAGACGGTGTTTTGGGTGCAAGACAACGGCGTGGGCTTCGATCCGCAACGCGCCGAGCGCCTGTTTGGCGTGTTCCAGCGCCTGCACCGGGCGCGCGATTTCGAGGGCGTGGGCATTGGGCTGGCGCTGTGCCGGCGCATTGTCGAGCGCCACGGTGGGCGCATCTGGGCCGAGGGCGTACCCGATCAGGGCAGCAGCTTTTACTTCTCCTTGCCCGACGCGTAGGCACGCGGCCCGAAAATCGCGCTCCCCACCCGCAGCAGCGTGCTGCCGCTGGCGATGGCCGCCTCGAGGTCGTCGCTCATGCCCATCGACAGGGTGTCGAGCGCCAAGCCCGACAAGGGCGCCTGCAACTGCCCCCGCAGCGCCGCCAGTTGCCCAAACACGCGGCAGGCGGCGGCAAAGTTTGGCGCGGGTTCGGGGATGCACATCAGGCCACGCAGTTGCAGGCGCGGCAGCGCTGCCACCTGCTGCGCCAGCGCCAGCGCTTCGGCCGCGGGCACGCCGGCCTTGTTGGCCCCGCCATCCAAGTTCACCTGGATGCACACCTGCAGCGGCCCCAGCCCCGGCGGGCGCTGCTCGCTTAGGCGCTGGGCGATTTTGAACCGGTCGATGCCGTGTACCCAGTCGAAATGCTCGGCCACGGCGCGCGTTTTGTTGCTCTGCAGCGGCCCGATGAAGTGCCACACCAGGTCGCTGGCCCCAAGGGCGCGCAGCGCGCTGATTTTCTCTACGCCTTCTTGCACGTAGTTCTCGCCAAATTCGCGCTGCCCGGCCTGCCAGGCTTGCCAGACCGCATCCGGGCCCCAGGTTTTGCTCACCGCCAGCAGGTGCACCTCGGCCGGGTCGCGCCCATGCCGGGCACAGGCCGAGGCGATGCGCGCGCGCACCTGCCGCAGCCGGTCGTCAATCGTTGTCATAATGCAGCGGTCGTATCAAATTTGGACGAGTCGATGGACATCACCCAGTTGCTGGCTTTCAGCCACAAAAACAAAGCCTCGGACCTGCACCTCTCGGCCGGCCTGCCACCGATGATACGGGTGCACGGCGACGTGCGGCGCCTCAACGTCGAGCCGCTGCAGCACAAGCAGGTGCACACCATGGTCTACGACATCATGACCGACTCGCAGCGCAAGCACTACGAGGAATTCTTGGAAGTCGATTTTTCGTTCGAGATCGATGGCTTGGCGCGCTTTCGCGTCAACGCCTTCAACCAAAAGCGCGGTGCGGCGGCGGTGTTTCGCACCATTCCGTCCAAAATCCTCACGCTCGAAGACCTCAATTGCCCCAAAATTTTTGCCGATCTCGCGCTCAAGCCGCGTGGTTTGGTGCTGGTCACCGGCCCGACCGGCTCCGGCAAATCCACCACCCTGGCGGCGCTGGTGAACCACCGCAACGAGAACGACTATGGCCACATCCTGACCATCGAAGACCCGATCGAGTTCGTGCACGAGTCCAAGAAAAGCCTGATCAACCAGCGCGAAGTCAGCACCATGACGCACAGCTTTGCCGCCGCCCTGCGCTCGGCCCTGCGCGAAGACCCAGACGTGGTGCTGGTGGGTGAGATGCGCGACCTAGAAACCATCCGCCTGGCCATGACTGCGGCCGAGACCGGGCACCTGGTTTTTGGCACATTGCACACCTCCAGCGCCGCCAAGACCATCGACCGCATCGTCGATGTGTTTCCGCCCGAAGAAAAAGAGATGGTGCGCGCCATGCTGTCGGAATCGCTGGTGGCGGTGATCTCGCAGTCCCTGCTCAAGACCGCCGATGGCAATGGCCGCGTGGCGGCGCACGAGATCATGATCGGCACCCCGGCGATCCGCAACCTGATCCGCGAAAACAAGGTGGCGCAGATGTATTCGGCGATTCAGACCGGCAATGGCTTTGGCATGCAGACGCTGGATCAGAGCCTGATGAACCTGGTGCGCGGCAACCGCGTGCACGTGGCCGAGGCGCGCGCCAAAGCCAAAATCCCCGAAAACTTCCCCGGTTGAAACCGGACCCGCTCGCACCAGCCAAAGGAACCGCATGGAACGCGATCAAGCCAGCCAATTTGTCAACGACCTGCTGCGGCTCATGGTGAGCCGCAGCGGCAGCGACTTGTTTCTCACCGCCGACTTCCCGCCCGCGATCAAGGTCGATGGCAAGATCACCAAGGTCTCGCCGCAGCCGCTCAGCGGACAGCACACGCAGGCGCTGGCGCGCGCCATCATGAACGACAAGCAGTCGGCCGAGTTCGAGCGCAGCATGGAGTGCAACTTCGCCATCTCGCCCGGTGGCATCGGGCGCTTTCGCGTCAACGCCTTTGTGCAAATGGGCAAGGTGGGGCTGGTGATGCGCACCATTCCGGCCAAAATTCCGACCATCGACGAGCTGGGTCTGCCGCAGGTGCTCAAGAACCTGGCCTTGGCCAAGCGCGGCATCTGCATCCTGGTGGGCGGCACCGGTTCCGGCAAATCGACCACGCTGGCGGCCATGGTGGACTGGCGCAACGAGCACACGCACGACCACATCGTGACCATCGAAGACCCGGTGGAGTTTGTGCACCAGCACAAGAACTGCATCGTGACCCAGCGCGAGGTGGGGCTGGACACCGACGACTGGGGCATTGCCCTGAAAAACTCGCTGCGCCAGGCCCCGAACGTGATTTTGATGGGCGAAATCCGCGACCGGGAAACTATGCAGCACGCCATTTCCTTCTCGGAAACCGGGCATTTGTGCCTGGCCACGCTGCACGCCAACAGCGCCAACCAGGCGATGGAGCGCATCATCAACTTCTTCCCCGACGAAGTGCACATGCAGATCCTCAAAGACGTGTCGCTCAACGTGCGCGGCATGGTGGCGCAGCGTCTGCTGCCGCGCCAAGACGGCAAGGGCCGCCACGCGGTGGTGGAAATCCTGCTGCACAGTGGCTTGATCGCGGACCAGATCATGAAGGGCGAGATCAATGAGCTCAAAGAGACCATGCGCAAGAGCCGCGAGAGCGGGATGCAGACCTTCGATCAATCGTTGTTCGACGCCTTCGAGGCCAACCTGATCAGCTTCGAGGACGCCATCCGCAACGCCGACTCGCAAAACGACCTCAAGCTGCGCATCAAGCTGCACAGCCAGCGCGCCCGCAACACCGACCTCGCAGCGGGCACCGAACACTTGCACATCGTTTAAAAATCTCTCGCCATGCCCAGCCTGAACCCCAAATCCTACGCTGCTGCAGCGCCCACCAAGCTGGCCTTCATCGGCCTAGGGGCGATGGGCTTTCCCATGGCTGGCCACTTGGCGCGCGCCGGGCACCGCGTCACCGTTTACAACCGCAACCCGGCCAAGGCGCAGGCCTGGGTGGCCGAGTTTGGCGGCAGCAGCCAGCCCACGCCGCGCCTGGCGGCGCAAGGGGCCGAACTGGTGCTGTGCTGCGTGGGCAACGACGCCGACGTGCGCGCCGTGCTGCTGGGCGAGCACGGCGCCCTGGCGGGCTTGGCGGCGGGTGCGCTGCTGGTGGACCACAGCACGGCCTCGGTGGAGTTGGCGCGCGAGCTCGATGCCTGCGCCCGCGCCCAGGGGCTGCATTTTCTCGATGCCCCAGTCTCGGGCGGCGAGGTGGGGGCGCAAAACGGGCAGCTCACGCTCATGTGCGGCGGCGCGCACCAGGCCTTCGAGCGCGCACGCCCCACGCTGCAGGCCTATGCCCGCGCCGTGACGCTGATGGGGCCCAGCGGGGCCGGGCAGCTCACCAAAATGGTGAACCAGATCTGCATCGCCGGGCTGCTGCAGGGCCTGAGCGAGGCGGTGGCTTTTGGTCAGCGCGCCGGGCTCGACATGGGGCAGGTGCTGGAGGTGATCGGCCAAGGGGCGGCGCAGAGCTGGCAGATGCAGCAGCGCGGCCCGACCATGGTGGCGGATCGCTTCGATTTTGGCTTTGCGGTGGACTGGATGCGCAAAGACCTCGGCTTGGTGCTGGCCGAGGCGCGGCGCAACGGGGCCGCGCTGCCCGTAACGGCGCTGGTGGACCAGTTTTACGCAGATGTGCAGCGCATGGGCGGCGGCCGCTGGGACACCTCCAGCCTGGTGCGGCGGCTGCGCTAGGCCGCGTTAGTTGGGGGTTGGTGCCGCTCTGGCCGGGGCCGGCGCCGGGGGTGGCGCGATGCGCGCCAGCTCTTCTTCGGTGATGAGTTCGAACACCCGCACCACGCGCTGCACGCCCGAAGTGCGGCGTGCGATTTCGGTGGCGCGGTCGGCTTCGCGCGGCGTCACGCGGCCCATCAGATACACGGTGCCGCGCTCGGTGACGATCAAAAAGGCGTTGGATGAAAGGTCGGGCGCGTCGATCAGGCCGGCGCGCACGCGCGCGCTCACCAGCCGGTCGGCTGCGCGCGCGGTGAGCGAGGGTGTACCCGTCACCGCCAGCTCATCGACCACCCCCTGCACGTTTTCTACCGCGCCCACGATGCGCAGCGCCAGTGCGCGATCGGTCTCGCTGGCCACTTCGCCGGTGATGAGCACACGCCGGTTGTAGCTGGTCACGTTGACGCGGCCGCGGTTGCCCAACTCGGCGCGCAGGCGGTTGGCAGCGCGCATCTCGATGCCCTGGTCTTCGACCATGGCGCCCGAGGTGCGGCGGTCGGTAGCGACCAGCACCGTGGTGGCCACGGCCCCGCCCGCGATCAGCGGCGCGCAGGCCGACAGGCCCATGCCAGCCGCCAGCGCCAGCGCCGACAGCGCCAACAGACGGCCGTGGCCGGAAAACATGCGTGTAACCATTACCAAACTCCTTGCGCGCCCGATGCGTGCTCACGTGGGCGGCAATGATACCCGTGCGGGGGGGGAGCGTCAAAATCCGTCGGCGCAGAAGGCGGCGCGCAGCCATTCGATTTGCAGCGACTCGCCCGCGCCCTGCAGCGCCAGCACGTCGAAGCGGCACGGCGGCACCTGTTCCAGCCGCAGCAAATAGTGCCGCGCCGCAAACAGCAAGCGCCGCTGCTTGAGCGCCGACACCGATGCCGCCGCCCCGCCGTGGCTGCTGCGGCGGCGCTGGCGCACTTCCACGAACACCAGCGTGCCATCGGGCTCGCGCAGGATCAGGTCAATCTCGCCGCCGCCGCGCCCCGGCGTGCGAAAATTGCGCCACACCAGCCGCAGGCCTTGGCGCTGCAGGTAGGCCAAGGCCTGCGCCTCGGCGGCGTCGCCTTGTGCCTTGCTGCTCTGGGCTTGTGCCTTGGCGGCTGGCGCGGCCTTGGACGCCGCAGCTTTGGTCGGTGTGGTGGTCGGTTTTTTTTCTTCGTTCATGCTCACAATCAACCCTTTGGGTGCTTTGGCCCTGCAAGCCGCCCAGGCCGTGGCTGGTGCGCAGCATTATCCGGCTGGCGCGCTGTATCTGGTGGCGACACCGATCGGCAACTTGGCCGACATCACGCTGCGCGCGCTGCACCTGCTGCAACAAGTCGATGCCGTGGCTTGCGAAGACACGCGCCACAGCGGCGCGCTGCTGCGCGCCTATGGCATCGAGCGCCCCTTGCTGGCCTTGCACCAGCACAACGAACGCGAAGCCGCCGCCGCCGTGGTGGCGCGGCTGCAAGCGGGCGAGCGCATCGCCTATGTGAGCGACGCCGGCACCCCCGGCATCAGCGACCCCGGCGCGCGCCTGTGCCAAGCGGTGGCCAGCGCGGGCCTGCGCTGCGTGCCGCTGCCCGGTGCCAGCAGCCTGACCGCCTTGCTCAGCGTGGCGGGCTGGGTCGGGCCCGAAGCGGCGCCGGGTTTTGCCTTCGTCGGTTTTTTGCCCGCCAAAGGGGCGGCGCGCGAGCAGGCGCTGCGCCGGCTGGCGCAGCAGCCCCAGGCCTGCGTGCTGCTGGAGGCCCCGCACCGCCTGCCGGCGCTGGCGCGCGAGCTGGCGGCGCTGGGTCCGCGCCGCCTCACGGTGGGGCGCGAACTCACCAAGCAGTTTGAGGAAGTGGCCACCCTGCCCTGCGCCGAACTGCCCGCTTGGCTGGATGCCAAGGCGCAGCGCCTGCGCGGCGAGTTTGCCTTGCTGCTGCACCCGCCCGAGGCCGCTGCGCCCGCCGGACCCGACAGCGGCCCCGAGGCCGAGGCGCTGCGCGTGCTCGATTTGCTGCTGCCCGAGCTGCCCCTAAAAACCGCCGTGCGCCTGTGCGCCGAAATCAGCGGCGCACCGCGCAACGCGCTGTACGCGGCGGCCTTGCAGCGCCAGCCGCGCTAGCCAGCCGCGCTAACGCGGCGGCGTCTGGTCTGGGCGCTCCGGGCTTGGGCGCTCCGCATCCGGGCGCGGCGCCGCCTCGCTGACTTCGCGCGCCTCCACATCGACCACCTCGTCGACGCGGCCCTTGCTCGCACCGCCACGCCCGCCGCCACCGCCCCAGCCGCGCCCGCGCATGTGCTGCTGGGCCCGGCGGCGCAGCAGCTCGGCCGCCAGCGGCACCGCCACGCGCCGGCCGCGCAGCAAAGCCCACAAGGCACCCAGCAGCAGCAAAGGCAGCGCCACCACCAGCAGCAGCAGCCCAAACCCGAGCAGGAGCACCCACAGCGCCAGGCGCAGCAGTGCGCCCAGCAACCACGCCAATCCATCCAACAATTTGCCCATATCCCCTTTCTTGGCCAGCCAACCCGTTGCCAGCCCAACACCTGCAGCGCGTCCGCTCGCCGCCGCCCCCGATCATCGCGCACAATTGGCAGAGCTGCAGGAAACTGTCACGCTTGCAGCATTCAACCGAGCGCCACCCATGGATTCCACCCGCCTGCCTGCCCTCGCCAAGCGCCTGTCGCAATACTTCCTGCGCGGCCTGATCACCATTTTGCCGCTGCTGCTCACGGTCTATCTGCTGTTTGCCTTGGTGACGTGGTCGGAATCGCTGGCCTCCTACCTGATCCGCCCGCTGCTGGGCAGCCTCTACATCCCCGGCTTGGGGTTGCTGGTGGCGATCGGCATCATCATCCTGACCGGCTACCTGATTTCGCGCCAAGACACCTCGCGCCTGTTCAACTGGGTCGAACTGCCCTTTACCAACACGCCGGTGGTGCGCAGCATCTACAACTCGCTCAAGAGCTTTGCCGATTATTTTTCGCCGCAAAGCCCGGGCGAAGCCACGCAGCAGGTGGTGCTGCTGCGCTGGCCCGAGCAACCGCTGGAAGTGGTCGGGCTGATCACGCGCAGCCACGTAGAGGGCCTGCCGCTGGGCTTCACACAGGGTGATCGGGTGGCCGTCTATCTGCCCATGGGCTACATGATCGGCGGCTACACTGTGTTCGTCCCGCGCGCATGGCTCACGCCGATCGACATGAGCGTCGAAGAAGCCATGCGCTCCGCCCTAATCGCCTGGATGCCACCGCGCAAACAACCATGATGACCCGCCATTTGCACGCTTTGTTGGCCCCGCGCAGCGTCGCGGTGTTTGGGGCCTCGGACCGGCCGCAACGCGACGGCACCGCCATCTGGAACCGACTGGCGGCCGAGTTCAAGGGCACGCTCTACGCCGTCAACCCGCGCCTGCGCCAGTTGGGCGAGCACAAGGTCTGGCACAGCGTGGCCGAGCTGCCGCAAGCGCCCGATCTGGCCGTGATCTGCACCCCGGCCGCCACTGTGCCGGGCTTGGTCGGCGCTTTGGGGGCACGCGGCTGCAAGGCGGCGGTGGTGGTGAGCGCAGGCTTGAGTGATGATCAAACACAGGCCATGTTGGCGGCGGCGCGCCCCTATGCGCTGCGCATTTTGGGCCCCGACTGCACCGGCCTGCTGGTGCCGCACCTGGGGCTCAACACCAGCCTGGCGCAGGTGAGCGCGCAGCCCGGTTCGGTGGCGTTTGTGTCGCAGTCGGCGGCCTTGGTCACAGCCATGATGGACTGGGCCAGCTCGCGCCAGATCGGCTTTTCGCACTTCATCTCGCTGGGTGAGCACGCCGACGTCGATTTTGCCGATGTGCTCGACTACCTGGCCAGCGATGCGCGCACGCGCGCCATCATGCTCTACGTCGAAACGCTGGACGAGCCGCGCAAGTTTTTGTCGGCCGCACGCGTGGCGGCGCGCAACAAGCCGCTGATCGTGGTCAAGGGCGGGCGCTCGGGCCAGGGCCAGCAGGCCGCCTCCACCCACAGCGCCGCGCTGGCGGGCAGCGACCGCGTTTTTGACGCCGCCGTGTCGCGCGCCGGCATGTTGCGTGTGTTTCGCTTGCAACACCTGTTCATGGCCGCCGAACTGCTGGCGCGCTTTCGTGACAACCGCAGCGAAGCGCTGATCGTGCTCACCAACGGCGGCGGGGCCGGGGTACTGGCCGCCGACGCCGCCGACTACGCCCGCGTGCGGCTGGCGCGCCTGAGCGCCGAGCGCATCGCCGAGCTCGACGCGGTGCTGCCCGCCGGCTGGTCGCGCGCCAACCCGGTCGACATCGGTGGCGACGCGCCGCCGCAGCGCTACCTCGACGCCCTGCGCATTTTGCTGCGCGAGCGCGACTGCGCGGTGCTGCTGCTGCACGCCCCCACCGGCCACGTGCCCAGCCTCGAGATCGCGCAGGCGCTGCTGCCGCTGGCGAGCGAAAAGCCGGTGCGCGTGCTGGGCTGCTGGCTCGGCACCCAAGCCGTGGCCGCGGCCAGTGCGCTGTTTCGTGCTGCCGGCATCCCCGATTACGACACCCCGGAAGACGCGGTGCGCGCCTTTGCCTCGCTGCGCCTGCACCGGCACCACCAGATCGACCTGATGGAGACCCCGCCCGCTGCGCCGCTGCACAGCCGCATGGACTTGCCCGGCATCCGCGAACTGGTCGAGTTCGTGCTGGCCGACGGGCGCGAGTGGCTCACCGAGCCCGAAACCAAAGAACTGCTCAAACGCGCCGGCTTGCCGGTCACGCCCACCCGCGTGGTGCCGCCCGAGGCGCAAGCCGCCGTCTATGCCGCCGAAACGCTGGGCTACCCGGTGGTGCTCAAAATCCTCTCGCACGACATCACGCACAAATCCGACGTGGGCGGGGTGCGGCTGGACTTGCACAACGCCGCCGAAGTCGAGCAGGCGGCGCGCTCCATGCTGGAACGCGTGGCGCACCTGCAACCGCAAGCGCGCATCGAAGGCTTTACCGTGCAACCCATGGCGCGGCGGGCCCACGCACACGAGCTCATCATTGGCTCGCGCGTGGACCCGCTGTTTGGGCCAGTGATCCTGTTTGGGCAGGGCGGGGTGGCGGTCGAGGTGCTGGCGGACCGCGCCGTGGCGCTGCCGCCGCTCAACGGCAAGCTGGCGCGCTCGCTGGTCGAGCGCACCCGGGTTGCCAAGCTGCTGCAAGGCTACCGCAACGTGCCGGCCGCCAACCAAGAGGCGCTGGTCGATGCGCTGGTGGCGGTGTCGCAACTGCTGGCCGAGGTGCCCGAAATCGCTGAGCTCGACATCAACCCGCTGCTGCTCAACCCCGAGGGCGCGCTGGTGCTCGATGCGCGGCTGCGCCTGAGCGGCCTGCGCCCAGGCGGGGCGGCGCAGTTCGCCATCCGGCCCTACCCGCTGGAGCTGATCGAGACCCTGCCCTTTGCCGACGGCCGCACCCTGACGCTGCGCCCCATCCGCCCCGAAGACGAGGCGCTGCTGGACAGCTTTTTTGCCCAACTCGACCCCGAAGACATCCGCCTGCGCCTGTTCTACAGCCGGCGCAGCTTCGAGCACAGCGAACTGGCGCGCATGACGCAGATCGACTACGAGCGCGAAATGGCCTTCATCGCCACCCTGCCCCTGCCCGACGGCAGCGAGGAAATGATCGGCGACGTGCGCGGCCTCGGCGACCCGGACAACATCGAGGCCGAATTCGGCGTGCTGGTGCGTTCCGACATGAAGGGGCACCGGCTGGGCTGGATTTTGATGGACAAGCTGATCCGCTACCTGCGCGCCAACGGCACCCAGCGCATCGTGGGGGCGGTGCTGCGCGAAAACTCCGGCATGTTGGCGCTCGGGCGCAAGCTCGGCTTCTCGATCGTGGTGCACCCCGAAGACTCGGACCTGCGCCACCTCGATCTGCCGCTGCAAGGGCCGCAATCGGGGCACTAGGCAGCGGCCACCACGGGAGTGGGCCTTGGGTGGGGGCCCTATTCCGGGCTCAGGTGAGCAAGGTAAAGGCGACGATGAACACGCCCAGCGCCAGGTTGACCAGCACCCAGAGCCGGATTTTTTCCATCACCGCCCCAGCCGCTGGCCAGTCCTTGGCTTGCACCGCCTTGTCGCAGCGCTTGTACAGAGCAAAGCGGACGTGGCCAAAAATCAGGACCATCAGCACGCCCAAGGTGGACATGACTTTCCAATCCAGCGGCATGGTGAAGCCGCCGCCGCCCTCGGCGACTGCCCGCGCCACGTTGCCGATCATCCACAGACCGGTGAACAAGGTGATCAGCGAGACCGCCAAAATGGCCTTGAAAAAGCGCCCAAACACATCGTGCAGCAGCGGCAGGCGCACCGCGGGATCGAGCGACGCCGCAGCCGGGCGCAGAAAGAACAGGGCAAAGACCATGCCGCCCAGCCAGACGATGACCGCGAGCAGGTGGATGGTTTTGAGGGCAGCGTAGAGCATGAATTTCCTGTGTATGAATGGAACCGAGATTGAAAGAGGCCAGCCATTCGATACCGGTGGCGGCCAGAGTTCCAAACATAGCAGCAACGGCACGCCCCGGCCTGCGCCGGGTTTTTGTGGGATTTTTGCTGCACCGCAACAAAAAACACTTGCAAATCGCGCAAAGCACCCTATACTTGGAACCATGTTGCAGCGCAGCATAACCGGGCTGACACGGTTTTGACGCAAACGCGCGCTACAGTTTTCGAACTGTCAGTTTTTTGCCTTCACCCTTCTAAGGAACCTTGCCATGTTGACCGTTGAACAAATCCTCGCCGCCCAAAAAGCCCAAGTCTCCACCCTGTTCGATCTGAGCTCCAAGGCGCTGGCCAGCGTCGAGCGCCTGAACGAACTGAACCTGCAAGCCGCCCGCGCTTCGCTGTCCGAAACCGCCAGCCACGCCCAAGCCGTGCTGGGCGCCAAAGACCTGCAAGACGTGGTCGCCCTGCAAAGCGCCGCCCTGCAGCCGATGGCCGAGAAAGCCGCCTCCTACAGCCGCCACCTGTACGACATCGCCACCGGCATGGGTGCCGAGCTGAGCAAAGTAGCCGAAGCGCAAGCATCGGATGCCCAAAAGCAGTTCGTCGCCGCCGTGGACAGCGCCGTGAAAAACGCGCCCCAAGGCTCTGAGTCGGCCGTGGCTGCTGTGAAAAGCGCCGTGTCCACCGCCAGCGCCGCCATGGAATCGGTGCAAAAAGCCGTCAAGCAAGCCAGCGAGCTGGCCGAAGCCAACTTCAACGCCGTCACCAGCACCGCCGTGAGCAGCGCCAAACCGGCTGCCCGCTCCAGCAAATCGGCCGCCTGATCGAGGCCGATCCAGGCCTGCCGCCCGCCTAAGCCGGACTCGATCCGGCCCACGTCGGCGGAGCCTAAAACCCCGAGCGCTTCACGGCCTCGGGGTTTTTTTTCGCGGTCACTGGCCAAAGGCATAATGACCCTATTGCCTCATCCGCCATCACCCCCCCACTTCAGGAGAGTTTTCATGAGCGAAATCCAAACCGTCGGCATCGTCGGCGCGGGCACCATGGGCCACGGCATCGCGCAGGTCTGCGCACTCAACGGCGTATCGGTCGTGCTGGTTGACATCAGCGAAGCCGCGGTGCAAAAGGGCTTGGCCGCCGTCACCGGCAGCCTGGAGCGCCTGCTCAAGAAGGACAAAATCAGCGCCGCCGACAAAGACGCCGCGCTGGCGCGCATCCAGGTCGGCACCGACACCGCCGCGCTGCAAGGGGCGCAACTGGTGATCGAGGCCGCCACCGAAAACCTCGAACTCAAAATCAAAATCCTGCGCCAGCTCGACGCCCTGCTGGCGCCCGAGGCCGTGGTCGCCACCAACACCAGTTCGATCAGCATCACCCAGTTGGCGGCGCTGAGCGGGCGGCCGGAGCGCTTCATCGGCATGCACTTCTTCAACCCGGTGCCGATGATGGCGCTGGTCGAACTGATCCGCGGCCTGCAAACCAGCGACGCCACCCATGCCGCAGTGCAGGCGCTGGCGCTCAAGCTGGGCAAGACGCCGATCACGGTCAAGAACGCGCCCGGCTTCGTCGTCAACCGGGTGCTGATCCCGATGATCAACGAGGCTTTTTTCGTGCTCGCCGAAGGGCTGGCCAGCGCCGAAGACATCGACGCCGGCATGAAGCTGGGCTGCAACCACCCGATCGGCCCGCTGGCGCTGGCCGACCTGATCGGGCTCGACGTCTGCCTGGCGGTGATGAACGTCTTTGTGAGCGAGTTCAACGACAGCAAATACCGCCCCTGCCCGCTGCTCAAGGAGCTGGTCGCCGCCGGCCGCCTGGGCCGCAAGAGCGGGCGCGGCGTGTACAGCTACTGAGGCACCCGGCCCCATCATGAACGACTGGTTGCTGGCGCTGCTGGCCCTGGGTCTGCTGGGCACGCTGGCGCTGCAACTGGTGCTGTTGCTGCGCCGCCCGCGCCCCGAGGCCGCGCCCGAGCTGCTGCTGCGCCTGAGCGCGCTCGAACAATCGCTGCTGGCGCTGACCCAGGCCAGCGCGCGCAGCGAAGCCGCCTGCGCCCGCATCGAGCTGCACATCCAGGCCTTCAGCGCCAGTTCGGCGCTGGCGCAGGAGGCGGCGCGCCAGCGCCTCGACGAACAACTGGCCAAAACGGTGGAGGAAGCCCGGCACGGCCGGCGCGAAACCGGCGAGGCGCTGCTGGCGCTGCGCCACGAACTGGGCCGCAGCCTGACGCAACTGGCGGCCGACAACCTGCAACACGCCGAGCAGTTGCGCGCCGCCCTCAACGAGCGGCTGGCCGCCATCCAGGCCGACAACGGCGCCCGGCTCGAACAAATGCGCCTGACGGTGGACGAAAAGCTGCACGCCACGCTGGAGCAGCGGCTGGGCGAATCGTTCAAACTGGTGAGCGAGCGGCTGGAGCAGGTGCATAACGGCCTGGGCGAGATGAAGCTGCTGGCCGGCAGCGTGGGCGACCTCAAGCGCGTCATGAGCAATGTGCGCAGCCGCGGCACCTGGGGCGAGGTGCAGCTCGGGGCCCTGATCGAAGGCCTGCTCACCCCCGATCAGTACGCGCAAAACGTCAAGACGGTGCCGGGCAGCAACGAACTGGTCGAATTCGCCATCAAAATGCCGGGCAAGACCGACGAGCAACCGGTCTGGCTGCCGATCGACGCCAAATACCCGGTCGAGCACTACCAGCGCCTGCTAGACGCGCACGAGAACGCCGACAAGGCCCTGATTCAATCGGCCAGCGCCGCCTTCGAGGCCTCGATCCGGCTGGAGGCGCGCAAAATCGCCAGCAAATACCTGAGCCCGCCGCACACCACCGACTTTGCGGTGTTGTTTCTGCCCACCGAGGGCCTGTTTGCCGAAGTCTGCCGCTTGCCCGGCATGATCGAGGCGCTGCAAAACGACTGGCGCATCGTGGTCGCCGGCCCCACCACGCTGGCGGCCATGCTCAACAGCCTGCGGCTGGGCTTTCGCACGCTGGCGATCGAGAAGCGCTCGTCCGAGGTCTGGCTCATTTTGTCGGCGGTCAAAACCGAGTTCAAAAAATTTGGCGAAATCGTCGATGCCACCCACAAGTCCATCGACGCCGCCTCCCGAAAGTTCGGCGACATTGGGGTGCGCACACGCGCCATCGAGCGCAAACTGCGCGGCGTGGAAGACCTGCCCGCTGGCGCCCCTGCCGACTTGCTGGCCAACGGGGCCGACGAGGACGACGAGCCCGGACGCTAAAGCGTTGGGCCGCGGCTGGGCAGGGGCTGGATTAAGGGGCGCTGGGGTGGCGGTAACTGCCCGAGCGCCCGCCTTCTTTTTGCAGCAGCCGCACCCCGGTGATCTCCATGCCCCGGTCCACCGCCTTGCACATGTCATAAATCGTGAGCAAGGCCACTTGCACGGCAGTCAGGGCTTCCATCTCGACCCCGGTCGGCCCCACCGTCTCGGCGCTGGCGGTGCAGCGCACGGCGGGCGGGTCGGGCAGCAACTCAAACTCCAACGCCACCCGGGTCAGGGCCACCGGGTGACAGAGCGGGATCAGCTCGCTGGTTTTTTTGGCCGCCATGATGCCGGCCAGCCGCGCCACCCCCAGCACATCGCCTTTTTTGGCACTGCCGTCCTCGATCAGCCTCAAGGTGGCCGCTTCGAGCCGGATCAGGCCCTCGGCCACCGCCAAGCGGCGCGTGGCGGCCTTGTCGCCCACATCGACCATGTGGGCCTGGCCTTGGGCGTCGAAATGGGTGAGCTGATCGGGCATTTTGGGAGCAGGGGTGGTGTGGGATCAAGGGAGCGAAGGCGAACGCAATTTTTCCGCCAAGCTGGCATCATACGGGCATGAGATCGAAACTGTTGCACCGCTGTCGGCCTTGGCTGCTGGCTTTGGGCTTGACCACGCTGCTCGCGCCCATGGCAGCGCAACCCGCGGCGGCGGCCACCCCCCATCTGCCCGCCTTGGGCGACGCCAGCGCGCTCTCGCTGGCGCAAGAGCGGCGCTTGGGCGACGAGATCGCGCGCTCGCTCTTTCGCAGCCCCGACTACCTCGACGACCCGCTGCTGCACGACTACCTGCAAACCATCTGGCAGCCACTGATGCAGGCGGCGCAGCGCCGTGGCGACGTGTCACCCGAACTGGCTGAGCGCTTTGCCTGGGAGCTGCTGCTCAGCCGCGACCGCAGCGTGAACGCCTTTGCCCTGCCGGGCGGCTATCTGGGCCTGCACCTGGGGCTGTTGGCCATCAGCACCAGCGCCGACGAAATCGCCGCCGTGCTGGCGCACGAGCTGGCGCACGTGTCGCAGCGCCACATCGCACGGCTGTTCGAGCGCCGCCAGCAGCAAACGCCGTGGGTGATCGGGGCCATGATCTTGGGCGCGCTGGCGGCCAATGCCTCGCGCAACGCCGACGTGGCCAGCGCCGCCGTGATGGGCGGGCAGGCGCTGGCGCTGCAAGGGCAGCTCAATTTCTCGCGCGACATGGAGCGCGAAGCGGACCGGGTTGGGCTGGGTATCATGACCGAGGCCGGTTTCGACGGCCGGGGTTTCGTCACCCTGTTCGACAAGCTGCAAGCCGCAGCGCGGCTCAACGACGGCGGCTCTTTCCCCTACCTGCGCACCCACCCCATGACGGCCGAGCGCAGCGCCGACATGCAGGCGCGGCTTTACGAACTGGAGCCGCTGCGCCAGGCCCAAAGCCCGATTCCGGCGCCGGTGCACGCGCTGATGGCGGCGCGGGCGCGCGTGTTGTCCGAAACCGGCAGCGATCGGCTGCAAGCCTTGGCCGCCACGCTGCGCCCGGCCGCCGGTGCGCCTGCCACGCCAGCCGTGGGCCGCGCCCCCGGGCCGGAGGAACTGGGCCGGCTCTACGCCGCCACCCTGGCCGCCGCGCGGCTGCGCGAGCCGGCGCTGGCCTTGCAGGGCTTGCGCCAACTGCAAGCGCACGAGCCAGCCGACCCCGCCACCCAGGAGCAACTGCGCTGGCTGCACCTGGAGCTGTTGCTGCTGCTGCCGCCGCAGGCGCTGCCCTTGGCGCAACAGCAGGCGCTAAACGATCTGCTGGCGGCGGCCCTGCAATCGGAGCGCCGCGCCGCGCTGCTGCTGGCGGCCCAAGCCAGCTTGCAGCACGGCCCCGAACTGCAGCGGCTGGCCATCGCGCGCCTGCAAGCGCGCACCAGCCTGCACCCCGGCGACGCCTTGGCGTGGCAAACGCTGGCCGGGCTGCATCTGGCGCAGCAGCAGCCGGTGCGCGCCGCCCGCGCCGAGGCCGAGGCGCGGCTGGCCCAGCTCGACGCCCCCGGCGCGCTGGAGCGGCTGCGCGCGGCGCGCCAGTTGGGGCAGACGGCGGGCGCGGTCGATCACATCGAACAGTCGATCATCGATGCGCGGCTGCGCCACGTCGAAGAACGGGTGCGCGAACAGGCGCTGCCGATCCGCTAATCAGCCCGCTCTGCCTCCAAGGCGCGCACCTGCTCGGGCGTATTGAGGTTGCGAAAGGCCAGCGGGTCGTCGGTGGCGGCATCGAAGTTCACCACGGCGCAACGGTGCTTGCGCGCCCAATGCTGCACCTTGCATTCGCCCTGTTCGAGGGAGTCGAGCAGGCTCTGGCGCAGTCCGGTGCGCAGCAAACAAAAAACCGGTTGCCAGCGCGTCGCCCCGGCCTCGTCCGGCGCCGCCGCGAGCGCCAGGTCGGCCTGCTCTTGCCGCAGGGCCTGGCGCAAACGCAGCAGCAGATCGAGCGGGAACTGCGGCACATCGCAGGGCACCGTCAGCAGCAAGGGTGTGCGGCAGTGCTGCAAACCAGCCGCAAAACCGGCCAAGGGGCCGACAAAACCCGGCACCGGGTCGGGCCACACCGGCACCCCAAAGGCGGCATAGTCGGCCAATTGGCGGTTGGCGTTGATGGCCATTTCAACCGGGGCCACTCCGGCTTGGGCGCGCAGCCGCTGCAGCGCCCACTGCACCAGCGGGGCCCCTTGCACACGCAGCAAGCCCTTGTCCACTCCGCCCATGCGGCTGCCGCGCCCGCCCGCCAGCACCAAGGCCGTCACCGGCTCGGCCAGGCCAAGCGTGGGCGCCGTCATGGTGACTCCCGACCCGGTTCAGGAGCCCAGCGACTAAAGTAATCGGCCACTGCGGGCCGCTGTCGCACCGCACGCGGCTGCGCCACATGGCCGAAGTTGACAAAACACAGCGCCTTTTCTTCTTCAGCCAAGCCAAACAGACGCCGCAGCGGGCCCGACTGCAGCGCCTGGCCGCTGGTCAGGCTGGAGCCCAAGCCCAAGGAACTGGCTTGCAGCAGCATGTTTTGCAGCGCCGCCCCAGTGGCCAGCAGCCGCTCGTGCTCTGGGATTTCGGCCCCCACAGCCCCAGCGTGCCCCAAACGCAGCAGCGCCAGCAACAGCCAAGGCGCGCGCTGCGCTTTCTCGGCCGCCTGCGCCAGTTGCTCGGCCGTGGCTTGCGGGTCGCGCTCCAGCAAGGCCTCGGCAAAGGCTGCCCCCAAGCGCGCGCGCTGGTCCAGCGGCACCTCGATCAGGCGCCAAGGCAGGATGCGGCCGTGATCGGGCGCAGCCCCCGCAGCGGCCAGTATGAGCTGCTGCTGCGCCGCATCGGGCCCCGGCGCGCCCAAGCGCCGCGGCGAGGTGCTGTGCCGCCCTTGTATCAGGGCCTGAGCCCACTGCCCACGATCTAAAACGGGATGATCCTGCATAAGTTCTAGCGTTTGCCCACCACAGCGGTGCAGCCAACCGCCCACACCAGCGCACGAAACAAGGAGCGGATGCGCACCCTGTGAAAGCAAAAAACCGTACCTTCAAGCTCAGAAATGATCCCTCCTGGCCACCCAAACATCTTCTATGTAAGCGATGCCGGAATAGTTGTTGAAATACTTCGCAATCACCTGGTCGATGATTTTTTGCGCCACTTCGTCGCTCACGGTGATGACTTCAATCCTGATGTTGCTAAAAATATCACCGTGCCCGGTCAAGGCATCGGTGCGCACCCCCCGGCCGCCCTGACCGCTGGCCAGTACTGCGGTGTAGCCGGTCGCACCGGCCGCCAGTATCAAATCGACGATTTTCCCGAGCAAGATTTTCTCGGTGACCACCACCACTTTTTTGGCTTTGTTCATCATTTTTACACCCCGATCAGTGGGTTGAATCATAGATCAAAAACCGCTTGACCCAGGATCAAGAACAGCGGAATGCAGATGGCAATCGCCACTGGCGTGCCGACCCCGGTCGATGAGCCTATGTAGGACGAAGGATTGGCCGTCGGAATGCCAGCACGCAGCGTGGGCGGGCCGGAAATGTCGGAACTCGAGGCGGCGATGATCGCCAGTAAAATCACGCCACCGGGGCTAAAGCCCGCCAGCAGGTGCGCAATATAGCCCAAGCCAAAGCCAATCAAGCCGTGCACGATGGGCATGACAAAGGCGTAGGCAATGTACCAATGCGCCACCTTGCGCAATTCGCTCAAGCGCTGCCAGGCCTCGATGCCCATGGTCACCATCAGCACCGTCAGCAGGCCACGGAACAGCAAATCGTAAAATCCTTCAAATACCACTTCGGGGCGCGTGAACAGGCCAATCGCCAAACCCAGCAACATGGCCGACAGCGCCGGCCCTTGCAGGCTTTCCTTGACGATGGGCCAGATCGCTACCCGCTGACCAGAACCGCCATTCTTTTTGCTCAGATACAGGTTGGCCAACACAATCGCCAACACCAAGGCCGGAATATCCATGAAGGGATACAAAGCGGGCACCCAAGCCTCAAAAAATATGCCTTCGTCTTCCAGCATGAACATGCCGGCTGCCATGGTCGAGGCACTGACAGCACCAAACAAACCGGCCGTGGCCAGCGCATCGTCCATGCGCACGCCGCGCAAGCGCGCCAAGGTCAACCAGCCCAATACCACAATCGTCATGCCGATTACGGCACTGAACAATGCCGGCAGCAGCATGGCCCCGATATCGCCTTCGCGAATCTCCATGCCGCCTTGAATACCGATGCGCATCAAAAGCATGAAAACGCAGAAGCGGTAAATCGCATCCGGTATATCGAGCTTGCTGCCCAGCGCAGCAGCCAACATCCCACCCAACAAAAACGCCAGCGTGGGCGTTTGAAACTGGGTCAGGAAAGTATGAAAAAAACCAAGCAAAACGTCCATATTCAGCGCCACGCCACAAGACTGTTGATCAATAGGCCGCCGATGAATGGTGTGGCCTCAGACGGGCAGCACCCGGCGCAGCCTGTGCGGCCACGCCGGATGCGCCCCGTAGGAGTGTAAACGGACGACGCCTTTAGGCAGCGACTGTGGTCGGCGGCACCGCTGCTGGGCCCGGGCGCTTGAGGTGCTCCTGCCCGCTCTTGGGCACCAAGAAGTAGGCCAGTATCAGCGCCACGGTGGCGGTGGCGGCCGCGCTCAGGAAGGCCATGTCGTAGCTGCCGGTTTGGGTGCGCACCATGCCGCCCACCATCGGCCCGAAGAAGCCGCCGCCGCCAAAGCCGATCAAATACACCAAGCCGTAGATGCGCGCGACGTAGGTGGAGCCAAAGAAGGCCGTGGTCAGGATCGGGTTCAGGGCCAGTATGCCGCCAAAGGCAAAGCCGGTGAGCCCAGCAGCCACGAACATCACGGTCGGCGTGGCGGCGATGCTCAGGGTCAGCATGGCGGCGATCATGAGGCAGATCACGATCATGTAGGCGTTGCGGATGCCGATGATGTCGGAGATGGCGCCCCAAGTCGGGCGCCCCGCGCCATTGAAGATGGCCATGGTCATCACCACCAAGCCGGCGGCGGCGGCGGCCATGCCGATGCCGGTCGGCTGGGCGTCGCGGGCAAAGGCCGCCAGTTGCGAAACCGCCATCAGGCCACCAAAGATGCTCAGGAAGAACATGGCTCCGGTGAGCCACATCTGCGGTGTGCGTGCGGCCTCGGCGAAGGTTAGGTCGTTCGGGTTGATGGCGACCTCGTTTTTGCCACGGGCGGCAGCGGCGGTGGCATCGTCCATGGGCTCCCAGCCGCGGCCGGGCACGAAATGCCAGTCGGCGGGTGGAAAGCGCAGTACCGTGCCGATGATGAATAGACCGATTGCAAACACGGCCCCAGTCCACATATAGGTTTCACGCCAGCCGATGGCGGCGATGCTGGCGGTCCAGACCGGCCCCGCCACCGCCGCCCCCAAACCAAAACCCAGCACCGCAAAGCCGATCGCCGTGCCCTTTTTGTCCGGGAACCAGCGCGAGCTCACCGCCACCGTGGCCGCGGTGTAAGTCAGGCCCAAACCGATGCCGCCGACCACGCCAAAGGTCAGCACCAGTTCAACCACGGTGTCGATTTGCGCCGAAAGAATCTGCGACGTGGCCAAAAAGGCCGCGCCCACAAAGAACACGATTTTTGGGCCGTATTTGTCCACGAAATAACCGCCGACGAACATCAGAATGCCAAACACGAACATGGCGGTGGAAAAGGCGGCAACGGTTTCGGCGCGGGTCCAGCCGAATTCGGCTTCGAGCGGGCGCACAAACACGCTAAAGGCATAGGCGGCGCCACCGATCAAGGTGGTGAGCGCGCCCAACAAGGGAAAGATCCAGCGGTTTTTGACCAGATCGATTCCCAGCCAGGTGGGGGCCGGGGAGGCGTTGGATTTCATTGTGTCTCCTCAAGTGGATGGCGCTGTTCAGGTTAGGCATGGACAAGTGAGCTGATGCCCCTCAGTTCGCCTACCACATCTGATTGAAAAAAACCTTGTGATTCAGGGACTTGCTGGTATTCATCAAGCACCCATCAACACTTAACCCGAACAGCGCCAAGTGGATGGATCAGCAAGACCAGAGCTTAAACGCGCCGCTGGGCTTGCCCTGCGGACGTGCGAGTATATGCCCTAGAAGCATCAAAAACACACTAGGGAAAGTCCCAATCTATTTAATCGGAACTAAAGTTCTCAGAAAAGAACTATATAAGCTTTTTCTGAATTTTTCGCGACTTCCAGGTCATTTGCATCCGCACTGCAAGCCAATCTTGTTGACGCTTTCGCGACCCTACAAAAGACACACAACACGGCAGGTTTTTTTATTGGATAAAATCCGCGAATACAAGCTTTGGTTTTTGAATGCGTTAATTAGGGTTTCCCCCATGAGCTATTCTAGTGCAAGCACTCAACCGGTCTGGTGTTGGCGCGACGGCACGCGCCGGGCTGCGCTGGACGAACTGGCCGAGGAAATCCCCGTGGCCATCGAATACAACGCCACGCCTTTCGCGGTGATGATGGCCAGCCCGGCCGACCTAGACGATCTGGCGCTCGGCTTCACCCTCAGCGAAGGCATTGCACGGCAGGATCAATACGAATCCGTGCAGACCTGGGTGGGCAGCAGCAGTGCGCGCTTGGCGATCGAGATCGCCACACCGGCGCTGGAGCCTTTGCTGGCGCTGCGCCAGCGCAACCTGGTGGGGCGCAGCGGCTGCGGCCTGTGCGGCACCGAAAGCCTGCCCGGCGTGCTGCGGCCGCTGCCCGATTTGCGCGGTCGCGGCCCGCGCTTGGGTACCGAGGCCATCGAGCGCGCGCTGACCGAGCTGGAGCCGCTGCAAGCGCTGCGCAACCGCACCGGGGCCACGCATGCCGCCGCCTGGTGCCAGCCTGACGGCCGCATCTGCTGCGTGCGCGAAGACGTGGGGCGCCACAACGCGCTGGACAAACTCATCGGCGCCCTGGCCGCGCGCGGCACCGACCCGGCCAGCGGCTTTGCCCTGGTGAGCAGCCGCGCCAGTTTCGAGATGGTGCAAAAGGCCGCCACCTTTGGCATCACGGTGCTGGTGGCGGTGTCGGCACCCACCAAGCTCGGCGTCAGCTTGGCCAACCAGTGCGGCCAGACCCTGATCGGCTTTGCCCGTGGCCGCTCGTTCACCGCCTACAGCGCGGCCGGGCGCATCGCCGCGCTCGAACCCATTTACACCTCCCTCACCGCCCCCATCGACAACTAGCCCAAGGAGACGCATGAGCACCCTACCAAGCCCCGCGGCCGCGCCAGCCGCACCCCATCCCGACCAAGCGGCGCCCGACAAGCTGACTCCGCTGCTCGAGCGCTGGCGCAAGGTGCCCGGCGGCCTGCTGCCGCTGCTGCACGAGGTGCAAGCCGCCTTCGGTTACGTGCCCTCCAGCACCGTGCCGCGCATCGCGCGTGCCTTGGGGCTCTCGCGCGCCGAGGTGCACGGCGTCATCAGCTTCTATCACGATTTTCGCAGCCAACCGCCGGCGCAGCACCGGTTGCGCGTCTGCCAAGCCGAGTCGTGTCAGGCCATGGGCAGCCGGGAACTCACCGCCGGGCTGGAGCAACGGCTGGGTTGCACGCTCGACCAACCGCGTGCCGACGGCACCTGGGCGCTCGAATCGGTCTATTGCCTCGGGCTGTGCGCGGCCTCACCGGCGCTGATGCTCGACGGGCAACTGCATGCCCGGGTCGGGCTGGCGCAAGCCGAGGCCCTGATCCAGCAAACCGAGGAGCTGCGCGCATGAGCACCACCCTGTACGTGCCCAACGATTCGGTGGCGCAAGCGCTCGGCGCCGACCAGCTCGCCGCCGCCTTGCAGTTCCACGCCCTGCGCCGGGGCGCCCCGATCCGGCTGGTGCGCAACAGCAGCCGCGGCCTGTTCTGGCAGGAGCCGCTGCTCGAAGTGGCCACCCCGGCCGGGCGCGTGGGCTACGCCCGCGTCAGCGCCGATCAGGTGCCGGCCCTGTTCGAGGCCGGCCTGCTGCATGGCGGGGCGCACCCGAGCTGCATCGGGCTGGTCGATCAACTCGACTGGTTGCGCCGCCAAGAGCGCCTGACCTTTGCCCGCGCTGGCCTGACCGACCCGCTCAGCCTGGACGACTACGCCGAGCATGGCGGTTGGGCTGGCCTGCGGCGCGCCTTTGAGCTGGGCCCGGCCGGCTGCGTCGACGAAATCGCACAATCCGGGTTGCGCGGGCGCGGTGGGGCTGCATTCCCCGCCGGCATCAAATGGCGCACCGTGGCCGACCAATCGGCGGCGCCCAAATACGTGGTCTGCAACGCCGACGAGGGCGACTCCGGCACCTACTCCGACCGCATGGCGATGGAGGGTGACCCGTACCAGTTGATCGAGGGCATGGCGATCGCCGCTTACGCGGTCGGAGCCAGCCGGGGCTACATCTACCTGCGCTCGGAGTACCCGCAGGCCATCGCCATCATGGGGCAGGCGCTGGAGCGGGCGCGCCAAGCCGGCTGGCTGGGCGAGCGGGTAGCGGGTAGCGACTTGGCCTTCGACATCGAGTTGCGCGTCGGGGCCGGGGCCTACATTTGCGGCGAAGAGAGCGCCCTGCTCGAAAGCCTGGAAGGCAAGCGCGGCTTGGTGCGGGCACGCCCGCCGCTGCCCGCCGTGCGCGGCCTGTTTGGCCAGCCCACCTTGGTGCACAACGTGGTTTCCTTGGCCACCGTGCCCGTGATTTTTGCGCGCGGGGCGGCGTTTTACGCCGACTACGGGGCCGGGCGCTCGCGCGGCACGCTGCCGATCCAGCTCGCGGGCAACCTGCGCACGCCGGGGCTGGTCGAGAAAGCCTTTGGCGTGAGCCTGCGCGAGCTGATCGAAGACTTTGGCGGCGGCACCGCCAGCGGCCGGCCGGTGAAAGCGGTGCAGATCGGCGGCCCGCTCGGGGCTTATCTGAGCGCGGCCCAACTCGACCTGCCGCTGGAGTACGAGACGCTGGCGCAGCACCAGGCCATGGTCGGGCATGGCGGCATCGTGGTCTTTGACGACCGCGCCGACATGGCTGAGCTGGCGCGCTACGCCATGCATTTCACCGCCATCGAGAGCTGCGGCAAGTGCACGCCGTGCCGCATCGGCGCCGTGCGCGGGCGCGAACTGATCGAGCGCATGCAGCGCGAGCCCGGCCAGCCAGAGCGCGCGGCCGAACTGGAGGCGCTGTGCGAAGTCATGGAGCACGCCTCTTTGTGCGCGCTGGGTGGCATGACCCCGTACCCGGTGCGTTCGGCGATCCGGCTCTTCCCGGCCGATTTCGGCCTGCCCCGTCCCGACCCAGCCAAGGAGACATCTGATGTGGAGTGAACTGCGTCAACTCAAAGCCGATATCGACTATGGCACGCCGCCACGCGACGGCCCGCCGGTGGCGCTGCAGATCGACGGGGTGCCGGTGACGGTACCCGCCGGCAGCTCGGTGCTGCTGGCGGCCACCCAAGCCGGGTGCCAGGTGCCCAAGCTGTGCGCCTGCGACACGCTCGAACCCTTTGGCAGTTGCCGGGTCTGCCTGGTCGAGATCGACGGCAAGCGCGGCTATCCGGCCAGTTGCACCACCCCGGTCGAAGCGGGCATGGTGGTGCGCACCGCCTCGCCCAAGCTGCAGGCGCTGCGCCGGGGCGTGCTGGAGCTGTATTTGTCCGACTTTCCGGCCGACGAGGTGCAAGGCGGCTGGAGCGAGTTTCACCAAACGCTGGAGCAAGTCGGGGTGCACAGCCACCCCTATGGGTCGGCCGGTGCCAGCCACGCCCAGGCCCCGGTCGATCAGTCCAACCCCTACTTCGTGTTCGACCCGGCCAAGTGCATCGTCTGCAGCCGCTGCGTGCGCGCCTGTGAAGAGATCCAGGGCACGTTCGCGCTGGCGCTGCAGGGGCGCGGCTTCGAGACCCAGGTGGTGGCGGGCCAGAACCAGCCGTTTTTCGAGTCCAACTGCGTCAGTTGCGGGGCCTGCGTGCAAAGCTGCCCGAGCCAGGCGCTGGTTGAAAAAAGCCTTTTTGATGGAGCCTACGATCATGCCACTGCCACTGCAACCTGAACGCAGCGTCGTCACCGTCTGCGCCTACTGCGGCGTGGGCTGCGGCCTGGAAGCGCAAACCCGAGCCGGGCGCATCGTGCGCATGCTGCCCTGGAAAGAGGGCAAGTCCAACCACGGCCACAGTTGCGTCAAGGGCCGCTTCGCCTACGACTATTACCACGCGCCCGACCGGGTGCGCACCCCGCTGATCCGCGATTCGATCGACCAGCCGTGGCGCGAGGCGTCTTGGGACGAGGCGATTGCCTTTACGGCCCAGGGCCTGCGCGGCGTGCAGCAGCGCCACGGTGTGCGCTCGATCGGCGCGGTCTCGAGCTCGCGCTGCACCAACGAAGAAATCTACCTGACGCAAAAACTGGCGCGGGCCGTGTTTGGCAACAACAACATCGACAACTGCGCGCGCATCTGCCACTCCCCGACCCAGTTTGGCCTCTCGGCCACCATCGGCGCGGGCGCGGCCAGCCAGCATTTCGACTCGATCTTGCAAGCCGACGTGATTTTGGTGGTGGGAGCCAACCCCACCGAGGGGCACCCGGTGTTTGGCTCGCTGCTCAAGCGCCGCGTGCGCCAAGGCGCCACGCTGCTGGTGATCGACCCGCGGCGCACCGAAACCGTGTCGTCGCCGCACTGCCAGGCCACGGTGCATCTGGCGCTGCGCCCGGGCACCAATGTGCTTGTGCTCAACAGCGTGGCGCACGTGATCGTGACCGAAGGCCTGTACCGCGAAGCCTTTGTGCGCGAGCGCTGCGAGTGGCCCGAGTTCGAGCGCTGGCAGGCGCTGGTATCCGACCCGCGCTACGCCCCCGAAGTCGCCGGCCCCGAGGCCGGGCTCGACCCCGAGGCCATCCGCACGCTGGCGCGGCGCTATGCCGCCGGCCCCAACTCGGCCATCTACTACGGCCTGGGCGTGACCGAGCATTCGCAAGGCTCGACCGGCGTCATGTGCTTGGGCAACCTGGCGCTGGCCTGCGGCATGCTGGGCCGCGAAGGCGTGGGCGTCAACCCCTTGCGCGGGCAGGGCAACGTGCAGGGCGGCAGCTGCTTGGGCAGCTGGCCACACGTCTATTCGGGCTATCGCTTCGTCTCCGACCCCGAGGTGCGCGCCAGCTTCGAAGCCGGTTGGGGCGTGGCCCTAGACCCCGAGCCGGGTCTGCGCCTGCCCAATATGTTTGACGCCGCCGTGGGCGGCGACTTTCGCGGCATGTTCATCATGGGCGAAGACCCGGTGCAGAGCGACCCGAACCAGAACCACGTCATCGCCGCCATGCGCAACATGGAGTTTGTGGTGCTGCAAGACCTGTACCGCAACGAAACCTCAAAGTACGCGCACGTGCTGCTGCCGGGCAGCTCCGCGCTCGAAAAAGACGGCACCTTCACCAACGCCGAGCGCCGCGTCAGTCGGGTGCGCCAGGTGGTGCCGCCGCTGGCCGGCCTGCAAGACTGGGAGGTCGTGGTGCGGCTGATGAACGCCATGGGCTACGCCACCCAGTACCGCGACGCCGGCGAGGTGCTGCTGGAGCTGGCAAGCCTCACCCCCGCCTACAGCGGCCTGTCGTTCGAGCTGCTCGAGCGCGTCGGCTCGGCGCAGTGGCCGGTCGATGCCAAGGCGCCCGAGGGCACCGAGGTGCTGCACCTCGAGCGCTTCCCGCGCGCCAACGGCTTGGGCACCTTCATGCTCACCGGCTACGTGCCCACCACCGAGCGCAGCAGCGAGCGCTACCCGCTGCTGCTCACCACCGGCCGCATCCTCACGCAATACAACGCCGGCACCCAGACCCGGCGCAGCGCCAACAGCCAATGGCACCCCGAAGACGTGCTCGAAATCAGCGCCGCCGACGCCATCGCGCGCGGCATCCGCGACGGCGAGCAGGTGCAAGTGAGCAGCCGCTTTGGCAGCACGCAGCTCAAGGCGGTGTATTCGCAGCGCGTCAACCCGGGCGTGGTCTATACCACCTTCCACCACGCCGAGTCGCGCGTCAACGCGCTCACCTCAGACCGCTCCGACTGGGCCACCAACTGCCCCGAGTACAAGGTCACGGCGGTCGAGGTGCTGCGCGTCGCCGCGCCGGCGGGCGTGAGCGCTGCCAGCACCCAAGCCAGCGAGGTGCTGGCATGAGCAGCCCCGCGCACCTCCACGCCCCACCCAGCGCCGAGCCGGCCGTGATGGAGCTCGAGCGCCTGCTGACCATGGCCGGGCAGATCGGCGATTTCTTTGCCCCCTACCCGCCCGAGCGCGCCGCCGAGGGCGTGCGCAACCACCTGCGTAGCTACTGGGAGCCGCGCATGCGCGCGGCGCTGCTGGCGCACATCGAAGCCGGCGCCCACGGCCTAGCGCCCCAAGTGGTGGCCGGCGCGCGCCTGCTGCAAGACGAGGCTGCGGCAAAAAAAAGCTACTACGGGCCGCCCAAGGCTTGAGGCCCTCTGGCTGAAGGCGTTTGGGCTTGGATGGGACGGCCGCTCAACCCGGCCGCCCGTCCAAGCGCGGACGCCCATACCAGCGCAGCAGCCGCAGCGCCCACGGCAGCATGTGGCCAGCAAGCGGATGCGCAGGCTCTGCACCCAGCCCGAGACCAAGCAGGAGAGTGCATGAACCACCGACCCGGTGCCCCGCAGAAGCCGACTGCATGGACCGACGTCGCCGAGTGGCGGCCTGAAGACCCCGTTTTTTGGGCCTGCCACAAGTGGCAAGCGATCCGCACCCTGATCATCGCCGCTCTTGCGTTGCACTTGGCTTTCGCAGTCTGGTTTACTTGGAGCGCGCTGGTGGTGCGTCTGCCGGGCTTGGGTTTTGAACTCACCGTCGACCAGCGCTTCTGGCTGCCAGCGATGGCGCTGCTGATGGGTGCGCTGGCGCGCTTCCCGCACACCTTCCTGGTGCTCAAGATCGGAGGCATGTGGACCACCTTCATCTTCACGCTGGCGCTGCTGATCCCGATCTTTGGCATCGGTCATGCGGTGCAGGATCCGACCACGTCGTTCGCGACGCTGCTGTTCTGGTCCGGCGTCGCCGGCTTGTGCGCAGGCGGGCAGATGTCGTCCACTGCGGCCAACATCAGCCTGTGGTTCCCCAAGCGCATCGGCGGCACCGCGCTGGGCTTCACCGTCGGCTTTGGCAACTTGGGGGTATCGACCGCACAGTTCCTCGTGCCCATGGCCGTCAGCGTCGGCCTATTCGGCGCGATTGCTGGCGACGCGCTGGTCTTTAAGGTTACCGACCCGCACACCCAAGCAGCCGTGCGCGAAATCCAGATGTACCCGCAAAACGCAGTCTATATCTGGCTGATCCCGACGCTGATTACAGCCGTGCTGGTGCTCTTTGGCATGAAGAACCACCCCTTGCGCGGCTCCTTCGTGGAACAGTTCCAAATCGTCAAGCTCAAACACACCTGGATTCAGACCCTCCTCTACACCTTCACGTTCGGCACCTTCTCCGGCTTTGCTGCCTCGACCCCGTTGCTGATCAGTGAGGTATTCGGCCAACTGCCCAACGCCCCCGACCCGCTGGCCTATGCCTGGATCGGCCCGCTGGTGGGCGCACTGGCCCGGTCGATCGGCGGCGTCCTGTCCGACAAGTTGGGCGGATCAAACATGACGATGCTGGTGTTCCTGATGATGGGCAGCTCGGCCATTGGGCTTACCTTCCTGACCGCACCGACCTCGGGTGATCAGTTCACGCTGTTTTTCATCTTGCTGCTTGGCATTTTCCTTGGCGCGGGTATCGGCAACGCCAGCGTGTTCAAGCAGATCGTCATGAGCTTTGACCCCAAACAAGGTGGCCCGGTGTTGGGCTTCGCAGCCGCAGCGTCGGTGCTGCTGCTGGGATTTTTCGTGCCGATCATCTTCGGCCACTCGTTCGCAATAACCGGCAGCCCCAACGCAGCGCTGTGGTTCTTTGCCGGCCTGTACGCCGTCGGTATCGCGCTGAACTACTGGTACTACTGGCGTCGCGGTGCCGAGAAACCGTGCTGAGCTACTTCAAACTGCCCAAGGAACCGTGCGCTGACGGGCGCTCGCAGAGCCGGCCATCTTGGGCAACATGAGCCTGCACGAAGCCGCGGCCACGCCGTGGGTGCAGTAACATGGGGGCAACGCAAAGCGTGCAGGCGACTCGGCAGCGCCTTGCTATCTGCCTTCCTACCATGCGGCCCGGAGTTTCCCGATGAGCCTACTCAATCACATCCCCTCCGTTTCGAGCTGGCTCGCCGAAAGCGGTCTGCAACCTTTGCGCTTGGCTGGCCGCACCCTGTTGCCGGTGGTGCAAGGCGGCATGGGGGTGGGGGTGTCGGCCTCGGGCTTGGCTGGCAGTGTGGCCGCGCTCGGGGCGGTGGGCACCCTGTCCTCGGTCGATCTGCGCCGCCACCACCCAGACCTGATGGAGCAGACCGAGCACCTGGACGTGAAAGACCCAAAGTCGCGCGCCCTCATCGACGCCGCCAACCTAGAGGCGCTGCGGCGCGAAATCCGCCAGGCGCGCGCACGCGCCCAAGGCCACGGCCTGCTGGCCCTCAACGTGATGAAGGCCCTGAGCGCCTACGTGGCGCATGTGCGCGAGGCGCTGGCCTGCGGCATCGACGCGCTGGTGGCGGGGGCTGGCCTGCCGCTGGACTTGCCCGAGCTGGCGCAAGATCATCCCAAAACCGCGCTCATTCCCATCCTCTCAGACGCGCGCGGGGTGCAGGTGCTGGTGCGCAAGTGGGAGAAAAAAGGCCGCCTGCCCGACGCCATCGTGATCGAGCACCCGCGCTGGGCCGGTGGGCACCTGGGCGCGGCCAAGGTAGCCGACCTGAACGACACGCGCTTCGACTTCGAGCAGGTGCTGCCCGCCGTGCGCGCCTTTTTGCGCTCGGCCGGGATCGAGCGCGCCCTGCCCCTGATCGCTGCCGGTGGCGTCTATGAGCGCGCCGACATCCTGCGCCTGCAAGGGCTGGGGGCGGACGCGGTGCAACTGGGCACCGCCTTTGCCGTAACCCAAGAGTGCGATGCCGCGCTCAGCTTCAAGCAAGTCCTGGCGCGGGCGCGGCCCGGCGATCTGGCCGAGTTCATCAGCGTGGCCGGCCTGCCCGCGCGCGGGGTGCGCAACCACTGGCTGGCCAAATACCTGCGCGTCGAGCCCAAGCTCAAAGCGGTGGCGCACGCCAAAGGCTATTGCAATATGGGCTTCGACTGCCTGGCCCACTGCGGCCTGCGCGACGGCAAGGCCGATATGGGACAATTCTGCATCGACCAACAGCTCGGCCATGCGCTTGAGGGCGACAGCCAGCGCGGCCTGTTTTTCCGCGGTGCCGGTCCACTGCCCTTTGGCGACCAGATTCGCCCAGTGCTGGACCTCATGCGCTGGCTGATCGAAGGCGTGCGCGAAGGCGTACCCATCGACCCCAAAGCCGCTTGGCAGAGCGAACTCAATCCAACATGAACCACCCCCGCGAGCTGTCTGCAACCCAAGCCCTGATCGACCTCCCACCGCAACCCATCAGCCTCGACGTGCTGCGCGAAAAATACCTCAAGGGCGAGGAGCGCAGCGCCGATGATCTGTTCGACCGCCTGGCGCGTGCGCTGGCCAGCGTGGAAGCACCGGAGCAGCGCGCCCAGTGGGAAGCGCGCTTCAGGCGCAACCTGGCCGCTGGGGCCATTGGGGCCGGGCGCATCATGAGCGCGGCCGGCAGCGGCATCCAGGCCACCCTCATCAACTGCTTCGTGCAGCCGGTGGGCGACTGCATCCAAGGCATGGACGAGGCCGGCTTTCCCGGCATCTACGAGGCGCTGCGCGAAGCCGCCGAAACCATGCGCCGCGGTGGCGGTGTGGGCTACGATTTTTCCCGCATCCGGCCCAAGGGCGCGCGCGTCAAGGGCACGGCATCCACCGCCAGCGGGCCGTGCAGCTACATCAATGTCTTCGACCAGTCCTGCGCCACCGTCGAGAGCGCCGGGGCGCGCCGGGGGGCCCAGATGGGGGTGCTGCGCATCGACCACCCCGATGTGCTCGAATTCATCACCGCCAAGCGCAGCCCCGGGCGCTGGAACAATTTCAACGTCTCGGTGGCAGTGAGCGACGCCTTCATCGATGCCGTGCAGCACGACCGCGAGTGGGAGCTGGTGCACCCGGCGCACCCCGGCGCCGAGCACATCGCCGCCGGGGCGAAGCAGCGCGCCGACGGGCAGTGGGTCTATCAGCGCCCGCGCGCACGCACGCTGTGGGACGCCATCATGCGCTCGGCCTACGACTTTGCCGAACCCGGCATTTTGTTCCTGGACCAAATCCAGCGCGACAACAACCTGCGCGCGCTCGAAACCATTTGCGCCACCAACCCCTGTGGCGAACAACCGCTGCCGCCCTACGGCTGCTGCGACCTCGGGCCGGTGATCCTGCCGCGCTTCGTGCACCACCCCTTCAACCACGGCGGCGCGGCGGCGTTCGACTTCGCCGCCTTTGCCGACAGCGTGGCGCTGCAGGTGCGCGCGCTCGACAACGTGCTCGAACTCACCCACTGGCCGCTGCCGCAGCAGCACCGCGAGTCGCAGGCCAAGCGGCGCATCGGCGTGGGTTTTACCGGCCTAGGCGACACGCTGGTGCTGCTCGGCCTGCGTTACGACAGCGCCGCCGGGCGCGAAATGGCGCGACGCATCGCCGAAACCATGCGCGACGCCGCCTACCGCGCCTCGGTCGAGCTGGCGCGCGAAAAAGGTGCCTTTCCGCTCTTTGACGCCGCCAGCTACCTAGAGGCCGGCACCTTCGCCAGCCGCCTGCCACCCGAGTTGCAGGCCAGCATCCGCGCCCACGGCATCCGCAACAGCCACTTGCTGTCGATCGCGCCCACCGGCACCGTGAGCCTGGCCTTTGCCGACAACGCCTCCAACGGCATCGAACCGGCTTTTTCTTGGACCTATCTGCGCAAAAAACGCGAGGCCGACGGCAGCCGCAGCCAGTACGAGGTGCAAGACCACGCCTGGCGGCTGTACCGCGCCTTGGGCCACGACGTCGGCAATCTGCCCGATTATTTCGTCAGCGCGCTCGAAATGAGCGCCCAAGACCACATCGCCATGATGGAGGCGGTGCAGCCCTACGTGGACACCGCGATTTCCAAAACCGTCAACGTGGCGGCCGATTACCCCTACGCCGACTTCAAAGACCTGTACCTGCAAGCTTGGCGCGCCGGCCTCAAGGGGCTGGCCACCTACCGGCCCAACAGCATCCTGGGCGCGGTGCTGGAAACCATGCCAGAAGCAGCGGCCCCTGCAGCGTCCAGCGCAGCCCCGGCTTCGAGCGGCAATGGCTCGGCCCCGGACCCGATGCGCAGCGTGATCGAGAGCCGCCCCAAAGGCGCGCTCGACGCGGTGGCTGAAAAAATCGAATACTGGACCCACGAGGGCCACAAGCGGGTGTACCTGATCGTCTCCTTTTTGCCGCTGCCCCGGCCCGACGGCCCCGGCCATGTGGAGCGCGCCATCGAGTTCTTCATGCCGGTGGGCCAATACGGCGAATCGCAGCAGTGGATCACGGCCAGCATGCGGCTGCTGTCGCTGGCGGCGCGTGGCGGCTTCCTAGAGCGGGCCCTGAGCGACATGCGCAAAGTGGCTTGGGACCGTGGCCCGGTGCGCCACGGCCACAAAGTCAAGGAAGACGGCACCCAGGTGCCGCTGTGGCACGACTCGGAAGTGGCGGCGATCGCCTACGCGATCCAGAACATTCTGGCGCTGCGCGCCCAACGCGCCCTCAGCGCCGATCAGCTCAGCCTGGGCCTGCCCGAGCCGGAATCGGCCCCGACGGCCGCTCCCGCTGCGGTGCTTGGCCCGGGCCTGATGGCCGGCAAAAAATGCCCCGAGTGCGGCGCCCACGCCATGATCCGCCGCGACGGCTGCGACTACTGCACCGCCTGCGGGCACGTGGGGGTGTGCGGCTGATCCCCTCAGCCCCTCCCTCAGCCCATCACCTGCTGCGCCATGAAGGTGTAGAGCGGGATGCCGATCAGGATGTTGATCGGGAAGGTGATGCCTAGGCTCAGGCCGAAGTAGAGCGCCGGGTTGGCCTCCGGGATGGCGTAGCGCAACACCGCGGGCACCACGATGTAGGAGGCACTGGCCGATAGGATCATGAGCATGACCGTGTCGCCCAAGCCCAGCCCGAGCACCCACGCCAACCCGAGCGCGATGCTGGCGTGTGCCACCGGCCCCAAGCTGGCGTAGCCGATCAGCACCAACGGGGCCTTGCGCGCTTGCTGGAAGTTGCGTGCCACCATCAGCCCCATGTCGAGCAGGAAGAAGGCCAGCATGCCTTTGAACAGGTCGCCCGAGAAAGGCTTCATCATCGCCTCGCCGGCGCTGCCGCTCAAGAAGCCGATCGCCAGCGAACCGAGCAACAGCAGGTGCGCGCCGTCGGTGAAGGATTCGTGCAGGATTTTGCCCAGCGGCGGCACACCGGCGGCGGAAACACGCTGCCCGCCACCCGCCATGGCGCCGCTCTGTTGCGCCGTGGCATGGCGCGCCGCGCTGGCCAGCAGCACCGCCATGATGATGGCGGGCGACTCCATGATCACCAGCGCCACCATCATGTGGCCGCCAAAGTCGATCCCAATGCTTTTGAGGTACTGGGTGCCGGCCACGAAGGTGACCGCGCTCACCGAGCCGTAAGAGGCCGCTACGGCAGCGGCGTCGAAGCGCGAGACGCGGTTTTTGAGCAGCGCGTAGCCCAGCGTGGGCACCAGAAAGGCCATCAACACCGCCGCCCCCAGCGCCGCAGCGGTGGCATAGGTCAATCCCGTGGCCGCCATGGCGAAGCCCCCCTTGAGCCCGATCGCCATCAGCAGATAGAGCGAGAGGAATTTGGAAATGGCCGGCGGGATTTCGAGGTTGGAACGCACCAGCCCCACAAAAACGCCAAATACAAAAAACAGGATGGCCGGGTCCAGCAGATTTTGCATGATAGGTGCGGCTGCAGTTAAGTAAAACCGCAGCGTAACCCGGCAGTGAGTTCAGGTAAATTCAAAAATCAAACAGCATAGATTTGTTTTTTTCTTAAGCATGCCGATCCGATCCGCTGTCTGGCCCTAGACCATGCGCCAGCCCAGCGCCTCGCCAGCGCGCAAGGGCTTGAGGTCGGCCTGCCCGAAGGGGTAGCGCTCGGGCACGGTCCAGCTCTGGCGCTGCAGCGTCACGCGGCCGGGGTTGCGCGGCAGGCTGTAAAAGTCTGGGCCGTAAAAGCTGGCAAAACCTTCCAATTTGTCGAGCGCACCGGCAGCCTCGAAGGCTTCGGCGTAGAGCTCGAGCGCGGCGTGGGCGGTGTAGCAACCGGCGCAGCCGCTGGCGTGCTCTTTGAGCAGCACGGCGTGCGGGGCGCTGTCGGTGCCGAGGAAGAATTTGGGGTTGCCGCTGGTGGCAGCCTGCAGCAGCGCTTGCCGGTGCAGCTCGCGCTTGAGCACCGGCAGGCAGTAGTAGTGTGGCCGCAAGCCGCCGGTGAAGAGCGCGTTGCGGTTGTAGAGCAGGTGGTGCGCGGTGATGGTGGCGGCCACTTGGGCCGGCGCGGCGCTGACGAACTCAACCGCCTCGCGCGTGGTGATGTGCTCCAGCACCACTTTCAGGCGCGGGTAGCGCGCGACCATGGGGGCCAGGTGCCGGTCGATGAATACGCGCTCACGGTCGTAGACATCCACCGCCGGGTCTGTCACCTCGCCGTGCAGCAGCAGCGGCAGGCCGACTTCCTGCATCGCGGCAAAGACTTCGTGGCAGCGCTCGAAGTCGCTCACCCCGTAGGCCGAGTTGGTGGTGGCACCGGCCAAAAAGGCTTCGCCCACCCCATGCACGATGCCGCTGGCCTGGGCGCGCACGATTTCCTCGGGCGTGGTGTGGTCGGTGAGGTAGAGCGTCATCAAGGGCTGGAAATCCGACCCCGGCGGCAGCGCGGCCAGAATGCGCTCGCGGTAGGCGCTGGCGTCGTCGAGCGTGCGCACCGGCGGATTCAGGTTGGGCATGATCATGGCGCGCGCAAATTGCGCCGCCGAATGCCCGAGCACGGCTTGCAGGGCGCTGCCGTCGCGCAGGTGCAGGTGCCAGTCGTCGGGGCGGGTGATCGTGAGGGTGTGTGGGATGTCGCTCATGGTGCCGAGATTGTCGCACTCATGCGGCACTGGCACACTGCTGCGCCACCCGCTCCCAGACCTGGCGCGCCAGCGCCTTGCCCTTGAGCGTCCCCGATGCGGCCCCCGTGCCCGCGCTCGGGCGCTCGCGGTAGAGCCGTATCTCGAGCGTGGCGCAGAGCGTTTCGTCGCCCCCATGGGCCGGCACCAGCCGACCATCGCGCAGCGCGCGCCCGACCGCGCGTCGTGGCAGGAAGGCGGCGCCGTGGCCTTCGATGGCCATGGCCTTGAGGCTTTCCGACATATCGGTCTCGAAGATCGGCTGCAGGCGCATCGGCGGCTCCACCTGGCGCAGGGTCCAGTCCACCACGCGGCGCAGGTAGGCCCCGCTGGCGTAGGCCAGAAAGGGCACCGGCTGTGTGGCGGCGGCGTCGAGGCGGTGCAGCGGCTGACCGGTGGCGTCGGCGCGCGCGCACGGGATCAGCACTTCTTGCCCCAGCGCCAGCCACTCGAAACGCGCCGCGTCGAGCGCGATCGGGTGCGCCGGGTGGTGGTAGGTCATGAGCAGGTCGCAGTGCCCCTCTTGCAGCCGCAGCACGGCGTCGTGGACGTTGGAGGCGTGCAGGCGGCTTTTGATCGGCCCTAGGCTGCTGCGCAGCCCCGAGAGCCAAAGCGGAAAAAAGGTGAAGGCCAGCGTGTGCGGCACCGCCAGGTCGAGCGTGTCGGGTTCGGCCGGGCCGTGGCCGCGCAGCAGGGCGCGGGTGGCATGCAGTTGTTGCAGCGATTCGAGTGCCTGCTCGTACAGGGTCTGGCCGGCGGCGGTCAGGCGCGTGGGGTAGGCGCTGCGGTCCACTAGGTCGGTGCCGGCCCAGGCTTCGAGCGACTGGATGCGGCGCGAAAAAGCCGGCTGCGTGACGTGGCGCAACTGGGCCGAGCGGCTGAAGCTGCGCGTCTCGGCCAGGCTGACGAAGTCTTCAAGCCATTTGGTGTCCATGCTCGTCTCCGGGCTCGTGCGGGGGCGGATGCGGGTCTGCGGGGTTGCTCGCACCAGCCCCATTGTGCTGCAGCGCCCACATCTGCGCGTAGCGGCCACCCGCCGCCAGCAACTCGGCGTGGCGGCCGCGTTCGACAATGCGGCCCTGGTCCAGCACCAGAATCTGGTGCGCATCGACCACGGTCGAGAGCCGGTGCGCGATCACCAGCGTGGTTTTGTTGCGCGCCACGCTGCGCAGTTCGGCCTGGATGGCGCGCTCGTTGGCCGAGTCCAGCGCCGAGGTGGCTTCGTCGAAAATCAGGATCGGCGGGTCTTTGAGCAGGGTGCGGGCGATGGCCACGCGCTGCTTCTCGCCGCCCGAGAGCTTGAGGCCGCGCTCGCCAACCCGGGTCTGGTAGCCCTGCGGCAGCGCGGTGATGAAATCGTGGATGTGCGCCGCTTGCGCGGCCTGCCGCGCCGCCTCGGGCCCGGCATCGGGGCGGCCGTAGCGGATGTTGTATTCGATGCTGTCGTTGAACAGCACCGTGTCTTGCGGCACGATGCCGATGGCGCGGCGCAGGCTGGCTTGGGTAAAGCTGCGCAGGTCTTGCCCGTCGAGGCTGATGCGCCCACCCGCCGCTGGCGTGCCATCCGCCGCAGCCCGGCCCGGCTGCCCCACCTCGTAAAAGCGGAACAGCAGCCGCGCCAACGTCGATTTGCCGGCCCCCGAAGGCCCCACCACCGCCACCGTCTGCCCGGCCGGGATGGTAAAGCTCAGGCCGCGCAAAATCTCGCGCTCGGGCTCGTAGCCAAAATGCACGTCCTCGAAGCGGATTTCGGGCGCGCGCGCCAGCCGCAGCTCGACTGCGTCGGGCCGGTCGGCGATCTCGCGCTGGCTGTCGAGCAGCTCGAACAGGCGCTCCAAATCAATCAGGCCCTGGCGGATTTCGCGGTACAGCACGCCCAGAAAATTGAGCGGGATGTAGAGCTGGATCATGAAGGCGTTGATCATCACCAAGTCACCCAGCGTCATGCGCCCAGCCAGCAAGCCTTCGGTGGCGCGCCACAGCATGGCCACCAGCGCCACCGCGATGATGAGCTGCTGCCCAGCGTTGAGCAGCGACAGGGTGGATTGGGTGCGCAGGCGCGCGTGGCGCAGCCCCTCCAGCGCCTGGTCGTAGCGCTGCGCCTCGTAGGCTTCGTTGCCAAAGTATTTGACGGTCTCGTAATTGAGCAGCGAGTCGATGGCGCGGCTCTGGCTGAGCGATTCGGCCTCGTTCATGTGGCGGCGCAGCTCCATGCGCCACTGGGTCACGCGCACCGTGAAAAACACGTACAGCACCAGCGCCGCCAGCGTGATCCAGACGAACCAGAGGTCGAACTTCAAACCCAGCAGGAGCAGCACCAGCGTGACTTCCAGGATCGTGGGCACGATGCTGTAGAGCAGGTAGGAGATGAGCGACTGCACGCCGCGCACGCCGCGCTCGATGTCGCGCGTCAGGCCGCCGGTCTGGCGCTGCAAGTGAAAGCGCAGGCTCAGCTCGTGCAGATGGCCAAACACCTGCAAGGCGATGGCGCGCGTGGCCCCTTCAGTCGCCTTGGCAAACACGAGCTCGCGCAGCTCGGTAAAGAGCGCGGTGCAAAAACGCAGCGCGCCGTAGGCCAGCAGCAGCCCCAGCGGCAGCACCACCAGCGCCACCCCGGCTTCGGGCAGACCGAGGCGGTTGGGGCCGCCGGGCGGGGCCAGGGTGTCCACCAGCTCCCGGAGCAGCAGCGGCACCGAGACCGTGGCCAGCTTGGCCGCCACCATGAAGGCCAGCGCCGCCGCCACGCGCCAGCGGTACTGCCACAGATAGGGCAGCAGGCGGCGCAGGGCCGACCAGTCGGCTTGGCGTTCGGGGCCGGGTGCTGGCGGCCCGGCCGCGTGGGCCGTTGCCGCCGCTGGGTTTGCCCCGTCAGGGGCGTGTGGGTTGGAGCCGGAGCCGGAGGCGGTCATGGGCGCGGCGGCCGTGTCTGGGGGGCTCGGTCTCATTAGGGTTGACACTCTACCCGCTTTTAGGGCCCGCGCGTGGCGGCTCAGGGTGGGGGCAGCGGGGCCGGAGTTGGTTTTGGGCTGCGGCAGTCCGCGCTGGCTGCAAATGTGCTACATTGTCGCCCATGCAAGCAGCCTGCTTTTATTTTGCCCGCTTTTGGTTCTCACGCGTCACCCGACGGCAGAGAGCGATGAGTGTGGCCCCCTAAAGCAGGCCGCAGGCGCCCAAAGAACCGTCGGAACCCTCCGGCGGTTTTTTTTTGCCCGTGCCGCAAGCAAGCCTCGATCCCAAGCCCAGCCCGCCCCTTTCGTACCCAGCCCAACCCTTGTGGAGTTTGACTATGAGCAACGCCGCCGCCCCCGCCGACTACTGGCACACGCACCCGATCGACCGCACCAGTCAGACCGACGACCAACGCATCGAGGACATCACCGTGCTGCCGCCCCCCGAACACCTGATCCGCTTTTTCCCGATCCGGGGCACGGCGGTGGAGCAACTCATCGGCCAGACCCGGCGCAACATCCACCGCATCCTGCAAGGGCAGGACGACCGGCTGCTGGTGGTGATCGGGCCGTGTTCGATCCACGACCCGGCCGCTGCGCTCGACTACGCGCGCCGCCTACAGCCGCTGCGCGAGCAGCACCGCGACACACTAGAAATCGTGATGCGGGTGTATTTCGAAAAACCGCGCACCACCGTGGGCTGGAAGGGCCTGATCAACGACCCCTACCTCGACGGCAGCTTTCGCATCGACGAGGGGCTGCGCATTGCGCGCCAGTTGCTGATCGAGATCAACCGGCTCGGCCTGCCCGCAGGCAGCGAGTTCTTGGATGTGATCAGCCCGCAGTACATCGGCGACCTGATCAGTTGGGGTGCCATTGGCGCGCGCACCACCGAGAGCCAGGTGCACCGCGAGCTGGCCTCGGGCCTGAGTGCGCCGATCGGCTTCAAGAACGGCACCGATGGCAACATCCGCATTGCGAGCGACGCGATTTTGGCGGCGGCGCGCGGACACCACTTTTTGTCGGTGCACAAAAACGGCCAGGTGGCGATCGTGCAGACCAAGGGCAACCCGGACTGCCACCTGATTCTGCGCGGCGGCAAAACCCCCAACTACGACGCCGCCAGCGTGGCCGCCGCCAGCGCCGAATTGCAAGCGGCGCAGATCCCGGCGCGCCTGATGGTGGATTGCAGCCACGCCAACAGCAGCAAGCAACACCAGCGCCAGATCGCGGTGGCGGCCGACATCGGGGGCCAGATCGCGGCTGGCTCGCGCAGCATCATGGGCGTCATGGTCGAGAGCCACCTCAAGGCCGGGGCGCAAAAATTCACCCCCGGCAAAGACTCGGCGCAGGCGCTCGAATACGGCCAGAGCATCACCGACGCCTGCATCGCCTGGGACGATTCGCAGCAGTTGCTGCAAGGCCTGGCGGAGGCGGTGGCGGCGCGGCGCGAGCTGGGTCGGTAAGCTTGAAGGTGGCCGCCAAATCCCCACCCAACAGCGCCGCCGACCTGGAGCTGCACCCCGGCCAGTCGCTTGCGCTGCTGCAGGAGCTGCACATCCTCACGCGCGAGGGCCGCCTCAACCAAGACAGCCGGCGCAAGCTCAAGCAGATCAATCACCTGCTGCAGTTCATCGAGCCGCTGCTGCAACAGGCGCTGCAGCAGCGCGGCGACGTGACGCTGGTGGACCACGGCGCGGGCAAGTCCTACTTGGGCTTCATGCTCTACGACCGCTTCTTGCAGGGGCGCAGCGCGGGCCGGGTGATCGGCATCGAGGCCCGTGCCGAACTGGTGCAGCGCGCCCAAGCGCTGGCGCAGCGGCTGGGTTTTGTGCGCATGGAATTTCTGGCCGCCACGGTGCAGCAGGCGCACGAGCACCCCGCGCTGGCGCTGCGGCCCGACTTGGTGACGGCGCTGCACGCCTGCGACACCGCCACCGACGACGCCATCGCCTTCGCGCTGGCGCGCCAGGCGCAGCACCTGGTGCTGGTGCCGTGCTGCCAGGCCGAGGTGGCTGCCGCGCTGCGCCGCCACAAATCTCTGCAAGCGGCACAGCCGCCAGGGGAGCAGGCGCCAGAGCAAGCGGGGAGCCGCTGGGCGCATACGCCCCTTTCGGCGCTCTGGCAGCGCCCGCTGCACACGCGCGAGTTTGGCAGCCACATCACCAACGTGCTGCGCTGCCTGCAACTGGAGGCGCACGGCTACGCCGTCACCGTGACCGAGCTGGTGGGCTGGGAGCACTCGATGAAAAACGAGCTGATCTTGGCGCGCAAGGTCGGCACGCCGCAGCCGCGTGCACGCCAGCGCCTGCTGGAGCTGCTGCACACCTTGGGCCTGCCCGAGTTAAAACAGCGCTTTGCCCCTCCAGACCCAGCCGCTTGATGGATGCGCATCGGTCTGCTAGACTGGAACGACCGCATACAGGATCTGGTTTTGACGATTGATATCTATCAAATACTGCATTCCAGCGCTTGGCCGCTGACGCTGTTGCTGGCTTGGTTTCTGGGTGAGCGGCTGTTTGCGCTGTGGCGGGTGCCGCGCGTGACCAGTTACTTCGCGCTCGGCCTGCTGGTTGGGTGGGCCGATTGGTTTGGCATGGGCGCCGCCACTTTTGGCCTGTCGTTTCTGGCCAACTTGGCCTTGGCGATCGTGCTGTTCGAGCTCGGCTACCGCATCAATCTGCGCTGGTTCCGCCACAACCCTTGGGTGCTGGTGCTGGGCTTATTCGAATCGGCCCTGACCTTCGGCGCAGCCTTTTGGGCCAGCGGCTGGTTCGGGCTCAGCCTGGAGGTGCGCCTGATTCTGGCGGCGCTGGCGGTATCGGTCTCGCCGGCCGTGCTGGTGCGCGTGGCCGCCGACACGCGCAGCTCTGGCCCGGTGACCGAGCGCGTCATGCACCTGTGCGCCATCAACTGCCTGGTGGCGGTGTTCTTGGTCAAGCTGGTGCTGGGCATGTGGCACTTGCGCGCCAGCGGCGATTGGACGGCGGCGGCCTTTGGCAGCATCTATGCCTTGGGGCTGTCGGCGGCGCTGGGCGCGGCCGCCGGGGTGGCCATCCCTTGGCTGCTGCGCCATTTCGCCATGCACAGCCAGAGCGTGACGGTGGTGTTTTCCCTCACCGTTCTGCTGCTGACCACGCTCGCCTACGGCCTGATGTTGTCGCCGATCCTGGTGGCGCTGGTGTTTGGCATCGCCGCGCGCGAGTGCCGGGTCCAGCTCAGCACGGCGCAACGCGGTTTTGGCTCGATCGGCGAACTGCTGATGGTGTTTCTGTTCGTCTATGTGGGCACCCTCATCCACTGGCCCGACGTCTGGACCTCGCTGGCCATCGCCGCCGTGCTGCTGGGCTTGCGCCTGCTGACCAAAACCCTGAGCAATCTGTTGCTGGCGCACTGGAGCGGCATCAGTTGGCGCAAGGGCCTGTGGTGCGGGCTGGCGCTGACGCCGATGTCGCCCTTCATCGTGCTGCTGCTGGAGCAGACGCGCCTGTACGGTTTCGAGCCCGCCTCTGCGGCCTTCGCCGCCATGGCGGCGCTGACGGTGCTGCAAGGCCTGTTTGGCCCCTGGGTGGCGCAATGGAGCCTGGTGGCAGCGCGTGAAACCGACTTCACCCACCCGGCGCGTGCGCCCGCTGCCATCGCCAGAAAGGACAACCATGGCGCTTGAAGCCTTTGGGCAATCGGCCTCACTCAGCATGGGGGTGGAGCTGGAACTGCAACTGGTCAACACCTTCGACTACGACCTCTCCAGCAGCGCCGACGACCTGCTGCACCTGCTGGCGCGCAAACCCTTTCCCGGCACCCTCACGCCCGAGATGACGCAAAGCATGGTCGAGGTCGCGACATCGGTGCACACCGAATACGGGCCCTTGCTGGGCCAATTGCGCCAGATGCGCGACACCCTGCTGCAGGGTTGCGACCGGCTCAACATCGCTTTGGCTGGCGGTGGCACGCACCCTTTTCAGCGCTGGTTCGAGCAGCGCATCTTTGCCAAGCCGCGCTTCGAGCAGTTGTCGGTTCTGTATGGTTACTTGGCCAAGCAGTTCACCGTGTTCGGGCAGCACATCCACATCGGCTGCGCCTCGGCCGACGAAGCCTTGTACCTGCTGCACGCGCTGAATCGCTACGTGCCGCATTTCATCGCCTTGTCGGCCTCCTCGCCTTTTTCTCAGGGGGTGGACACGCTGTTCGATTCGGCGCGCCTGAACTCGGTGTTCGCCTTTCCGCTTAGTGGCCGCGCCCCTTTCATTCTGAACTGGGAGCAGTTTAGCCAGAGCTACTTCACGCACATGGAGCGCACCGGCGTGGTCAAGTCGATGAAGGATTTTTACTGGGACATTCGGCCCAAGCCCGAATACGGCACCATCGAATTGCGCGTGTGCGACACCCCGCTGACGGTGGAGCGCGCCGCCGCGCTGGCTGGCTACTTGCAGGCGCTGTGTCGGCATCTGCTCATGCGCACCGAACCGGCGCCGCAGGAGAGCGACTATCTGGTCTATACCTACAACCGTTTTCAGGCCTGCCGCTTCGGGCTCGACGGGGTGATCGTCAAACCCCACGAGCTCGAGCCGATCAGCATCCGCGAAGACGTGCTCGCCACCCTGCGCCTGCTGCAAACGCACGCCCAAGAGCTGCGCTGCGAGCCGGCCCTGGACGAAATCGAGCGCACCGCCGCCCGCGACGGCAACCATGCCAGCTACCTGCGCCGCTGCTTTGCCGCCAACCCAAACGTGCAGAGCGTGGTGCGCGCCGCCGTCGAGGCCTTGCCCCAAGCATGCTAAGCTGATTCTTGGCGCACGCGCTGCGGGTGCCGATCTGCCGCCCCTCAAACCCCAGAAAGCCCCCACCATGCCTGCCCTGCTGCCCCACGTGGACCCCGACGGCCTGCTCGAATTCTCGGTCGTCTATACCGACCGCGCCCTCAACCACATGTCGCAACGCTTCCGGCACGTGATGTGCGACATCTCCGGCGTGCTCAAAGCCGTCTATCGCGGCCATGCCACCGCGCTGGTGCCCGGCAGCGGCACCTTTGGCATGGAGGCGGTGGCGCGCCAGTTTGCCCCAGGGCAGAAGGTGCTGGTGCTGCGCAACGGCTGGTTCAGCTACCGCTGGTCGCAGATTTTCGAGATGGGTGCCATTCCCGCGCAGGAGCAGGTGCTCAAGGCGCGCCGTTTGAGTGAGGCCCCCGAGGCCCCTTGGGTGCCGTGCCCGCTCGACCAGGTGCTAGAAACCATCGCACGCGAGCGCCCGGCGCTGGTGTTTGCCCCGCACGTGGAAACCGCCGCCGGCATGCGGCTGCCCGACGCCTATCTGCAAGCGGTGGGCCAAGCGGTGCACGAGGTGGGCGGCCTGTTCGTGCTCGATTGCATCGCCTCGGGTGCGGTGTGGGTGGATATGCCCGCCTGCGAAGTCGATGTGCTGATCAGCGCACCGCAAAAAGGCTGGAGCAGCTCGCCCGCCTGCGCCATGGTGGTGCTAAGCGAGCGCGCGCGCCACGCCATCGAGGCCACGCGCAGCTCCAGCTTTGCCTGCGACCTCAAAAAATGGCTGCAGGTGATGGAGGCTTACGAAAAAGGCGGCCACACCTACCACAGCACCATGCCGACCGACGCCTTGGTGCGCTTGCGCGACGCCATGTTCGAAACCCGCAGCCACGGTTTTGATTGGGTGCACCAGCAGCAGCTCGAACTCGGCCGCTTGGTGCGCCATGCGTTCGAGCGCCGTGGTCTGCGCAGCGTGGCGGCAGCGGGCTTCCAAGCCCCCGGGGTGGTGGTGAGCTACACGCGCGATCCGGAGCTGCAAAACGGCAAGAAATTCCTCGCTTTGGGCGTGCAAAGCGCCGCCGGGGTGCCGCTGATGTGCGACGAGCCGGCCGATTGGAGCACCTTTCGCATCGGGCTGTTTGGGCTTGACAAGCTGCTGCACCCGCAGCGCAGCGTGGCGCATCTGGAAGCGGTGCTGGAGCAGATCGGTTTGCGCGAGGTGTCCGGCCCGCCCGCCTGATCGAGCTACCCTCCTTTGGCACTATTGCCGCTGCAGCACCCTTGGTGAATAATTCGCCGATGGATCTGATCTGCCCGGCTGGCAGCCTGCCCGCCCTCAAGGAAGCCGTCAACCACGGTGCCAACGCGGTCTACTTGGGCCTGCGCGACGCCACCAATGCGCGCAACTTCGCCGGCCTGAACTTCGACGCCACCGCGCTGGCGGCTGGGGTGGCTTATGCGCATGCGCGCGGCTGCCAAGTATTCATGGCCATCAACACCTACGCGCAGGCGGCGCAACCCGAGCGCTGGCAACAGGCGCTGGATCAGGCGGCGATGCTCGGCGTCGATGCCGTCATCTTGGCCGACCCGGGCCTGCTGCGCTATGCGTGTCGCAAGCATCCGGCTTTGCGGCTGCATCTGTCGGTGCAGGGGTCGGCAACCAACCACGAAGCGATCAATTTTTACCAGCGCCAGTTTGGCGTGGTGCGCGCCGTGTTGCCGCGTGTGCTGTCGCTGGAGCAGGTGCGCCAGGTGGTGCAGCGCACCCCGGTCGAAATCGAGGTGTTCGGCTTTGGCAGCCTGTGCGTGATGGTCGAGGGGCGCTGCGCTCTGTCTTCCTACGCCACCGGCGAAGCGCCCAACACCCACGGCGTGTGCTCGCCCGCCAAGGCGGTGCGCTGGCAAGAGACGCCGCGCGGGCTGGAGGCGCGCTTGGGCGGGGTGTTGATCGACCGCTTTGCGGCGCACGAAAACGCCGGTTACCCGACGCTGTGCAAGGGTCGTTTCGACGTCGGCGAGCAGGAAAACGACTACGCCATCGAAGAGCCGACCAGCCTCAACACCCTGAGCCTGCTGCCGCAACTGCTGCAGATGGGGGTGCGCGCGATCAAGATCGAGGGCCGCCAGCGCAGCCCGGCCTATGTGGCGCAAGTCACTGCCGTATGGCGCGCCGCCATCGACGCCTGCCAGGCGCAGCCACAGCACTACACCCCGCGCGGCGAGTGGATGGCGGCGCTGGACCAGGTCGCCGAAGGCCAACAACACACCCTGGGCGCCTACCAGCGCGCTTGGAAATGAGCGCCATGCCCGCCCCGATCCTGCTTGCCCTGGCCCCGCTGCCGTATTACTGGCCGCGGCTGGCGGTGTTCGATTTTTATGAAGAAATCGCCGCCAGCGCGGTCGATCTGGTCTATCTGGGCGAAGTCACCTGCTCGCGCCGCCACGAGTTGCGTCTATCGGACTGGATCGACCTAGGGCGGCGGCTGCAAGCGGCCGGCAAAACGGTGTTGCTCTCGACCCAGGTGCTGCTCGAATCGGGCTCGGACGTCGCCGCCATGCACAAGGTGGTGAGCAACGGAGAGTTTCTGGTCGAGGCCAACGACATGGGCGCGGTCGGGGTGCTGACGGCAGCGCGCCAGCCCTTCGTTGCCGGGCCGCACCTCAACCTCTACAACGGCCCGGCGCTGCAGTGGCTGGACGAGCTCGGGGCGCAGCGCTGGGTGGCACCGCTGGAGCTGCCCCGCACCGATCTGGCGCTGTTGCAGCGCCAGCGCCCGCCGGGGCTGCAAACCGAGTTGCTGGTGCATGGCCGGCTGGCGCTGGCCTATTCGGCCCGTTGCTTCACCGCCCGGCACCACCGCCTGCCCAAGGACGACTGCCAGTTTCGCTGCCTCGACTACCCCGACGGCCTGCTGCTGCGCACGCGCGAGCAGGCCGAATTCCTAGTGCTCAACGGCATCCAGACCCAGTCGGCGCGCGTATACAGCCTGATCGACGCCTGGGACGAAGTGATCGCCCTCGGCGTGCAGGTGGCGCGCATCGGCCCGCAGGCGCAGCACACGGCAGCCATCCTCGGGCTCTACGACGCGGTGCGCCGCGGTGCGCTCTCGGGCGCGCAGGCGCGCGCGCACCTGTTGCCCTTGCTGCCGCAGCCAGACTGCAATGGCTACTGGCACGGGCGAGCGGGGCAGGAGCGTGTCGAATCTGCCCTAGCCATTGCCTGAAACCCACACCTCCTTAGCACCCACCAGCCCCATGACCCTGCTGCAACAACCCGCACACCGCTACGACCTGCCGCCGCCGGTGGCGGTAGTGCTCTCGCGCCTGCCCGCTTTCCCCGGCTCGCTGCTGCTGGTGGCTGGGCTGAATCTGGTGCTGGCGCGCCAGTTGCCGCCCGATGTGGCGGCCTGCCTGCAGGGCAAGCGCATCCGCATTGGCGTGCGCGACGCCGGGCTGCAGTTCGACCTGCGCTGGCAGGACCGACTGTTTCAACCCTGCACCCCGGCCGGGGTGCCCGACCTGACCCTGAGCGCCAACGCGCACGACTTCCTGCGCCTGGCGCAGCGGCTCGACGACCCCGACACCCTGTTTTTCAACCGCCGCCTGCGCATGGAGGGCGACACCGAACTCGGTCTGGTGATCAAAAACGCGCTCGATGCGCTCGAATGGCCGGTTTTCAACCCGGCCGACTGGAGCCCGCCGGCGCTGTTGCAGCGCGTGCAGCGCCGTTTTCCCTTCACCCGACCCACGAACTGAATCCCCATGGAAAACAGCCCGCGTTCGCGCAAACCCATCATCTACACCTGCTCGGGCTGCTCCAGCGCGGCCCAACTGGCCAACCAGGTGGCAGTGCGCATCGACCGGGCGGGGCTGGCCGAAATGTCTTGCATCGCCGGCGTCGGCGGTGATGTGCCTTCGCTGCTGAAGTTGGCGCTTTCCGGGCGACCGATCATCGCCCTCGATGGCTGCCCGTTGGCCTGTGTGCAAAACACCTTGAGGCGCCACGGCATTGCTCCCGATCAGCACCACCAACTGCAAATCTACGGTGTGCGCAAGCACAAACACCAGGATTTCGACCCCGAGCAGGCCGAAGCGGTGCTGTACCGTGTGCGCCGCGATCTGCGTCTGATGGCCGAAGCGCCGCAGGGTGAGGCCGCTGCGCCATGAGCGCGCCCGAGGCACCGCCGCGCCGGGTGCTGCTGGCCATCACCGGGGCCAGCGGCGCCATCTATGGCTGGCGGCTGCTGCAAGCGCTGCACGCCAACGCTCAAGTCGAGACCCATCTGATCGTCTCGGATGCCGGCTGGCGCACCTTGCGCCACGAGCTCGACCTTGGGCCCGATGCGCTGCGCCCGCTGGCACACCATTGCCACGAGGTGGGCGACATTGGTGCCGCAGTGGCCAGCGGCTCCTTTCGCTGCCACGGCATGGTGGTGGCGCCCTGCTCGATGCGCACGCTGGCGGCGATTGCGCTCAGCTTGGCCGACAACCTGATCGTGCGCGCCGCCGACGTGATGCTCAAAGAGCGCCGGCCCCTGCTGCTGCTGGCGCGCGAGTCGCCGCTGCACCTGGGGCACCTGCGCCACATGGTGCGCCTGAGCGAGATGGGTGCCGTCATCTGCCCGCCGCTGCCCGCTTTTTACCAACACCCGCGCAGCATCGAAGAGCTGGTCGATGGCAGCTTGGAGCGGGTGCTCGATCTGCTGGACTTGGCAGCGCCACAGGCTCGGCGCTGGGCCGGGCTGGCAGAGGGTCTTTGAGCCATGCCTTACCGCGACCTGCGCGACTTCATGCAGCAACTCGAGGCAGCCGGGGAGTTGCGCCGCATCGCCGCCCCGGTTTCGCCCAAGCTGGAAATGACGGCCCTGTGCGAGCGCGTGCTGCGCGCTGCCGGCCCGGCGCTGCTGTTCGAACACCCCACCGGCTACAGCCTGCCGGTGCTGGGCAACCTGTTTGGCACCCCGCAGCGGGTAGCGCGTGCGATGGGGGTGGATTCGGTGCCCGAGCTGCGCCGCTTTGGCGAGTTGTTGGCGCGCCTGAAAGAGCCTGAAGCGCCACGGAACTTGAAGGAGGTCGCTGGCTTGGGGGATTTGGCGCGCCGCTTGTGGCACATGCGTCCGAGCGAAGTGCGCCGCCCACCCTGCCAAGAGGTGGTGTTCGAAGGTCCGGACGTGGACCTCGGTCGGTTGCCGATCCAGCACTGCTGGCCCGACGACGTCGCTCCCCTGCTCACTTGGGGCCTGGTGATCACGCAAGGGCCGCACAAGCCGCGCCAGAACCTAGGCATTTACCGCCAGCAACTGCTGGGGCGCAACCGGCTCATCATGCGCTGGCTGGCGCACCGCGGCGGCGCGCTCGATTTTCGCGACCACTGCCGCCTGCACCCGGGCCAGCCGTTCCCGGTGGCAGTGGCGATCGGGGCCGATCCGGCCACCATTCTGGGTGCCGTCACGCCGGTGCCCGACAACTTGTCTGAATACCAGTTCGCCGGCTTGCTGCGCGGCGCGCGCACCGAAGTGGCGGCGGCGCTGGGTGTGCCGCTGCGGGTGCCGGCGCACGCCGAAATCGTGCTCGAAGGCCATATCCTGCCCGACCCCGGCCACCCCAGCGGCTGGCAGCACGCACTCGAAGGCCCCTATGGCGACCACACCGGCTACTACAACGAGCAGGCTGAATTCCCGGTCTTCACGGTCGAGCGCCTGACGCAGCGCAGCAACCCGATCTACCACTCCACCTACACCGGCAAGCCGCCCGACGAACCCTCGGTGCTCGGGCTGGCGCTCAACGAACTGTTCGTGCCGCTGTTGCAGCGCGCCTTGCCCGAAGTGGTGGACTTTTACCTGCCGCCCGAGGGCTGCAGCTACCGGCTGGCGGTGGTCTCGATCCGCAAAGCCTACGCCGGTCACGCCCGGCGCGTGATGATGGGCATCTGGAGCCACCTGCGCCAGTTCATGTACACCAAGTTCATCGTCGTGGTCGATGAGGACATCGACGTGCGCGACTGGCGCGAAGTGATCTGGGCCATCACAACGCGCATGGACCCGGCGCGCGACTGCATGACGGTCGAGCGCACACCGATCGACTATTTGGATTTTGCTTCCCCGGTCAGCGGCCTAGGCAGCAAAATGGGGCTGGACGCCACCCACAAGTGGCCCGGCGAGACGCAGCGCGAGTGGGGGCGCACCATCCAAATGGACCCCGCCGTGCGCCAGCGCATGGACACCTTGGCCGCCGAACTGGGGTTGTGAGGCGTCGTGGCCCCCACAGCTCGGCGCGGCGTATCCAAAACGCCAAGAAAAAAGCTTGGTGCCACTACAGCACCAAGCTTTCTTAATTGGTTGCGGAGGCAAGATTTGAACTTGCGACCTTTGGGTTATGAGCCCAACGAGCTACCAGGCTGCTCCACTCCGCGTCAAGACTGCTATTGTAGCACGCTTACTGGGTTTTGTCAGCAGCGGCCGAATCTTCTTTGGCTGGCACCGCGTCGCCGCGATCAACCAGCTCGATCAGGGCCATGGGGGCGTTGTCACCCACACGGAAACCGGTTTTCAGGATGCGCGTGTAGCCACCCGGGCGGGCGTTGAAGCGCGGGCCGAGCACGTCAAACAGCTTCACCACCACGTCGCGGTCGCGCAAGCGGTCAAAAGCCAAGCGGCGGTTGGCCACCGTAGCCACTTTGGCCAAGGTGATCATGGGTTCGACCACGCGGCGCAATTCCTTGGCCTTGGGCAGCGTGGTTTGAATCGCCTCGTGCGTGAGCAGCGAGTTCATCATGTTGCGCAGCATCGCCAGCCGGTGGCTGGTGGTGCGGTTGAGTTTGCGAAGGCCGTGTCCGTGACGCATGGTGATTTCCTTTCTGGTATGCCCGCAGCCGGATCAGGTACTGCGAGGGGTCATGGGCGATGTGATTGAAGGGATCGGGCCGGGATGGGCCGGAATGGAGCGGATGAGAGGCTCAGTGCTTGTCCAGCCCAGCGGGCGGCCAACTTTCCAGCTTCATGCCCAGCGTCAAGCCGCGCGAAGCCAGCACTTCCTTGATTTCATTGAGCGATTTGCGGCCCAAATTGGGGGTTTTGAGCAGCTCGTTTTCGGTGCGCTGGATCAGGTCACCGATGTAGTAAATGTTCTCGGCCTTGAGGCAATTGGCCGAACGCACCGTGAGCTCGAGCTCATCGACCGGGCGCAACAAAATCGGATCGAACTGCTGCGTGTTGCGCGCTGGCGAACTGCCAAAGTCAAACGCCTCGGCACCCTCGAGCTGCGCAAACACAGCCAACTGCTCGACCAAAATCCTGGCCGCTGCACGCACCGCCTCCTCGGGCGCCACGGCGCCGTTGGTTTCGATGTCGAGCACCAGCTTGTCCAAGTCGGTGCGCTGCTCGACGCGCGCATTCTCGACCGCGTAGCTGACGCGCGTGACCGGCGAGAACGAGGCATCGAGCAATATGCGCCCGATGGAGCGCGTGCTGTCGTCGCCACGGCGCAGGTTGCCGGGCACGTAGCCGCGCCCTTTTTCAACCTTGATCTGCATATCGAGCTTGGCGCCGGCGCTCAAGGTGGCGATGGCGTGTTGCGGATTGAGAATTTCCACGTCGTGGGGCGTCTGGATATCGGCCGCCGTCACCAAACCCTCGACCTCTTTGCGCAGGCTCAGCGTCACCTCGTCACGACCATGCAGCTTAAACACCACCCCTTTGAGGTTGAGCAGCAGATTGACGGCATCTTCCTGCACGCCATCGATCGAGGAAAACTCGTGCAAGACACCCGAAATCGTGACTTCGGTCGGGGCGTGACCCACCATCGAAGACAGCAATACGCGGCGCAAGGCGTTGCCCAGCGTATGGCCATAGCCCCGCTCAAAGGGCTCGAGCGTCACTTCGGCCCGGTTGGGGGCGATTTGCTCGACTTGGATGTTCTTGGGTTTAAGCAGATTGTTCAGCATTCGGACTTCCTTCAATACCCTCGGCTCGTTACACCGATAAGGCTGCTGGAGCACAAAATCCAGACCGCCACCTGAAGGTGGCGAGCGGGCTCGTTTGGTTGCCTGTGCACCCGCTTAACGCGAGTACAGTTCGACGATCAGCGATTCGTTGATGTCGGCGGCGAATTCGTCGCGGTCTGGGGACTTCTTGAAGGTGCCTTCGGCTTTTTCAACCGCCACCTCTACCCATGCCGGGAAGCCGATCTGCTTGGCCAGCTCGAGCGCCTCTTTGATGCGGTTTTGAGCACGCGACTTCTCGCGCACCGCCACCACATCACCGGCTTTCACCAGCGCCGACGGAATGTTGCAGCTCTGGCCGTTGATCAAAATCGCTTTGTGCGAGACCAACTGGCGCGCTTCGGCGCGGGTCGAGGCAAAGCCCATGCGAAACACCACGTTGTCGAGGCGCGACTCGAGCAGGCTCAGCAAGTTGGCACCGGTGTTGCCGCGGCGCCGGTCGGCCTCAGCGAAGTAGCGCCGGAACTGGCGCTCCAACACCCCGTACATGCGCTTGACCTTCTGCTTTTCGCGCAGCTGCAAGCCGAAATCGGAGGTGCGCTGACCCGAGGTGCGGCCATGCTGGCCGGGCTTGGAGTCGAACTTGGCTTTGTCGCTGATCGAGCGCCGCGCGCTCTTGAGCAACAGGTCGGTGCCTTCACGGCGTGAAAGTTTGGCCTTGGGGCCGAGGTAACGTGCCACGTGGATTTCCTTGATCTATCTGCCACCAGCAGCCTTGCAGACTGTGGCGGGAGCCGGCCCCAAACAGGGCAACGGCGGTGGGCTTGAAACGAAAATGCCACCGCAAACGCGTTGCAGTGGCCCCTAAAATAGAGCCTGACATTCTAGCACATGCCTTAAGCCGCAGTCAAGCAGACCACAGGCTTTGGGCAATCACCCGCGTCAAGCACCCATTAAATGCGACGGCGCTTCTGCGGGCGGCAGCCGTTGTGCGGCACCGGGGTCACGTCAGCGATCGAGTTGATGCGGATGCCCAAGGCACCCAAGGCGCGAACCGAAGACTCGCGCCCTGGACCAGGCCCCTTGATTTCGACATCGAGGTTTTTGATGCCCTGCTCGATGGCGGCGCGGCCAGCCACCTCGGACGCCACCTGCGCGGCAAAAGGGGTCGATTTGCGCGAACCCTTGAAGCCTTGCCCACCCGACGAGGCCCACGACAAGGAATTGCCTTGGCGGTCGGTGATGGTGATGATGGTGTTGTTGAACGAGGCGTGCACGTGTGCAATGCCGTCGGAGATGTTCTTGCGAACTTTTTTGCGCACGCGTGCAGCGGCGTTGGAGGCTTGGGGCTTGGCCATGGCGGTTGTCCTTGTAGGGGATTATTTTTTCAGCGACTGAGCGGCCTTGCGCGGACCCTTGCGGGTGCGGGCGTTGGTCTTGGTGCGCTGACCGCGCACAGGCAGGCCGCGGCGATGGCGGAAACCGCGGTAGCAGCCGATGTCCATCAAGCGCTTGATGTTCATCGTGGTTTCGCGGCGCAAATCGCCTTCGATGGTGAAAGCGTTCACCGCTTCACGCACTTTTTCGAGCTCGGCGTCGCTCAGCTCTTTGATCTTTTTGGCGTAATCAATGCCGCAAGCCTCGCAGATCTGACGTGCGCGGGTGCGCCCGATGCCAAAGATTGCCGTCAAGCCGATTTCGGCGTGCTTGTGCGGCGGAATGTTGATGCCAGCAATACGTGCCATGATGGTCCTCTAAACTTAATCAGCCTTGACGCTGTTTGTGTCGCGGGTCGGTGCAGATGACACGCACCACTCCATGGCGACGGATGATCTTGCAGTTGCGGCACATTTTTTTGACCGAAGCCGAAACTCTCATGTCTTACTCCAGAACGAAAATCAGAAAAAAACTCATTTGCTGCGAAACACGATGCGCGCACGCGACAGGTCATAGGGCGTGAGCTCCACCTTGACCTTGTCACCGGGCAGGATGCGGATGTAGTGCATGCGCATCTTGCCCGAAATATGCCCGAGCACCACGTGGCCGTTTTCCAGTTTGACGCGGAAGGTGGCGTTGGGCAAATTCTCCACCACCTCACCTTGCATCTCAATCACATCGTCTTTGGACATATCAGACCCCGGGGGCGCCCTTGAAATTGGATTTCTTGAGCAAAGACTCGTACTGCTCCGACATCATGTAGTTTTGCACCTGGGTCCAGAAGTCCATGGTGACGATGACGATGATCAGCAACGAGGTGCCCCCAAAATAGAACGGCACGTTGTAGTACAGGATCAGGAACTCGGGCAGCAGGCACACCGCAGTGATGTAGAGCGCCCCCACCAGGGTCAGACGCCCCAAGATTTTGTCGATGTGGCGCGCCGTTTGGTCACCCGGCCGGATGCCCGGTATGAAGGCGCCGCTCTTCTTCAGGTTGTCTGCCGTCTCGCGGCTGTTGAATACCAGCGCGGTGTAGAAGAAACAAAAGAAGATGATCGCCGCCGCGTACAGGGCAATGTAGATCGGCTGCCCCGGTGAGAGCGCTCCCGCCAGATCGCGCAGCCACGCTGTGCCGTCGCCGGTGCTGACCCAGCTCACCAAAGTGGCCGGCAACAGGATGATGGACGAAGCAAAGATGGGCGGAATCACGCCGGCCATGTTGAGCTTGAGCGGCAGGTGCGAAGACTGGCCTCCATAGACCTTGTTGCCCACCTGGCGCCGGGCGTAGTTGACCAGCACCTTGCGCTGGCCACGCTCCACAAAGACCACGAAGTAGGTCACCGCCACCACCAGCAACAGAATGAAGAGGGCAGACAAAATGCCCATTGCACCGGTTCGCACCAACTCGGTCAAGCCGCCCATGGCGCTCGGCAACCCGGCCACGATGCCGGCAAAGATCAGCATCGAAATGCCGTTGCCCACACCGCGTTCGGTGATCTGCTCACCCAACCACATCAGGAACATGGTGCCCGCCACCAGGCTCACCACAGCGGTGAAGCGAAAGGCCCAACCGGGATCGACCACCATGCCGGGCATGCCCTCAAGCGCCAGCGCGATGCCGAAGGATTGGAAAATCGCCAGCGCCAACGTGCTGTAGCGCGTGTACTGGGTAATCTTGCGTTTGCCGGCCTCGCCTTCCTTGCGCAGCGCGATCAGCGACGGCACCACGTAGGTGAGCAACTGGATGATGATCGCCGCCGAAATGTAGGGCATGATGCCCAGCGCAAACACCGCAAAGCGCTGCAGCGAGCCACCCGTGAACATGTTGAACAGGTTCAGGATGTTGCCCGCTTGGCCTTGGAACAACTGCGCCAGTTGGTCCGGGTCGATGCCCGGCACCGGAATGTGCGCACCGATGCGGTAGACGATCAGTGCGCCCAGCAAAAAGAACAGCCGCCGACGCAAATCGGCGTACTTCCCGGTTTTGGCGAGAGAGGCAGCGTTGTTGGCCACAGCTAGGTTCCGTGCTTGGTAAACATTTAGGCGTTCAGGCGATCAGGCGTCAAGCCGCTACCGAGCCGCCAGCGGCCTCGATGGCTGCCTTGGCGCCGGCTGTGGCACCGATCTGGTTGAGTTGCACCGCCAGCGTCAGTTCACCGGTCTTGATGACCTTGACCTTGCGCGCCAATTCGGGCACGAGGCCCGCTTGCTTGAGCAGCAGCAGATCGACTTGCGCGGCACCCAGTGCCTGCAGATCGCTCAGCGTGACTTCGGCGTTGAACTTGAGCGTGGTCGATTTGAAGCCGCGCTTGGGCAAACGGCGCTGCAGCGGCATCTGACCGCCTTCAAAGCCGACCTTGTGGTATCCACCGGCGCGCGATTTTTGGCCTTTGTGGCCTCGGCCGGCGGTTTTGCCCAAGCCGGAGCCGATGCCCCGACCGACGCGGCGCCGAGCGGATTTGGAGCCCGCAGCGGGCTTGAGGGTATTGAGTTCCATAATCAAAATCCGTTCAGATCACTTGCAGCAGGTAGCTGATCTTGTTGATCATGCCACGCACCGCGGGGGTGTCTTGCAGCACACTGACGCTGTTGATTTTGCGCAGACCCAAGCCGCGCACGGTAGCACGGTGGTCTGCACGGCAGCCGATTGGGCTGCGCACCAGCTTGATGGTGAGGGTGTTGGCGGTAGTCATGGGGGTTTTCCCTTTTAGGCCAGAATTTCTTCGACCGACTTGCCGCGCTTGGCCGCCACTTCGTAGGGCGTCATGGCGCGCTGCAGGGCGTCGAGGGTGGCGCGGACCAGGTTGTAGGGGTTGGTCGAGCCGTGGCTCTTGGCCACCACATCGGTAACACCCAGAACCTCGCAGACGGCGCGCATGGGGCCGCCAGCGATGATGCCGGTACCCTTGTTGGCCGGCAGCATCATGACGCTGGAGGCGCCGTGCTGGCCGTGCACCGCGTGGTGCAGGGTGCCGTTTTTGATCGCTACCTTGAACAGGTTGCGGCGCGCCTCGTCCATGGCTTTTTGCACGGCCACCGGCACTTCACGCGCCTTGCCTTTGCCCATGCCAACGCGGCCATCGCCGTCGCCGACCACGGTCAGGGCGGCAAAGCTCATGATGCGCCCGCCTTTGACCACCTTGGTGACGCGGTTGACCGCAATCATCTTCTCGCGCAGGCCATCGTCATTGGCCTCGCTTTTTACATTCGCAAGCATCTTTGCCATTTGATCATCCCCAATCAGAATTGCAGGCCGGCGGCACGCGCGGCTTCTGCAAGGGCTTTGACACGGCCGTGGTAGGCAAAACCGGAGCGGTCGAAAGCGACTTTCTCGATCCCGGCGGCTTTGGCCTTGGCCGCAATGCGCTGGCCGACCAGTTCGGCCGCCGCCTTGTTGCCCCCGTTGCCGCTGGCTGCGGCGAGTTGAGCCCGCACTTCGGCTTCCAGCGTCGAGGCCGAAACCAGCACACGTGCGCCGTCCTCGGAGATGACGTTGGCATAGATGTGCAGGTTGCTGCGGTTCACGCTCAGGCGCAGGGCGCCTTGCTGGGCAATGCGGATGCGGGTCTGGCGGGCACGGCGCAAACGCTGTTCTTTTTTGGTCAACATGATCGCTGTCCTTATTTCTTCTTGGTCTCTTTGATGACGACCTTCTCGCCAGCGTAGCGGATTCCCTTGCCTTTGTAGGGCTCAGGCGGACGCACGGCGCGAATTTCGGCGGCGATCTGGCCCACGCGTTGGCGATCCGCGCCCTTGATGACGATTTCGGTTGCGGCCGGCGTGGCCACGCTAACGCCTTCGGGCATCACGAAATCGACCGGGTGCGAATAACCCACGGCCAGGTTGAGCTTGTTGCCGCTGGCGGCGGCTTTGTAGCCCACGCCCACCAGCGAGAGCTTCTTCTCGAAACCCTTGCTCACGCCCAGCACCATGTTGTTGACCAACTGGCGCATGGTGCCGCACAGGGCTTTGGCCTGTGCGCTGTCGCCCACGGCAGCGAATGTCAGCTTGCCATCGGCTTGCTGCACCGTGACTTGGGTGTTGGGGGCCAACGCCAGTGCGCCCAGCGCGCCCTTGACGCGGATGGCGTCGGGCTGCAGCGCCACTTCGACCCCGGCCGGAATGGCGATCGGTGATTTACCTACACGAGACATCTCAGATACTCCTTCGTTCTCGCATCAGGCGACGTAACACAACACTTCGCCACCCACACCGACAGCGCGCGCCTTGCGATCGGTCATCACGCCTTGCGGGGTGGTGACGATCGCCACACCCAGCCCGTTCATGACTTGTGGTATGGCTTTGCTGCCTTTGTAGATGCGCAAGCCTGGGCGGCTGACGCGCTCGATGCGCTCGATCACCGGGCGCCCGGCGTAGTACTTGAGGCCGATGACGAGCTCGTTCTTACCGTCTTGGCTCTTGATTTGGAAGCCGTCGATGTAGCCTTCGTCTTTCAAGACCTGCGCAATGGCGGCCTTGACTTTGGAGGCTGGCATGGCCACGGTGGGCTTTTCCACCATCTGCGCATTGCGAATGCGCGTCAGCATATCGGCGATCGGGTCACTCATGCTCATAATGTTTACTCCTTCACGCCTTACCAGCTGGCTTTGGTGATGCCGGGGATTTCACCGGCAAACGCCATTTCGCGCACCTTCATGCGGCCGAGGCCGAACTGCTTGAAGGTTCCACGGGCACGACCGGTGATTTCGCAGCGGTTGCGCTGGCGCGTTGGGTTGGCATTGCGCGGCAGTTTTTGCAGCGCCAGACGGGCCGCGTCGCGCTCTTCGTCGCTGCGCTTGGCGTCTTTGGAGATCGCCTTCAATTCGTTGTACTTGTTGGCAAACTTGGCAACCAATTGGTCGCGCTTGAGTTCACGCTGGAGCAAAGCTTGTTTGGCCACGCAGCACCTCAGTTCTTGAACGGGAAACGGAAACCGGCCAGCAACGCCTTGCATTCGGCGTCGTTCTTGGCGGTGGTGGTGATGCTGATGTTCAGCCCACGCAAGGCATCGACCTTGTCGTATTCGATTTCCGGGAAAATGATCTGCTCTTTGACGCCGATGTTGTAGTTACCCCGGCCGTCGAACGCCTTGCCCGAAATGCCACGAAAGTCGCGCACCCGTGGCAGCGCCACGGTGACGAAGCGGTCGAGGAATTCGTACATGCGGGCGCCGCGCAGCGTGACCATGCAGCCGATCGGCTGGCCTTCGCGGATTTTGAAGCCGGCGATGGCCTTGCGGGCCCGGGTCACAACCGGCTTTTGGCCAGAGATCTTGGTCAGGTCGCCGACGGCGTTTTCCAGCACCTTTTTGTCGGCCACGGCCTCGCCCACACCCATGTTGAGGGTGATCTTGGTGATGCGCGGAACCTGCATCACGGACTCGAAGCCAAACTGCTCTTGCAGCGCCGGCGCGATTTTCTCGCGAAAGATTTGTTGAAAGCGTGTCATGTTCAGGCCGCCTTGATTTCTGCGCCACTGGACTTAAAGACGCGCACTTTGTTGCCGTCTTCGAGCACCTTGATACCCACGCGGTCGGCTTTGCCGGTGCTTGGGTTAAAAATGGCCACGTTGGACTGATGGATCGACATCGTCTTGGCGATGATGCCGCCCGTGATGCCCTTCATTGGGTTGGGCTTGGCGTGCTTCTTGACGATGTTCACGCCCTCGACCAGCAGCCGCGTTTCGTCCGCGCGCTGGGTGACTTTGCCGCGCTTGCCTTTGTCTCGGCCAGCGATGACGATGACTTCGTCGCCTTTGCGAATCTTGTTCATTGCGACACCTCTTACAGGACTTCCGGGGCCAGCGAAACGATCTTCATGAACTTTTCGGTGCGCAACTCGCGCGTCACCGGTCCGAAGATGCGGGTGCCGATCGGCTCGAGCTTGGCGTTGAGCAACACGGCGGCATTGCCGTCGAACTTGATCAAGGCCCCGTCCGGGCGGCGCAAGCCTTTGGCGGTGCGAACCACCACGGCGTTGTAGATTTCGCCTTTTTTGACGCGCCCACGGGGCGCGGCTTCTTTGATGCTGACTTTGATGACGTCGCCCACACTGGCGTAACGGCGCTTGGAGCCGCCGAGCACCTTGATGCACATCACGGACTTGGCACCCGTGTTGTCGGCAACATCGAGTCGAGATTGCGTTTGGATCATTTGATTTAAGTCCCAACTTGAATCCCGAAGGCCCCAACGGCCTGCGGCGATCAGTCTTGGGCCCGTCGTTGCAACCACCCCAGTTTCCAAACCTAGGCAGCCGCTTCGCTGGGCAAGAATTCTTCGCTTTTTTCTAGCGAAGCCGCGTATTGTCACACAAGAACCTAGGGCCGTCAAGCAATATGTGAACTTTGTTGTGGTGGGCCCGCGCTTTGGGGGCCGGGCTCGACTCACCCCTTGCTGCCCCCTGCCATCACCCTACTGCAGCTGGTAGCGTTGCGCCAGCGCCACAAAGGCGGGCAATTCGGGGTCGGTGTGGGGCGCAGCGGCGCGCTGCAGCTCGTCTTGCACGATTTGCGCCACGGCTGCGGCCATGCCCTCGGCGGCGGCGGCGTCTAGGAACAGCGCGCGCCAGCGCCGCGCCAGCACGTCTTCTACCGTCAGCGCCCACTCGTGGCGCACGGCGTAGCGCACCATGGCCTCGGTCAGGCCCAGCCCCAGCATGCGCTCGGCACCGGGCATGGCTTGCACGGCGGCGGCGTGGTTGCCATACAGATGCAAACCCGGCGCCTGGTGCAGGGGCTGCGGCACCCGCGTTGCAGCCGAACCCGCTCCTGCAACCACGGCCCCGCACAAGGGGGCAGTCGGATTGGCCAAGGCGGGGCGCGGGGCCAGCAGGCCAGCCTCCACGCAGTGCGCCAGCACATCGCTGGCCATGGCGCGGAAAGTGGTCCACTTGCCCCCCGTGACTGTGACCAGTCCTGAGCGATCGACGACGATGCGGTGCTCGCGCGACAGGGTTTTGGTGTTGGCCCCGGCCGACGCCGCCGCCACCAGCGGCCGCAATCCGACCCAGACGCTCTTCACATCGGTGCGCCGCACCGGACGCGCCAGCGCCAACGAAGCCTCGCGCAAGATGAATTCGATTTCGGCCTCGAACGGCTCGGGTTCGCGTGGCAGATCGGCGCGCGGCGTGTCGGTGCTGCCCAGCACCAGTGCGCCCAGCCACGGCACGGCGAACAAGACCCGGCCATCGGCGGTGCGCGGCACCAGCAGCGCCTGCTGCCTAGGCAGGAAATCGCGCGCCACCACCAGGTGCACCCCTTGGCTGGGCCGGACCAGTGGCGCGGCTTCGGGCTGCAGGGTCTGGCGCAGCCCATCCACCCAGACCCCGGTGGCATTGACGACGCAGCGCGCCTGCAGTTGCAGCCGCCCTCCCCCGTGGCGATCAAGCGCCTGCACCTGCATCACTTGGTTGGCCTGCGCAGCACCAGCGGCAGCAACGCGCTGCACCTGCTGCACCTCCACGTAGTTCAGCAACACCGCCCCGGCGGCTTCGGCGCTGCGCGCCAGCGCCAGCGCCAGCCGGGCGTCTTCGAACTGGGCATCCCAGTACTGGATGCCGCCCAGCAGCCCTTGGGCCTGCACCCCCGGCAGCGCCGCAAGCGCCTGCTCGCGGCCCAGCCAGCGCGTGCGGCCCAAGCCGGCGCTGCCCGCCAGCCAGTCGTAGAGCTTGAGCCCGGCCCCATAAAAAGGCGCTTGCCAGGGGCGGTAGCACGGCATCACGAAGGGCAGCGGCTGCGCCAGATGCGGCGCGATGTGCAGCACCGCCTGGCGCTCGGCCAGCGCCTCGCGCACCAGGGCCAGATTGCCTTGCGCCAGATAGCGCACGCCGCCGTGCAGCAGCTTGGTCGAGCGCGAGGAGGTGCCGCCGGCAAAGTCGTGCGATTCCAGCAGCGCCACGCGCCAGCCGCGCTGCGCCGCCTCCAGCGCCACGCCCAAGCCGGTGGCTCCGCCGCCGACGACAAGCAAATCCCACAAGTGGGGGCGCTGCAACTGTTCCAGAGACTGCTGGCGGGTCAGAGGGGCAGAGGAGTTCAAGGGGTGAGGCGGGGTAGGTGGGCTGTTACAGTGCCGCGTCCGGTCTGCGCGCTAGGCTGCAAGCGGGTGTGTGCCCTTTTGGGCAGCACGGCCACCCACTGGCCAAGCCTGGCCCTGCGGGTCACAATGGTCACGATTGTCACCGGTGTTTGCGTCAAATGGATGAACGCCATGCCGGCCCACAGCCCACACACGACACCCAAGAGGCACACATGGCTTATTTGCTGGCCCTGGACCAGGGCACCACCAGTTCGCGCAGCATCGTTTTCGACAGCCAAGGCTGCATCTTGGCGCAGGCGCAGCAGGAAATCCGGCAGCACTACCCGCAGCCGGGCTGGGTCGAGCATTGCCCGCACGAGATCTGGGCCACGCAACTGGCCACTGCGCGCCAAGCCCTGAGCCTGGCCGGCTTGCAGGCGCAGCAGATTGCCGCCATCGGCATCACCAACCAGCGCGAGACCACGCTGCTGTGGGAGCGGCGCAGCGGGGCGCCGTTGGGGCGCGCCATCGTTTGGCAAGACCGGCGCACCAGCGCCGCCTGCGCTGCGCTGCGAGCGGCCGGACACGAGCCCTGGGTGCAGGCCCAGACCGGGCTGCGGCTGGACCCGTATTTTTCGGCCAGCAAAATCGCCTGGCTGCTCGATCACACCCCGGGGGCACGGGCGCGCGCCGAGCGTGGCGAGCTGGCTTTTGGCACCATCGACTCGTGGTTGCTGTGGCAACTCACGGGCGGCGCGCTGCACGCCACCGACAGCAGCAACGCCGCCCGCACGCTGCTGCTGAATCTGCACACGCGCTTATGGGATGAGGAGTTGCTGGCGCTGTTCGACATCCCGCACGCGCTGCTGCCCGAAGTGCGGCCTTCTAGCGCCGACTATGGCCGCACCAGCGCCGAGTGGCTGGGTGCCCCGGTGCGCATCGCCGGTGTGGCAGGCGACCAGCAAAGCGCCTTGTTTGGCCAGGCCTGTTTCCAGCCCGGCATGGCCAAAAACACCTACGGCACCGGCTGCTTCCTGCTCATGCACACGGGCGAGCGCATGCAGCAAAGCCAGCACGGCCTGATCGGCACCGCGGTGGCCCAAGCGGCGGGCGCGCCTCAGTACGCGCTCGAAGGCAGCGTGTTTGTGGGCGGCGCGGTGGTGCAGTGGCTGCGCGATGGGCTGCGCGCCATCGACTCCAGCAGCGAGGTGCAGGCGCTGGCCGCCAGCGTGCCCGATTCCGGCGGCGTGACGCTGGTGCCGGCCTTTACCGGGCTGGGCGCGCCCTACTGGCAGCCCGAGGCGCGCGGCAGCATCACCGGCCTGACGCGCGGCAGCACGATGGCGCACATCGCGCGCGCCGCGCTGGAGAGCATCGCGTTCCAGAGTGCCGCCTTGCTGCACGCCATGAGCCGCGACGCGGTGGCGGCCGGCGGGGTGCCGCTGAGCGATCTGCGCGTCGATGGCGGGGCCTGCGTCAACGATTTGCTGATGCAGATGCAGGCCGATCTGTTGGGCATCCCGGTGCTGCGCCCGGCCGTGACCGAGACCACCGCCCTTGGGGCCGCTTGGCTGGCCGGGCTGCATGCCGGGGTCTATGACGGGCTGGACGATCTGGCGCAGCAGTGGCGTTGTGAGCGCCGCTTCTTGCCCACGCTTTCGCGCGACGAGGCGGCCGCCAAAATGGCGCGCTGGGAACACGCGGTGCGCCAGACCGTGGCGGCTTGATGGCGGCTTGATGGCGGCTGGGGCTGGGGGTGGGGCTGAATCGAGGGCGGATCGACCAGGATGGCACACGAGATTGCGCCCGCTTGCACCTTTAACCATGCGCGACAATGGCGGCATGAACAGCCCCTCAAGCTCCACCAGCACAGCCCCTCTACCCAGCCTGGACAGCCTGCCACCCAGCCCCGGTGCGCCGGGCCGCATCACTTTCATCGGCGGCGGCAACATGGCCAGCGCCATCGTCGGCGGCCTGCTGCGCCAAGGCCACCCCGCAGCCGCGCTGCAGATCGTCGAACCTTGGGACGAACAGCGAGTGCGCTTGGTGCAGCAGTTCCCCGGCGTGGCGGTTTACCCAGAGGCGCGCAGCGCCGCCTTGGCGTCTCAAGCCAGCCCAGATCGGCCAGGCACCCCAGCCACGGCACTGGTGGTCTGGGCCGTCAAGCCCCAAGTCTTCAAGCAAGCGGCGCTGGAGTCTGCGGCGCACCTGCCCGACCATGCCCTGCACCTGAGTGTGGCCGCAGGCATACGCACCGAGAGCATGGCGCGCTGGCTGGGCAGCGAGCGCATCGTGCGCGCCATGCCCAACACCCCGGCGCTGGTCGGCTTGGGCATGACCGGCCTGTACGCTCGCGCGGGCGTGAGTGCGGCCGAGCGCGAGCAGGTGCAGGCGCTGCTGGCGGGCACCGGGCGCACGCTCTGGCTGCCACAAGAGTCGGACCTAGACGCCGTCACGGCGCTGTCGGGCTCCGGGCCGGCCTATGTGTTTTATTTTCTTGAAGCCATGCGCCGCGCCGGCACCGAGCTGGGTCTGAGCCCCGCAGCCGCCACCGAGCTGGCGATCGGCACCTTCGTCGGCGCGGCGCAACTGGCGCAAAGCAGCAGCGAGCCGCCCGAGGTGCTGCGCCAGCGCGTCACCTCCAAAGGCGGCACCACCCACGCCGCCCTGAGTGCGCTGGAAGCGGCCCAAGTGGCCGACTCCTTCGTGGCGGCGATCGCTGCGGCGCACCGGCGCGCGCGCGAAATGGGCGACGAGTTTGGGAACTAGCCCCCACGCTTGGCGCTGCGCCTGCGCTGCCCCCCGAGGGGGTGCCAAGCGCCTTGGGGCGGCCCGGCGGCGCTTGGGTCTGACCCAGTTGAGTGGGCTGCGGCGAAACCGCGTCAGCCCCCGCTGCGCAACGCATACTCCAGCGCCACCCCGGCAAACAGGGTAAAGCCCAACCAGTGGTTGAGCTTGAAGGCGCGAAAGCAGCCGTCGCGGCTGCGTTTGCGGATCAGCCCCAGGTGCCAGCCCACCTGCGCCAGCGCCAAGCCCAGCGCCAGCCCAAACCAGAGCCCGCCCACCTGCGGCCACAGCAGCGCACCCCAGAGCAGCAGGTGCAGCAGGTAAAAGGCGGCCACCGCCGCCACGTCGTAGCGCCCGAGCGTGATGGCCGAGGTTTTGATGCCGATGCGCAAGTCGTCGTCGCGGTCCACCATCGCGTACTCGGTGTCGTAGGCCAGCACCCAGAACAGGTTGGCCAGCAGCAGCGCCCAGGCCAAAGCCGGCACGCTGCCTTGCGCCGCCGCGTAGGCGATCGGGATGCCGAAGCTGAACGCCACCCCCAGCACCGCCTGCGGCATGGCAAAAAAGCGCTTGGCATAGGGGTAGGCCAGCGCCAGCAGCAGCGCCGGCACCGACCACGCCACCGCGGCCGCCGTGGTCGTGAGCACCAACAAAAAGGCCGCAAAAGCCAAGCCCGCCCCCAACAGCAGCGCCTCGCGCGGCTGCACGCGCCCACTGGTCACGGGCCGCTGCGCGGTGCGCCGCACGTGGCGATCGAATTCGCGGTCCGCCACGTCGTTGCTGCAACAACCCGCGCTGCGCATCAAAATCGTGCCCAGCACGAACACCGCCAGCAGGTGCCAGCCCGGCCAGCCCTCGGCCGCCAGCCACAGCGCCGACAGGCTGGGCCAGAGCAGCAGCAGCCAGCCGGCCGGGCGGTCCCAGCGAATCAAGTCCAGGTACAGCGCCAGCCGGCCCGGCGCACCCGGGGCGGCGGCGTTCATGGGGTCAGGCGCTGCACCCCGGGCAAGGCACAGGCGTAAATGGCGTTGCGCAAGGCAGCGATGGCCTCGTAGCGGGTGAAGCTGCGCCGCCAAGCCAGCACCACGCGCCGGGTGGGCGGTGCACCGGCAAAGGGCAGGTAGCGCACATAGGGCGCCCCGTCGGGCGGCAACGGGGCCCCGGCCTGCGCCGCCAGCGCCGCCGCCGGCACACTCAGGCGCGGCACCAGCGTGATGCCCATGCCTGCGGCCACCATGTGCTTGATGGTTTCCAGCGAGGAGCCCTCAAAGCTGCGCCGTATGCCTTCGGCGTTGCTGGCGTAGCGCGCAAACTCTGGGCAGACTTCGAGCACGTGGTCGCGAAAGCAGTGCCCGGCCCCGAGCAGCAGCATGGTCTCTTGTTTGAGTTGCTCGGCGCTCACGCTGCTGTGCTGCGCCAGCGGGTGCTGCACCGGCAAGGCCACCCAAAAGGGCTCGTCGTACAGTGGCGCGATGGCCAGGTTGGTGTCGGGGAAGGGCTCGGCCAGAATGGCGGCGTCGAGCTCGCCGATGCGCAACTGCTCCAGCAGCTTGGCGGTGAGGTTTTCTTGCAGCAGCAGCGGCATTTGCGGCGTGCGCTCGATCACGCGGCGCACCAAATCGGGCAGCAGATAGGGCCCGATGGTGTAGATCACGCCCAGGCGCAGCGGCCCCGCCAGCGGGTCTTGGCCGCGCTGGGCAATTTCTTTGATGAGCGCGGCCTGCTCCAGCACCACCTGCGCTTGCCGCACCACCTCAGCACCCAGTGGCGTCACGCTCACTTCGCTGGCGCTGCGCTCGAACAATTTGAGTTCGAGCTCTTCTTCGAGTTTTTTGATCGCCACGCTCAGCGTGGGTTGGGAGACGTGGCACGCCTCGGCGGCCCGGCCAAAGTGGCGCTCGCGCGCCACGGCGACGATGTATTTGAGTTCGGTCAGGGTCATGGCGGTGCCGGCTTCAAGCCTTGTGAAAGTCCGATTTTGCCCCCAACCAGCGCTCGATGTGGGCCTGCGCCGCTTGCGGCTGCTCGGCCAGCAGGCGCGGGGCCCAGGTGCGCGCCCATTCCAGCAGCGGCGCGTCGTGGGCCAGGTCGGCAAAGCGCAGCAGCGGCAGGCCCGATTGGCGCGCGCCCAAAAACTCGCCGGGGCCGCGAATCTCCAAGTCGCGCCGGGCAATCTCGAAGCCATCGTGGGTTTCGGCCAGTGCGCGCAGGCGCAGGAGCGCCGTCTCGCTCAGGCGGCCGTTTTCACCTGGCGCGTACAACAACACACACACCGATGCCGCCGCCCCACGCCCGACACGGCCGCGCAACTGGTGCAACTGGCTCAGGCCAAAGCGCTCGGCGTGTTCGATCACCATCAGCGTGGCGTTGGGCACATCCACCCCCACCTCGATCACCGTGGTGCTCACCAGCACCCCGATCTGCCCGGCGCAAAAGCGCGCCATCACGGCTTTTTTTTCTGCCACCGGCAGGCGCGCGTGCAGCAGCCCGACTTGCAGCGGCGCGCCGTCGGGGCCTTTGCTGCCCGCCAGCGCCGCCTCCAGTTCGGCTGCCGTGGCCTGGGCGTTGCGCAGATCGAGCGCTTCGCTTTCTTCGATCAGGGGGCAGACCCAGTAGGCTTGCCGCCCTTGCACCAGTTGCGCGCGCAGCCGCTCCAGCAACTCGTCGCGGCGATGTGCGCCGAGCAGCTTGGTCAGGATCGGGCTGCGCCCGGGCGGCAGTTCGTCTAGGGTCGAGACATCGAGGTCGGCGAAATGGCTCATCGCCAGCGTGCGCGGGATTGGGGTCGCGCTCATCATCAGCAGGTGCGGCTCGCAATCGGCGTTTTTCTCGCGCAAGGCCAGCCGCTGCGCCACGCCAAAGCGGTGTTGCTCGTCGATCAGCGCCAGCCCCAGGCGCGCAAAGCGCACCTGCTCGCCGATCACGGCGTGTGTCCCCACCACCAGCGCCGCCGTGCCCCGTTGCACCGCCTCCAGCATGGCGGCGCGCTCTGCCTTGCCTTGGCTGCCGGTGAGCCAGGCCACGCACAAGCCCTGCGGGGCCAGCAACGGAGCCAGCCAGCCCACCAGTTTGCCAAAATGCTGTTCGGCCAGAATTTCGGTCGGCGCCATCAGGGCGCACTGCCAGCCCGCGTCGATGGCATGCGCCGCCGCCAGCGCCGCCACCACCGTTTTGCCGCTGCCCACATCGCCTTGCAGTAGGCGGTGCATGGGGGTGCTGCGCGCCAGATCGGCGGCGATTTCGGCACCCACCCGGACTTGGGCCGCTGTGAGCGCAAACGGCAAAGCGGCTTGCAATTGCGCCGCCAAACCCTCTGGGCGCGGCGGCAAAGCCGGGGCCAGGCGCAACATGCGCTCGCGCCGCGCCTGCCACTGCGCCAGTTGCTGCGCCAGCAGTTCTTCGGCCTTCAGGCGCACCCAAGCCGGGTGTGTGCGCTGCTCCAGGCTGTCCAGCGCCACCCCGGGCGGCGGCTGGTGCAGGCAGTGCAAGGCCGCGCGCAAACTGCCCTGCGGCGCTGCTGCAAGCCGCTCGGGCTCGGGCTGCAGCCCAGGGCAGTCGGCCCAAGCCAAGGCGGGCACGGTCTCGCTCAGGTCGGCGCGCTCCAGCGCTCCCACAACGGCGCGGCGCAGATAGGCTTGCGGCAGCCCGGCACTGGCCGGATAGACGGGGGTGAGCGTCTGCGGCAACTCGCCTTCGGCGCGCTGCCACTGCGGGTGCAAGAGCGTAGGGCCAAACAGGCCGCTGCGCAGCTCGCCCCGGGCGCGGATGCGCACACCCGGAGCCAGCGCCTTTTGCTGCGCGCCGCTGAAATGGAAAAACAACAGGGTGCAGCGGCCGCTGCCGTCATCGAGCAGCACCTGCAACTGGCGCCTACCACCGCTGCGCACCTCGGTGCTGCACACCGTGCCCTCGATCTGCAGCGCCTGCCCAGGTTGCGCCTGCGCCAAGGGCGTGATGCGGGTTTGGTCTTCGTAGCGCAGTGGCAGGTGCAGCGCCAAGTCGATCGCGCGCAGCAGGCCGAGCTTGCGCAGCGCTTTTTGCGGCCCGCTCAGGGCGCTGGGGCGCGGGGCGGGTTCAGCCACCCCTCAGCCTATCCTGAACCTGCGCAAAGCGGCGCACCCCTTGCGCCTCAACCCGCGCTGGCCGGCGGTTTCTGGCGCAGCATCACCACCACCATCGTGACGATCGTCAGCGGCACCACAAAGCCCAGCATCACCATGCTAAAACCCTGCAAGGCCGCGTGCTGTTGCGCCGCCAAAATCAGGTACGCCACATAAGCCACGTAGTAGCCTAGGAATACCGCACCTTCCCAGCGCGCGATCTCGCGCCCCGAGATAAACACCGGCAGGCAAGCCAGCGCCACCGCCAGCATGATCCAGATGTCGAAGGCCAGCACGGCATCGGCGACCACCAAGCCGGCCGAGCCAAACGAGACCATGCCGCCCAGCCCCACCACCCCGAGCAGGTTGAAGGTGTTGCTGCCCACCACGTTGCCCACCGCGATGTCGCGCTCGCCCTTGAGGGCGGCGGTGATGGACGTGGCCACTTCTGGCATCGAAGTGCCGGCGGCGACGATGGTCAGGCCAATGATCAGCTCGCTCACGCCAAAGAAGCGCGCAAAAGCAATGGACGAATCCACCAGCCAGCCCGAACCCAGCACCAGCAGCACCAGCCCGATGGCAATCAGCACGATTTGCACCGGCAGCTTGCCGTCCCATTCGGCGGCCGTGGCGGGTTTGAGTTCGGCGTCGAACTCGGCCGATTCGGCCGCCGTGGCGCGGCGCGACTGAATCACCAGAAAGGCGGTGTAGGTCAGCAACAGGCCAAACAAAATCGCGCCGTCGATCCAACTGATGGCCCCATCCATCCCGAAGGCCAGCACCAGCAGCGAAGCCCCGATCATGATCGGTACCTCTTGGCGAATCAACTGCGTGTGCACCACCAGCGGAACGATCAGTGCGCTGGCCCCGAGGATGAACAGCACGTTGAAGATGTTGCTGCCGATCACGTTGCCCACCGCGATGTCGTACTGCCCCTCCAGCGTGGCCCCAACCGTGACCGCCATTTCGGGCGCGCTGGTGCCAAAGGCGACGATGGTCAGCCCCACCACCAACGGCGAGATGCCCACCGACAGCGCCAGCTTGGAGGCCCCGCGCACCAGCGCGCTGGCTCCCATGACCAGCGCCACCAGACCGGCGACGAAAAAAACCATGTGCAGCAACATATTCAATACCTTATAGAAGCAAAGGCGCGAATGGTAGCAAGCGCGCGACCGCACTTTCATCCGCGAAAGTTGAACATGTTACAGGGAAAACGTGAATAAACCGGGGCGCTGCCTCACCCGCTGCGGGGCAGCCACGCGCTGCTCGGGCCTACAGCAGCCGCTGGTGCAGCGCCAGCAGGGCCTGGGTGAGTGGGTGTTTGGGCTCTAGGTGGATCAGCGGGCGCGCCAACTGGTGCGACTCGCGCACCTTGACCGAAGCCTGCAGATAGGGTTGCAACACCGGCAGTCCTTCGTCGATCAGCTCCTGCACCAGTTGCTGCGGCAGGCGGGCACGCGGCTGGAACTGGTTCACCACGATGCCTTTAACTTGCAACGCCGCGTTGTGGTCGGCGCGGATTTCTTCTACATTGGCCAGCAGGGTGTAGAGCGCCTGGCGCGAGAAGTCGTCGCAATCGAAAGGAATCAGGCAGCCGCTGGCCCCCATGAGCGCGGAGCGGGTGTAGAAGTTGAGCGCTGGTGGGGTGTCGAGGTAGATCTGCTGGTACTCGCGGCCCAGTTGCGCCAGCGCCTCGCGCAGCTTGTAGATCTTGTGGCGCGCCTCCAACTTGGGCTGCAACTCATCCAGCGTCGGGCTGGCGGCCAACAGGTCCAGCCCATCAAAAGGCGTGCGCTGCACGAAGTGCGTGGGCGGCAGGGGGTTGAAGGTGTAGCTCAGCGTCTGCTCGAAAAAACCCGCCACCCCACCGGCTTGGGTCGCGGGCTGGGCACCGAGCAGGTAGCGGCTCGAATTGCCCTGCACGTCGAGGTCGATCAACAAGGTGCGCCGCCCCTGCGCGGCGCTGATGGCGGCCAGGTTGCACGCGATGGTGGACTTGCCCACCCCACCTTTTTGATTGAATACGACCAGTGGCATGTTGCGGCTTTCGTGCGCGGATGCGCTTGCAGCATCATAACGCTGCCGCGCCACGCGGCCGACAGAGGTGAATTTTTCTGCTTGTCGCCGCTTATAATGGAGCCGGTCGGAGCCCACTCACATGGACTCCTGTGGTTTTGAGCCGTTTTCCGCTACCAAAGGCCCCCCATGAGTGACGCAAAATCCTCCCCCGCTGGCGCCCTTTCTGCTTTCAACCTCAAGCGCTGGTTGATCCTGCTGGCTGTGGTCATCCCGTTGATCGTGACCACCCTGCTGGTGGTGCTGGTTTTGCAAAAGCCCTTTGCACCACCCGTCAACGTGGCCGAGCAAGAGCGTGCCCTTGCCGAGCGCATTCAGCGCGTAGGCACGGTCGCTCTGCGTGAGGCCACGCGAGAATTGCAAACCGGTCAACAGGTTTATATGTCGGCCTGCATGGCCTGCCATGCAGCGGGTGTGGTGGGCGCACCCAAGTTTGGCGACACTGCCGCTTGGGCACCCCGCATCGGAGCCGGTCTGGAGCGCCTGATCACCTCCACTTTGCAAGGCAAGGGGGCCATGGGCGCCCAAGGCGGTGGCGCATTTAGCGACTTTGAGATCAAGCGCGCCGTGGTCTATCTGGCCAACGCGAGCGGTGGCAATTTCCCCGAGCCGCTGGCTCCGCAAGCCGCAGCACAATAAGCGTCGGCTCCAGCACGGTGTGCGCGGCTGCGGTGCCACTAGCACCTTAGCCACTCTGCGCCGCCAACCACGCGCACACGGCCGCAGGCATGGCTTGCAAATCCCATTGGGCACCGCCGTTCCCCCAGCGCAGGCCCCCCGGAAAACCCACATGCCCACCCGATTCGGGTTGCCACAGTGTTACGGCAGGGCCCGCGGCAGGGCCCGCCTCGCCCGCTTGGGGCAGGCTGCTTGCTGGCACCAAGGGGTCGTTGCGGGCATTGAGCAGCAGTGTAGGCAACTCAATGGCAGCCAATCTGGGCTTGGCTGAAGCGCGCTGCCAGTAGTCGTCCACCCCGGCAAAGCCGTGCAATGGCGCGGTGAAGGCGTCGTCAAACGCACGCAAAGTGCGTGCAGCCAAGGCGCGCTGCAAGTCGAATAACCCAGGAAATTGCTGCCCCTTGCTGCGCGCCTTGCGTTTCATGGTGCGCAGGAACATCTGTGCATAGATCCAGCGGTTGAACCCGCTGTCGATCACATTGCCGGCGGCGGTCAAGTCGAGCGGAGCCGATACGGTGGCCAGAGCTGCGACGCCGGCCACCGAGTGGTCCGCCTCTTGAGCCCAGCGCAGCAGCGCGTTGCCGCCCAGCGAAACCCCCACCGCATACAACTGGCAATCGGGCCCTACGTGCTCGCGTACGCGCCGCAGCATCCAAGCTATTTCTTCGTGGTCCCCGCTGTGGTAGGCGCGCGGGGCCAGGTTGATCGGGCCGGAGCAGCCCCGGAAGTGCGGCAGCACAAAGACCCAACCACGGCGCTGCGCCTCGGCAGCAAAGGTTTTGGCGTAGTGGCTGCGCGAACTGCCCTCAAGGCCATGGAACAGCACCAGCGTGGTGCCGTCTGCCCTGCTTGGAGGCTTGAAGTCATCTGCTGCGCGATTCCGCTCTTGCACCGCGCCAAGGCCTAGGCTGGGTGATCGCTCCAACCAGTCGGCGTCTATGAAATCGTCGTCGGGCGTGAACCAGCGCTGGCGCTTGAAGCTCAGCGGCGGGATGCGGTGGCTGCGGCCCCACAGGGCGGTGCAAAGGGTCTGCGCGTGGCCGCCGGGTAGCCAGACCGGCGCACGGTAGGTCCAGCCCGCAGCCATCACCGAGCCGCTGGCCAGCGACCGCGCTGGGTTTAGCGTTTTTGCCGGAACTTGCGCAGCGCAGCGATCTGCGCCGCCATCACGGCCAGCTCCGACGTGGCCTTGGCCAGATCGATGCCGCTCTTGGCGTTTTTGAGCGCCTCTTCGGCGTGCTTGCGCGCGTCGTTGGCCTTGGCTTCGTCGAGGTCGTGGCCGCGGATCGCGGTATCGCTCAACACCGTGACCAAGCGCGGCTGCACCTCGAGGATGCCGCCGGCGACGAAAACGAATTCCTCATCGCCGTCGGCCTTTTCGATCCGCACCGCGCCGGGTTTGATGCGCGTGATCAAGGGTGCATGTCCGGGCAGGATGCCCATATCGCCCATTTCGCCCGGTATCGAAATGAATTTGGCCGGCCCACTGAAAATCGACTCTTCGGCGCTGACCACCTCGACTTGTATCGTGTTCATCTGTGTTCCTTGGCTAAAGTCTAGGCTTTGGTGCTGCGTGCCTGCACCCCGTCAAGCTGACCCCGGTGCAGGCCATGCAGCGCAGCGCATCAGGCCATTTTCTTGGCTTTTTCGAAGGCTTCGTCGATGGTGCCGACCATATAAAAAGCCTGCTCGGGCAGGTGGTCGCACTCGCCACTGCTGATCATCTTGAAGCCGCGGATGGTTTCCGACAGCGGCACGTACTTGCCGGGCGATCCGGTGAAGACCTCGGCCACGTGGAAAGGCTGCGACAGGAAGCGCTGAATCTTGCGCGCCCGCGACACCGCCAGTTTGTCCTCCGGGGCCAGTTCGTCCATGCCCAGAATGGCGATGATGTCGCGCAGCTCTTTGTAGCGCTGCAGCGTGCCCTGCACGGCGCGCGCCACCGCATAATGCTCGGCGCCCACCACCAGCGGGTCGAGCTGGCGGCTGGTGGAGTCCAGCGGGTCCACGGCCGGGTAAATGCCCAGCGAGGCGATGTCGCGCGACAGCACCACGGTCGAGTCCAAGTGGGCGAAGGTGGTCGCGGGCGAGGGGTCGGTCAAGTCGTCGGCCGGCACGTAAACGGCCTGAATCGAGGTGATGGAACCGACCTTGGTGGAGGTGATGCGCTCTTGCAGGCGGCCCATTTCCTCGGCCAGCGTGGGCTGGTAGCCCACCGCCGAGGGCATACGGCCCAGCAGCGCCGACACCTCGGTACCGGCCAAGGTGTAGCGGTAGATGTTGTCGACGAAGAACAGCACGTCACGGCCTTCGTCACGGAACGATTCGGCAATCGTCAGGCCGGTGAGTGCCACGCGCAGGCGGTTGCCCGGCGGCTCGTTCATCTGGCCATAGACCATCGCCACTTTAGATTCGGGCAGGTTCTCGAGATTCACCACACCGGAGTCGGCCATCTCATGGTAGAAGTCGTTGCCTTCGCGGGTGCGCTCGCCCACGCCAGCAAACACCGACAGGCCGCTGTGCGCCTTGGCGATGTTGTTGATGAGCTCCATCATGTTCACGGTCTTGCCCACACCGGCACCGCCGAACAGACCCACCTTGCCGCCTTTGGCGAAGGGGCAGACCAAGTCGATCACTTTGATGCCGGTTTCCAGCAGCTCTTGCGAGGGCGAGAGTTCGTCGTAGGCCGGGGCCTTGCGGTGGATCGGGGCGGTTAGGGTTTGGTCTACCGGGCCGCGCTCGTCGATCGGCTGGCCGAGCACGTCCATGATGCGGCCCAGGGTGGCTTTGCCCACCGGCACCGTGATGTTGGCGTGGGTGTTGCTCACCCGCATGCCGCGGCGCAGTCCGTCGGACGAACCCAGCGCGATGGTGCGCACCACGCCGTCGCCGAGCTGCTGCTGCACTTCCAGCGTCAGCGCCGTGCCTTCCATTTTGAGTGCGTCATAGACGCGCGGCATTTGGTTGCGCGGAAATTCCACATCAACCACGGCGCCGATGCACTGCACAATCTTGCCCTGTACCGCGGTGTTCACTTCTGCGTTGGCTTGAGACATGTTGGATACCTTTTAATGCTCTGAATCTTTGAAGGGCAGCCTCAAACGGCCGCCGCACCCGCAACAATTTCCGACAGTTCTTTGGTGATGCCGGCTTGGCGTGTTTTGTTGTATATCAGCTTGAGTTCGCTGATCACGCTGCCCGCGTTGTCGGTCGCGGCCTTCATGGCCACCATGCGCGCCGACTGCTCGGAAGCCATGTTCTCGGCCACCGCCTGATAGACCTGCGACTCGATGTAGCGCACCAGCAATTCGTCGATCACGGTCTGCGCGTCGGGCTCGTAGAGATAGTCCCAGTCATAGCCTGGGGCACCGGTTTCGAGCGTCTCGGCTTTCAGGGGCAACAACTGCTGCACCACCGCTTCTTGGCGCATGGTGTTGATAAAGCGCGTGTAACACAGTTGCACCGAACTCAGCCGCCCTTGCATATAGGCGTCGAGCATCACCTTGACCGGGCCGATGAGCTTTTCCAGGTGCGGCGTGTCGCCCAGAGCGGTCGCATGCGACACCACCTTGGCACCGATGCGATTCATAAAACCCAGCCCCTTGTTGCCGATTGCCACCACCTCGGTGCTCAAACCTTGGTTTTGCGCCTCACGCAGTTGGTTGGTCACCAGGCGCAGCACGTTGGTGTTCATGCCGCCGCACAGGCCCTTGTCGGTCGTGATGACAACCAAGCCAGCCACCTTGGCTTCGGGGTGCGTGAGCATGAACGGGTGCTCGTACTCTGGGTTGACACGTCCGAGGTTGACGGCGATCTGGCGCACCTTCTCGCTGTAGGGCCGCGCCATGCGCATGCGCTCTTGCGCCTTGCGCATTTTGGAGGCGGCCACCATTTCCATGGCTTTGGTGATCTTCTTGGTGTTTTCCACCGATTTGATCTTGGTGCGGATTTCCTTGCCGGCTGCCATTGATGCTCCTTATCGGGTTGCGCCGCAGCGCATCAGTAGGCGCCGGACTGCTTGAACGCGCCAATCGCCTGGCTGAGCTCGGCCTCGGACTCTTTGCTCAAAGCCTTCTCGCTCTCGAGTGTGGCCAGCAAGGCAGCGTGTTTGTCTTTCAGGTAGCCGTGCAGGCCCGCCTCGAACGACAACACTTTTTTCACATCCACGTTATCAACAAAGCCCTTGTTGACCGCGTACAGCGTGGCGGCCATGAGCGCGATAGAAAGCGGGCTGTACTGCTTTTGCTTGAGCAGTTCGGTCACGCGGGCACCGCGGTCGAGCTGCTTGCGCGTGGCTTCGTCGAGGTCGGAGGCAAACTGGGCAAAGGCGGCCAGCTCGCGGTACTGCGCCAAGTCGGTGCGGATACCGCCCGAGAGGCCCTTGATCAGCTTGGTCTGCGCCGCACCACCGACACGCGAGACCGAGATACCGGCGTTGATGGCGGGGCGCACGCCGGCGTTGAACAGGCTGGTTTCCAGGAAGATCTGACCGTCGGTGATCGAGATCACGTTGGTCGGAACGAAGGCCGAGACGTCGCCAGCCTGGGTTTCGATGATCGGCAGCGCGGTGAGCGAGCCGGTCTTTCCCTTGACTTCACCCTTGGTGAAGGCTTCCACGTAGTCGGCGTTGACGCGCGCGGCGCGCTCGAGCAAGCGGCTGTGCAGATAAAACACGTCGCCGGGGTAGGCTTCGCGGCCTGGTGGGCGGCGCAGCAACAAGGAAACCTGGCGATAGGCCACGGCTTGCTTGGAGAGGTCGTCGTAAATGATGAGCGCGTCTTGGCCGCGGTCGCGGAAGTACTCGCCCATGGTGCAGCCCGAGTAGGGGGCGAGGTACTGCATGGCAGCAGATTCAGAGGCGGAAGCGGCCACCACGATGGTGTAGTCCATGGCCCCGGCCTGCTCGAGCGCGCGCACCACGTTCTTGATCGACGAGGCCTTCTGGCCAATCGCGACGTAAACGCAGGTCATGTTCTGACCTTTTTGGTTGATGATGGCGTCGATGGCCACCGCGGTTTTGCCGGTCTGGCGGTCGCCGATGATCAGCTCGCGCTGGCCACGGCCGACGGGCACCATCGAGTCGATGGACTTGAGCCCGGTCTGCACCGGCTGGTCCACTGATTTGCGCGCGATCACGCCGGGAGCGACTTTTTCGATCACGTCGGTCATTTTGGCGTTGATCGGGCCTTTGCCGTCGATCGGGGCGCCCAAGGTGTTGACCACGCGGCCGATCAGCTCGGGACCCACCGGCACCTCCAGAATGCGCCCGGTGCACTTGACCGTGTCGCCTTCGCACAGGTGTTCGTAGGCACCCAGAATCACGGCACCGACCGAGTCGCGCTCGAGGTTGAGTGCCAGACCGTAAGTGGGCTGCCCTTCGGAATTGAGCGGGAATTCGAGCATTTCGCCTTGCATCACGTCCGAGAGGCCATGGACGCGGCAAATGCCGTCGGTCACCGAGACCACGGTGCCTTGGTTGCGCACATCGGTGCTGGCCACCAGCCCTTCGATGCGCGACTTGATCAGTTCAGAAATCTCTGCGGGGTTGAGCTGCATGACGCTATCCTTTTATGTGTGTGCGGGCGCAGGGGCGGCTTTCAGGCCGTCAGCGCCACCTTCATTTGATCCAGACGGGCTCGGACGGAGAGGTCGAGCACTTCGTCTCCCACCGACACCCGCACCCCACCAATCAGTTCTGGCTGCAATTCAACCTTCAGCTGCAGCGGACGCCCAAATCGTTGCTCCAACGCCTGCCCCAACTCGGCCAAGGCAACGGCATCGAGCGGGTAAGCGCTGCGCACCAAGGCATCGGCTCGGCCGCGCTCTGCGTGGATGCGCTGGCGCAACTGCAGCGCCATTTCGGGCAACACAGCCAGACGGCCGTTGTCGATCACGGTGCGCAAAAAGTTGCGCCCCAGCTCCGGTAATGGCTCTTCGAATAAGCCCACGATTAAGTCGAGTACCTGCTCGGCCGTGACTTTGGGGCTGGAGGCCCACTCCAGCAACAGCGGGTTGGCAGCCACGGCTGCCAGGTCGTCGAGCCACTGCGCAGCGCTCTCGGCCTGATTCCCTGCAGCTTGGTACAGCGCCAATGAATAAGGGCGGGCAATGGTAGCGAGTTCGGCCATGTTGTCCTCTAAGAGCGGATCAAAGCTCGGTCTTGAGGCGTGCCAACAAATCGGCGTGCACCCCGGCATTGACTTCACGGCGCAGGATTTGCTCCGCGCCCTGCACCGCCAGCACAGCCACTTGTTCGCGCAACTGCTCACGCGCCCTCAAGATAAACTGCTCGGCCTCGGTTTCGGCTGAGACGCGAATTTTGACCGCCTCCTCCGTCGCTCGGGCCTTGGCCTCTTCGATGATCTGCTGCGCCCGTCGTTCGGCATCGGCCAGCCGTGAGGCCGACTCGCTGCGCGACTTGCCCAGCTCTTCTTCGACGCGCCTGCTGGCCATGGTCAGTTCGATCTTTGCTTTTTCGGCAGCGGCCAAGCCCTCGCCGATTTTAAGCGCACGGTCATCAAGCACCTTGGCCAAAGGCGGCCAAACGTACTTCATTGTGAACCAGACCAAGATCGCAAAGACGATCGCCTGAGCAAACATGGTTGCATTGAGATTCATTGCAACGCCTTTCAGTGGTTTACCGGGTTGAAAGCGCTTGCGCGCACTGCATTATTTTCACCGCAGTCCCGTGGCCTGCGGTTCCACACCCACAAATGCCAACCGTTAAGCCAACACAAAGGGGTTGGCGAATGCAAACAGCAAGGCAATGGCAACGCCAATAATAAAGGCGGCATCAATCATGCCAGCCAAAACGAACATCTTGGTTTGCAGTTCGCCCATCAACTCGGGTTGTCGCGCCACAGCCTCAAAAAACTTGCCGCCCATAATAGCAATTCCAATTGATGCACCAATTGCACCAACGCTGACAATCAAGCCACAAGCCAATGCGACGAGTCCAAGAGTGAGTTCCATGTTGATTCCTTTATTTGAGAACGAGGTTGAGGAGAGGAGAGGAGAGGAGAGGAGAGGAGAGGAGAGGAGAGGAGAAAAAAGTGCTTGTCATCCCTAGGCTCAATGCGCCTCATGCGCCTGGCCAAGGTAGATGATAGCCAACGTCATGAAAATGAATGCCTGCAAAGTGATGATCAAAATGTGGAAAATAGCCCAAGCAGATCCGGCAATCAAATGCGCAATGAACAGCCCACCGCCAAATAAAGTCAGTGCCGCGTAGCCACCCAGTAGCGCAATCAACATGAATATCAACTCGCCGGCAAAGAGGTTGCCGAACAACCGCATGCCGTGTGAAACGGTTTTGGCAATGTATTCGACAATCTGCATGGGAAAGTTAATCAGCGCCATCAGCACAGCAACGACAGGGTTTTTGCTGGTGCCAAATGGTGCCGAAACAAGCTCATGCGCCCATCCGCCCAAACCCTTGATTTTGATATTGTAATACAAACACATGAGCAAAACTGCGCACGCGATACCTAAGGTTGTTGAAATATCGGCCGTAGGCACAATACTGAAGTAATCAGGCATACCAAAGAAAGCATGCAAGCCGTCGTCGGTATGGTCGTGAACAAATGGGATACCGTAAGCCCAGATGAAGGGAAACAAATCAACCGGGATCAGATCCATGAAGTTCATCATGAAGACCCAGCAAAACACCACCAGCCCCATGGGAGCGATGACTTTGCGGCTTTGCGGGTTGTGAATCAAGGCCTTGACTTGATTGTCCACCATCTCAACCAGCAGCTCGAAAAAGGCCTGGAAACGCCCCGGTACACCAGCGGTGGCATGCTTGGCAACGCGTTGCAAGACCCAACACACCAAAGCACCGAGCAAAATGCTCACACCCACCAAGTCGATATTGACGACCGAAAAATCGACCAGCTCGGTCTGCTTGTCGCTGGTCAAGTGCCCCAAGTGGTGCACTATGTATTCACTTGGCGTTGGGCCAGGGATTTCTGTTGTCATGTTTGAATCGTTAGATCAAAAAGTTCGACTTTCTTACTGGGCAGACGGCTGATTTCTCAGCCAATGCGCCACCCAATACGCCTTCAGCACTAACACCAAACCCAGCAGCAAGCCGAGCCAGCTCAAATCAGGGATCAGGCGCGGCGCCAACACCAACATGGCGATGGCTAGCGCGAGCTTGACCCCCTCCCAAAAAAACATTCCGGCCAACAAAGCCGACCCCTGCCCCGGCTGGGCGGCGCGCTTGCGCGCACCGCGGCTGGCCGTCACGCCATACGCCATCAGCGCCGTGGGCAGCAGCACACACAGCCCGCCGTAAAACACCGACGCCACCCAAACCGGCTGTCCCAAAACAAAGGCCAGCGGCACCGTCAGCGCAGTCGCCAGCAACAACAACACCACCTGCCAGCGCACCACGCTCCAGACCGAAGTCTGCGGCTGGCGCGACCGCCACTCACGCGCCTGTTCGGCCGTGAGGGGCTTGAAATCTTCAGACTCGGCCGCAGCTTCTGCATCAGGGCCCTTGGAGCGCTCACGCTCACTTGCGGGCTCGCGCAAAGAGTGGGGCATGGTCTACACCTCGAACGACTGATTGATGACGAGCTGCCAGCGCACAAACTTGGGGCGCCAAAACACCGCATTGCTGCGCGCAGGTGAAACCTCAAAACCAACGCATTATACGTAGAAACCCGCAGCCCTTCCCGTTTTTTGCACGCATTTCACGCAAGCGTCATGTTTGAGTCACACCCGCCCGCATCACACCCACCGTCCTGCGCCGCGATAATACCGCCATGCCCACCCCATCCGACTCGCTGATTGAATACCCCTGCCAGTTCCCGATCAAGGTGATGGGGCACAACGTGCCCGGCTTCGTCGAGGCCATGCTGCAACTGGCACAGCAGTTCGACCCAGCGCTAGACCCGGCCACCTTGGAGCAACGCCCGAGCAAGGCTGGCAACTACCTCGGTTTGACGCTCACGGTGCAGGTGCACAACCGCGAGCAGCTTGACGCGCTCTACCGCGCCCTGAGCGCACACCCACTCGTTAAAGTGGTGCTCTAAATGCCCGATGCACTTCCCGGCTTGCTGCTGCGCCCCTTGGGGCAGGTGGATTATGGGCCCACCTTTGAGGCCATGCGCGCCTACACGCAGCAGCGCGGCCACGATAGCGCCGACGAAATCTGGCTCTGCCAGCACCACCCCGTTTACTCCCAAGGCCTGGCCGGCCAAGCCGCGCACCTGCTGCAGCCGGGCGCCATCCCGGTGTTTCAGTCCGACCGCGGCGGCCAGGTGACCTACCACGGCCCGGGGCAGCTCGTGGCCTACCCGCTGCTGGACTTGCGCCGCGCCGGTTTGTACGTGAAGCAGTATGTGCACCGGCTCGAAGAGGCGCTGCTGCGCACGCTGGCGCAGTTGGGTGTCACGGGGCACCGCATCGCTGGCGCACCGGGTATTTATGTGCGCCTAGCCGACCCCTTTGACCACGCCGCCCTGACCGGGCCACGCCCGGCTTCCGACCCCTTTGCGGGCTTGGGCAAGATCGCCGCCTTGGGCATCAAGGTGCACCGCCACTGCAGCTACCACGGGCTGGCCTTGAACGTGGCGATGGACCTGGAACCCTTTGCCCGCATCAACCCCTGCGGCTACGCTGGGCTGCAAACGGTTGATCTATCTACAATCGGGGTAGCGGTTGAGGTGGCCGAGGTGGAGCCGCTGCTGCTGCGCCACCTGGTGGACTTGCTCGGGTACAAATAAAGCCCCCCGCCCCACTTTTCCGCCGCACCCCCTCACATGCGCCCATGAACACCTCCACCCCCCTCAGCACCGACCCCGCCGCCGCCAGCCCGGCCGCCTACGACGCCAGCGCCAAGCAAAAGAGCCAGGCCAAAACGGCGCGCATCCCGATCAAAATCGTGCCCGCCGAGGTGCTGAAAAAACCCGACTGGATACGCGTCAAGGCCGCCGCGCCGGGCAGCCGCTTTTATGAAATCAAAGAGGTGTTGCGCAGCCAGAAGCTGGTCACGGTGTGCGAGGAGGCCTCCTGCCCCAACATCGGCGAGTGCTTTGGCAAGGGCACCGCGACCTTCATGATCATGGGCGACAAGTGCACCCGGCGCTGCCCCTTTTGCGACGTCGGGCATGGCCGACCAGACCCCCTCGACGCCGAGGAGCCCGACAAGCTGGCGCGCACCATCGCCGCGCTGGGGCTCAAATACGTGGTGATCACCAGCGTGGACCGCGACGACTTGCGCGATGGCGGCGCGGCGCATTTCGTGGCCTGCATAGCGCGCACGCGCGCCTTGTCGCCCCAGACCCAGATCGAGGTGCTGGTACCCGATTTTCGCGGTCGCGATGAGCGCGCCTTGGATATTTTGTGCGCCGCCCCGCCCGATGTGATGAACCACAACCTGGAAACCGTGCCGCGCCTCTACAAAGAAGCCCGCCCCGGCAGCGACTACGCCTTTAGCCTGCAGTTGCTGCAAAAGTTCAAGGCGCGCCAGCCGCACATCCCCACCAAAAGCGGGCTGATGCTGGGTTTGGGCGAAACCGATGAAGAAATTTTGGCCGTGATGCAAGACCTGCGCGCCCACGGCGTGAGCATGCTCACCATCGGCCAGTACCTTGCGCCCAGCAGCCACCACCTGCCGGTGCGCCGCTACGTGCACCCCGACACCTTCAAAATGTTCGAGCAGCAGGCCCAAGCCATGGGCTTTGACCACGCTGCCGTCGGCCCGCTGGTGCGCAGCTCCTACCACGCCGACTTGCAGGCCAGCGCGGCCGGGGTTTGAGACAGCAAGAATCAGCGCCGCGGCTGCTCCACCACCGTGATGTCGACCCGGCGGTTTTGCGCCCGACCTTGAGCCGTGTCGTTGCTGGCCACCGGCTGGGCCTCGCCGCGCCCTTCGGTGCGAATGCGCTCGGCCGACACGCCCTGGTTCACCAGATAGGCTTTGACCGCCTCGGCGCGGCGCAGCGACAGGCGCTGGTTGTGCGCCTCGCTGCCCATGCTGTCGGTGTGGCCAACCGCGATCACCACGTCGAGGTTGATGGCGCGGATGCGCGCGACCACCTCGTCGAGGCGCTGGCGGCCATCGGGGCGCAGCACGGCGCGGTCAAAGTCGAACAGCGCATCGGCGGCAAACGTGATTTGCTGCGGGGCTGGTGCGGCAACCGGAGCCGGTGCTGGGGCCTGAACCGCGGCGGGGGCGACAGCGGCGGCCGGGGCAGCCGCCGGCAGCACCGGCCGCGCCCGCACCGGGGCCTCGGCCACCGCGCGCGCCTTGTCCACCACCAGCAGCGCCGGGGCCTCGAAGGGGCAGAGTTCTTCGGGCGGCAGGGCACCGCGGTCTTGGCCGAGCTGCTCCAGCGTCGGCTGGTCGGGCCGGTTCACGCCCAGCGCGGCCGTCAATTGGCCCATCGCCGCCAACGTGCGCGCCTGCGCCAAGAACTGGTTGTACTGCGCATTGAGGAAGGCGCGGCTGGCTTCGAAGTACTCGTTTTGTGAGTCCAGCAAATCGAGCAGGGTGCGCTGGCCGATGTCGAACTGCTGCCGGTAGGCGTCGCGCGCCACCTCAGTCGAGAGCCGGTGCTGGTTCAAAAAGCCCAGTTGCTCGTTCAGGCGCTGCACATCGTTGAAAGCGATGGTGAGCGTCTGACGCACGTTGCGGCAGGCCAGTTCTTGCAACTGGCGCGCTTGGGCGTTTTGCTCCACCGCCTGGCGTTCGCGCGCTTGATCGGCCCCACCGCGGTACAGGTTGTAGTTGAGCACCACCTCGGCCACGGTGTCGCGGGTGCGGCCGGGGACGTTGTTGAGGTCGCGGCCCCAGCTTTGGCGCACGCGGAAATCCACCCGCGGCCAGAAGGCGGACTGACGCGCTTCGATCTGGCTGCGACTGGAGCGCACATTCTCAAACGCCGCATTGATGGTCGGGCTGTTGGGTAGACCCTGGCGCAGCGCGTCGGTCATGGTGGCGGGCACCCCCGGCAGACGCAACCCTTCGCGCAGCGGTGGCAAGGTTGTGGGCGCCAGCGTGCCCATGATGCGCTGGAAGCGTGCGCTCACATCGTGCAGGTTGCTGATTTCGGTCAGCAGGTTGGATTCGGCCAGCGCCAAGCGCCCAGTCGATTGGTCGGCATCGACGCGCCGCCCCACGCCCGCGCCGACGCGCTCCTCGATCTGGCCCGACAAAATGCGGTGCTCGACGTAGTTTTGCTTGGCCTCCTCGGTCAGGGCCGAGTAGCGCGCCACATCGACGTAGGCGCGCGCCGCTTCCAGCGCCACGCTCTCGACCACCTCCATCAGCTCGTAGTAGCGCACCAACTCGGCGTATTCGAGCCGCTGCACCTCGTTGCGGGTAAAGCCGCCGTCGAACAGCATCTGGTTGAGCGTGAGCGAGCCGCCGTGCCGGGTGTACCAGCCGGTGTTGTTGCCTGGTGCGCGGTTGGTTTCGCGGCCCACGCCGTAATTCAAATCCACCTGTGGCCGCCAGCCGGCCATGCCGGCGTCGCGCTCGGCTTGGGAGGCGGTGAAGTTGTACCAGCGCGCCTGCACCTCGGGGTTGCTCAGGATGGCTTGGCGCACGGCCTCGATCATGGGTGCGGGCAGGGCCGCCGCGGCTGTGGCCGCTGGGGCCGGTGCAGCAGCCGGTGCTGCGGGAGCAGGCTGAGCTGGCGTCACTTGGGCCTGCAGGCCGCCTACACCAAACAAGGCGGCCAGCGCCACCACAGAGAGAGAGAACGTTTGCATGATGGGACCTTTCTTTGGTACACCGGACTTTCCGGGACACAAGACTTACTTGAACAAAGGTAGCCAGCTCAACTTGAGCTATGCTAGGGGCGCATCTTAAAGCAATTCTCGCCCGACGCGCTCAAGTATTGCTTCGATCATTTTAGACTGCCGCACAAAAACCACATACTGCCCTCCTTCTTTCCGCCCACCACCACCCGTGCCCATCTGGCTCATGCGCTTTTCACGCACCCCCCTAACACTGGGACTGCCCCTCTTGGCTCTGGTGTGGGCGCTGGTGTTGGCAGGCTTGGGCTTGGGCTGGGCCAGTCCCAATCTGGATCTCAAGCAGCGCCTGGCTCAAGAGCGCTTCGGCCCGCAGGCCGCGCAAACCGTGGCCGCTTGGCGCAGCATGATGGAGCAAGCGCGCACGCAACCGGTCGAGCGCCAGTTGCAAATGGTGAACAATTTCTTTAATCGCCGCATCGTTTTTGCGCTCGACCCCACGGTCTGGGGCCAAGCCGATTACTGGGCCACACCGCTGGAATTCATGGGCCGTGCCAGCGGCGACTGCGAAGACTACTCGATTGCCAAATACGTTACGTTGCTGCTGCTGGGTGTGCCCAACGAGCAGATGCGCCTGATCTACGTGCGCGCGCGCACCGCTGGCGCCCTGACCGAGGCACACATGGTGCTGGGCTTTTTTGAAACGCCGCTCGCCGAGCCACTGATCTTGGACAATCTCATCACCAGCGTTCGGCCCGCTTCGAGCCGCCCCGATCTCACGCCCTTGTTTAGCTTCAACAGCGAAGGGCTGTGGGTGGCCGGGCAGACGCAACAAGTCGCCAGTTCGACGGCGCGCCTGTCGCGCTGGCGCGATGTGCTCGAGCGCATGTCCAGGGAGGGGCTGTGAAGCACCGCCTGCTCCTGTTTACATCCCAAGGGGAACCGTCATGTCATTAGTCAAGCAACTCTGGTTGGCCATCATCGTGGTGATGGCGATCGCCTTTGGCGGCAGCCTGATCGTCAACGTGCTGTCGGCGCGCGCCTACTTGCAGCAGCAGTTGCAGATCAAGAACATCGACAACGCCACCTCGCTGGCGCTGGCCCTGACGCAGCTCGACAAAGACCCGATGACGGTGGAGCTGCTGGTCTCGGCCCAGTTCGACGCCGGTCACTACCGCTTCATCCGCATCGTCAGCCCCACCGGCGAAACCCTGGTGGAACGGGTGTTTGAAGGCGAGGTGGTGGGGGCGCCAAGCTGGTTTGCGCAACTGATTCCGCTCGAAGCCGAACCGGGCCGGGCCCAGGTGCAAGATGGCTGGCGCCAGTTTGGCACCGTGGTGCTGGCCAGCAACGAGCAGTTTGCCTACAAAAATCTGTGGCAAGGCACGCTGGATTTGCTGCTCTGGTTTGTGTTGGGCGCCCTCTTCACCGGCCTGCTGGGGAGCTACGCGCTGCGCGTCATCACGCGCCCACTCGGGGCGGTGGTGCAGCAGGCGCAGGCCATCTCGGAGCGCCGCTTCCTGACCCAACCCGAACCGCGCACGCCCGAGCTGCGCGCCGTCAGCCGCGCCATGAACGACATGGCCGGCCGCATCCAAGCCATGTTTGCCGACGAGTCGACCCGGCTCGAGGCTCTGAGCAAGCGCGTCAACCTCGATCCCGTCACCGGATTGGCGAACCGGGAGCACTTTTTGTCCTACCTGCGCGAGGCGCTCAGCGGCGAACAGTTCGGCTCTGCGGGCACCTTGGTGCTGGTGCGGCTGGCCCACCTCAACGAGCTCAACGCCAAGTTTGGGCACCAGCGCGCCGACCAGTTGCTGCGTGCCCTCGGCTCCGTGTTGCAGGGCTGCGACCAGGAAAATCCGGGCCAGCGCTCGGGACGCATCAAGGGGGGCGAGTTCGCCATCGTCTGCCCGACACTGGCCTCACCGACCGAAGCCGCGCAACTGCTCTACGAGCGCCTGTGGCGCAACTGGCTGCCCGACTGGGAACCCGAGTTCCCCGATCTGTTCCACTTGGCGGCGGTGGGATATGTGCGCCCGCAAAGCCTGCCCGACTTGCTCACGCGGGCCGATCAGGCGCTGGCGCTGGCGCGCACCAAAGGCCCCAACCGCTGGCACGCCGACGAACGCGAAGACGCGGGTCAATTCAGTCTGCCGGCCGAACGCTGGCGCACCCTGCTCACCGAAGCGGTGCACGGCGGGCGGCTGAGCCTGGCTTTCTACCCGGTGGTGCAACGCGACCCGAAGCAGCCCCTGCACCAAGAGGGGATGATCCGCCTGCGGCTGGGCAGCGAAGGGCAGTTGCTCAGCGCGGGCGACTTCATGCCCATGGCCGCCAGCCTCAACCTCACCGCCCCCATCGACTTGGGCGTGGTGCAACTGGCGCTGGAACACCTGCGCCAAGTCAGCGGCGATGTGGCGGTCAACCTGTCGGCCGAAACAATTGCCGATTTTGGCTTTCGCAACCAATTGGTGCAACTGCTGCAGGGCTTTGCACCACTGTGCCCGCGGCTCTTGTTTGAAGTGCCGGAGTACGGGGTGTACAAGCAGTTCGATGCCTTTTGCGACCTCGTGCGCAGCCTCAAGGTGCTGGGCTGCCGGGTTGGGATCGAATACTTTGGCCAGCAGTTTGCCAGCAACGGCAAACTGGCCGGCTTGGGGCTGGACTACATCAAGGTGCACCCCAGCTTCGTGCGCGGCATAGGCCAAAACCCAGGCAACCAAGAATTTTTGCGCGGGCTGTGCACCATGGCGCATGCGCTGGGCATCACGGTCATTGCCCAAGGGGTCGAGAGCGCCGACGACCTGCCGCTGCTGGCCCAATTGGGCTTCGACGGCGCCACCGGGCCCGGCGTCACAGGAGACTGAATTGCCTCACACGTCGATGTTGCTGGCGCGCAAGGCGTTGTTTTCGATGAACTGGCGCCGCGGCTCGACTTCGTCGCCCATCAGGGTGGTAAAGACGCGGTCGGCTTCGATCGCGTCTTCGATGCGCACTTGCAGCAGGCGGCGCACCGCCGGGTCCATGGTGGTTTCCCACAGTTGCTCGGGGTTCATCTCGCCCAGGCCTTTGTAGCGCTGGCGCGCGCTGCCGCGCTCGGCCTCGGCCAGCAGCCAGCTCATGGCAATGCGAAAGTCCGTCACTTTTTCTTCCTTGCGCCGCTCGCCTTCGCCGCGCCGCACCGTGGCCCCGTCGGCCAGCAAGCCGGCAAAGGTCTGCGCCGCTTCGGCCAGCGCGGCGTAATCGGCTCCGTGCACAAAATCTTGCGTGATCACGCTGCTGCGCACGTTGCCGTGGTGGCGGCGGCTGATGCGCAGCAGCGGTTTGTCGCTGCGCAGATCGAACTCGGCCGTGACTTCGGCCGGCACCCCGGTGCTGCTCAAGGTGCGCAAAGCGGTCTGCAGGGCGGCGGCGCTGGCGCTGGCTTGCTCCATGTCGTCGAGCGCCAGCGCCACGCCGTCGGCCATGGCGCGCAGGGCCTCGGCGTCCATGAAGGCGCTCAGGCGCGCGATCACCGCTTCGGCCACCTGGTGCCGGCGCGCCAGCTCGGCCAGCGTGTCGCCCTCTAGGGTGCGCCCTTGCTCGCCGCCAGTGTGGATGGCTGCGTCGCGCAGCGCGATGCGCAACAGGAAGGCGTCGAGCGCGGCGGCGTCTTTCAGGTACAGCTCTTCCTTGCCCGACTTGACCTTGTACAGCGGCGGCTGCGCGATGTAGATGTGGCCGCGCTCGACCAGCTCCGGCATCTGGCGGTAAAAGAAGGTCAGCAGCAGGGTGCGGATGTGCGCGCCATCGACGTCGGCGTCGGTCATGATGATGACGCGGTGGTAGCGCAGTTTGGCTATGTTGAAATCGTCGGATCCGCTCTTTGCCTTGGGATTGAACTCGTCGGCGGCGCTGGATTTGCCGATGCCGGTGCCCAGCGCGGTGATGAGCGTGAGGATTTCGTTGCTGGAAAGCAGCTTTTCGTAGCGCGCTTTTTCGACGTTGAGGATTTTGCCGCGCAGGGGCAAAATGGCCTGAAACTTGCGGTCGCGCCCCTGCTTGGCGCTGCCGCCGGCGCTGTCGCCCTCGACGATGTAGATTTCGCACAGCGCCGGGTCTTTTTCCTGGCAGTCAGCCAGCTTGCCGGGCAGCCCCAGGCCGTCGAGCACGCCTTTGCGCCTTGTGAGTTCGCGTGCCTTGCGCGCCGCCTCGCGCGCCCGCGCCGCATCCACGATCTTGCCGCACAGCAGCTTGGCGTCTTGCGGGCGCTCTTCCAGGTACTCGGCCAGCGCCTTGGCGACGATGTCTTCGACCGGGGCGCGCACCTCGCTCGACACCAGCTTGTCTTTGGTCTGGCTGCTGAACTTGGGCTCGGGCACCTTGACCGAGAGCACGCAGCACAGGCCCTCGCGCATGTCGTCGCCGCTGACTTCGACCTTGGCCTTTTTGGCCACCTCGTTTTGTTCGAGGTACTTGCCGATCACGCGCGTCATGGCCGCGCGCAGCCCGGTCAGGTGCGCGCCGCCGTCGCGCTGTGGGATGTTGTTGGTGAAGCAGAGCACGTTTTCGTTGTAGCTCTCGTTCCACTGCATCGCCACCTCGACCCCGATCTCGGTGCCGGGGATGCCGCCGTAGCTCTCGGCCGGGCGCGCGCCGGTGGCGTAAAAGGGGTTGGGGTGCAGCACTTTTTTGCCGGCGTTGATGAACTCCACAAAGCCCTTGACGCCACCGGTGCCGGAAAAATCATCTTGCTTGCCGCTGCGCTCGTCGTGCAGGCGGATGCGCACCCCGTGGTTGAGAAAGCTCAGCTCGCGCAGCCGCTTGGCCAAAATCTCGTAGTGAAAATCGGCGTTTTGCTGAAAAATCTCGGAGTCGGGCAAAAAGTGCACCTCGGTGCCGCGCTTTTCTGTGGCCCCACCCAGGCGCATCGGCGACACCTCCACCCCATCGACGCGCTCGACCAGGCGCTGCTGCACCTCGCCGCGGGCAAATTCGAGCTGGTGTACGCGGCCGTCGCGGCGCACCGTCAGGCGCAGCCAGCGCGACAGGGCGTTGACGCAGCTCACCCCCACTCCGTGCAAGCCGCCCGAGACCTTGTAGCTGTTTTGGTTGAACTTGCCGCCGGCGTGCAATTCGGTGAGCGCAATCTCGGCCGCGCTGCGCTTGGGCTCGTGCTTGTCGTCCATCTTCACCCCGGTCGGGATGCCGCGCCCGTTGTCGGTCACGCTGATGGAGTTGTCGCTGTGGATGGTGACGACGATGTCGTCGCAATAACCCGCCAGCGCCTCGTCGATCGAGTTGTCCACCACCTCGAACACCAGGTGGTGCAGCCCGGTGCCATCCGAGGTGTCGCCAATGTACATGCCCGGGCGCTTGCGCACCGCCTCCAGCCCTTCGAGGATCTGGATCGAGCCCTCGCCATAGGCTGCACTGACGGCGGCACTGGCGGCAGCGGCGCTGGCGGCGGCACTGGCGACCGACGGCGGCTCAGCGGAATCCGGCAGGGAGGCGGGGAATTCGGAATTCATGGATCACAACTCTCATCAAACGCACCGCCCGCACAAAGGCGGGCGCTGGGGGTCAAAAGGCGCAGCAAGCGCAGCCGGCGGCGTGGGGCTCAGATGCGCATCGGCATCACCACGTATTTGTAGCTCTCGTGTTCGGGAATGGTCAACAGCGCCGAGGCGTTGTTATCGGCCAGCTCCAAGCGCACCATCTCCTGGCCCATGTTGCTCAAGCCCTCGATCAGGTAGGTGACGTTGAAGCCCATCTCGATCATGGGCCCCTGGTACTCGATGTCGAGCTCGTCCAGCGCCTCTTCCTGCTCGGCGTTGTGCGCCACCAGCCGCAACACACCGGGCTCCAGGCTTAGGCGCACACCCTTGAACTTGTCGCTGGTCATGAGGGCGGCGCGTTGCAGCGCGGCCAGCAGCGGCTGGCGACCCAGCAACAGCACGTGCGGGTGCTGGCGCGGGATGACGCGGTGGTAGTCCGGGAACTTGCCCTCCACCAGCTTGCTGATGAACTCTAGGCCGCCAAAGCTGAAGCGGGCTTGGTTGGAGGCAAATTGCAGTTCGACTTCGCCCTCGGCCTGCGACAGCAGCCGCTGCAACTCCAGCACCGTCTTGCGTGGGAGGATCACCTCTTGTTTGGGCACCTCGACCTCGAGCGCGGCGCTGGAGAAGGCCAACCGGTGCCCGTCGGTGGCCACCAGACTCAGGGTCTTGCCTTCGGCGACGAACAAAATGCCATTCAAGTAGAAGCGGATGTCTTGCACCGCCATGGCAAAGGAGACTTGGCCCAGCAAGCTCTTGAACACCTTTTGCGGCACGCTGAAGGTTGGGCCGAAGCTGGGGGCCTGCTGCACCAGCGGAAAATCTTCGGCGGGCAGGGTTTGCAGCGTGAAGCGTGATTTGCCGCCCTTTAGGATGAGTTTGGACTGCTGCGCCTCCAGCGTGACTTTTTGTTCGGCCGGCAGGGTGCGCAAAATGTCGATCAGCTTGCGCGCGCCCACCGTGGTGGCAAAGGCGCCCTCGTCGCCCCCAAGCTCGGCCTGGGTGCGAATCTGGATTTCGAGGTCGCTGGTGGTCAGCTCCACCAAGCCCCCGACTTTGCGCAGCAGCACATTGGCCAGCACCGGCATGGTGTGGCGGCGCTCCACAATGCCCGACACCGCCTGCAGGGCGGCCAACAGCTTGTCTTGGGTCGATTGCACAACGATCATGGGCGGGCTTTCGGTTCGAGTTCAGTTAAAGGGTGAAGCCGTGCGGCGGCTCAGGCAGCCGGCCACAGGCCATCGGCTGAATTGTTGCAGGTTTAAAGGGCACGGCGCTGGGCATCGGTGGGCCTTGGTAAGGGTTTAGCCCTTGAGGGTTTGCTCCAGCACGTGCAACTGCTGGTTGAGCTCGCTCAGGGTCTGGCGCTCGGCGGCGATCTTGCGCACCGCGTGCAGCACCGTGGTGTGGTCGCGCCCGCCAAACAGCTCACCGATTTCGGGCAGGCTCTTTTGCGTCAGCTCCTTGGCCAGAAACATGGCGATCTGGCGTGGCCGTGCGATGTTGGCAGGCCGCTTGCGCGAGTACATGTCGGCGACCTTGATCTTGTAAAAGTCGGCCACCGTTTTCTGAATGTTCTCGACCGAGATCTGGCGGTTCTGGATGCTGAGCAAGTCGCGCAGCGCCTCGCGCGCCAACGCGATCGAAATCTCTTTGTGGTTGAAGCGCGAGTAGGCCAGAATTTTGCGCAGCGCCCCTTCGAGCTCGCGCACGTTGGAGCGCACGTTCTTGGCCACGAAAAAGGCCACATCCTCGGGCAACGCCGCCGCTTCGGCCTCGGCCTTGCTGATCAGAATGGCCACCCGCATTTCGAGCTCGGGCGGCTCGATGGCCACCGTCAGGCCGGCATCGAAGCGCGACACCAGCCGCTCGTGGATGTCGGCCAGCCCCTTGGGGTAGGTGTCGCTGGTCATGACGATGTGGCTTTTTTTGGCCAGCAGCGCCTCGAAGGCGTTGAAAAACTCCTCCTGCGTGCGCTCTTTGTTGGCAAAGAACTGCACATCGTCGATCAGCAGCAAGTCCAACGAGTGGTAGCGCGCCTTGAACTCATCAAAAGTTTTGCGCTGGTACGACTTGACCACGTCCGTCACAAACTGTTCGGCGTGGACGTAGAGCACCTTGGCCGCTGAGCGCCCCGCCAGCAACTGGTTGCCGATGGCGTGCATCAGGTGCGTTTTGCCCAAGCCCACGCCACCATAGATAAACAAGGGGTTGTAGAGCTGGCCCGGATGGTGCGCCACGTGCATGGCGGCCGCGCGCGCCATGCGGTTGGCCGTGCCCTCGACCAAGGTGGCAAAAGTCAGCCCGCTGTTGAGCCGATGCAGCGGCTCAACCCGCTTGGCCGTGGCGGCGCTGGCGGCTACGGGACTGGAAGCCGGCTCCATGGTCCAAGCCTCGGCATCGTGCCCGAGCGCATCCGCCGCCGCGTCGGCCGGTGTGGCACGGGCCGGCGCTGGTTTGCCAAGGGTGGCGCGCGCGCTTGGGCGGCTGGCCAGCACCAGCTCGAGCGCCACCGGCCGCCCGGCCACCGCCTGCAAGGCAGCGGCGATGCGGGCAGCGTACTGGGTGCGGATGCAGTCGAGCTTGAAGCGGCTTGGCAACAGCAGCGTGACCGAGTCGGCCGTCTGCGACACCTGGGCCGCCAAGGGGCGGATCCAGGTGTTGAACTGCTGCGCCGGCAGTTCGAGCGCCAGGCGCTGCACACAGGCCGACCACAAAGCCTCCGCAGGCTCCGAGACTTCGGGCGGAATCAAGACTAGGGACAT